>JBAWFB010000244.1:0-28443 GCA_049591495.1 Solirubrobacteraceae bacterium
GTGTGGACCTCGTGGGCGGCGCGAGCGCAAGCCGGTAGACGCGCGCGCGCCGCTCGTGAGCGCAGGGCAAGCTCGAACTAGAAGCAGGGCAAGCTCGAACTAGAGGCAGGGCAAGCTCGAACTATCCCTGCACCCGCTCGACCAATCCGGCGAGCACCTTTGAAAGCTGTCCGCCCTGCCACGCTATCGGCGAGCGGGTGGGCGGTCCAGCGTCCTCGACGAAGAGCCTCGCCCCAGGGATCGTGGCGGCGTAGCGTTCCCCGATCGCCAGCGGATGGCTGGGGTCAGCCTCGTCGCGACTCGCCACGACGAACGTCGGAATCTCGATCTGCTCGAGCTCCCGCCAGTCCTCGAACGGCCCGGAGCGTGGAACTGCTTGCAGCGCATCGGCCACCGCCAAGGGGTGATCGTGAGCGGACAACCGCTGGCGCAGCACCTTCACGACCGTTTCACGCCAGTGCTCTGGGATCTCGTCTAGCTCGTATGCGTCCACAAAGCCCTCCACCCCGCCCTCACGCAAGCCATCGGCGAGCTTGTCCCAGCCGACATAGGCCTCAGGCGTGCTCGGGGCATCGGGATCGAAAGCGGGCGTGATCAATCCAAGCGCGAGCACCCTCTCTGGAAGATCCAGCGCGAAGCGCAGCGCGGTCTGGGCGCCCATCGAGGCGCCGGCGAGCACCACCCGCTCGATGTGCAGCTCGTCGAGCAGGACTCGCAGATCTTTGGCGAGCAGCCCATATGTATAGGCGTCGGGCGAGGGCGCCGGGTCGGAGTGGCCATGGCCGCGCGCGTCGTAGGAGATCACACGGTGACCCGCGCGCTCCAGCACGCGCGAGCCCATCACCACATAGCGGCGCGTGGCGGTCAATCCGTGCAGCAACACAATCGAAGCACCGTCCCCGTGCTGCTCGCCGGAGAGTTTCACTCCGAGACCGACGTCGATGTCGAGCTCGACGCGCGCCTCAGGCATTAATGAGAGCGTGCTCGCGCACCAGCTCCGCTGAGCGCTGGGGCTCCTCCAGGAAGAACATGTGACCAACACCATCGAGGATCTCCAGACGCGAGCCTGGAATGCGCTCGGCGATCATGCGGCCATTTTGAACGGGCAGCAGTTCGTCGTCGGTGCCGTGGACGACCAGCGTGGGCGTGTGAATCTGGGAGAGCCGCTCGCTCGTGTCATGCCCCGCTATCGCACGCATCTGCTCCATGATCACCGCGACCGGCAGGCCGTAGCTAAGACCGGTTTGCAGGAACTTCGCATAGACCTCCTCGTTGGCCGCGAAGCGGGCTGACACGTTGACTTCCCAGCCGGTTCGTATCGCGCGTTCGCGGTCGCCGGAGGCCATCCCTTCTGCAAGCCGGCGCATGACGTCTTCACTGGCCAGCGCGCTGCCCTCACCTCCACAGTAAGTGCAGCCCAGCACCAGCGCGCGCAACAGCTCGGGGTGCGCGAGCACTAGCTCCTGGGCGATCATCCCGCCCATCGAGATGCCCATCACATATGCCGAATCGATCTCAAGCGCACGCAGCAGTCCCGCCGCGTCCCCAGCCAGATCCGCGATCGTAAACGGTGCGCCTGTCCTGGTCGAGTCACCGGCGTCGCGGTGGTCGTAGACGATCACTTCGAAATCGCGGCGCAGACCCTCAAGCAACGGCTCGCCCCAGTGGTGCATCGTGCCGCTCATGCCCATGATCAGCAGCAACGGCGGACCGCTGCCGCTGCGCTCGTAGCTGAGCTCGATGTCTCCTACGCGGGCTGGCGGCATCGTGCGGGTAAGACTACACCTCTACATCGGCAGCTCAAGCTGCCGAGTGGTGACTTGGTTGCCGGCGCGAGCGTCCTCCTGTTGAGCGCGCGAGACCAGCCCAGCCACCCTCACCCCCAGCAGCCGGACCGGCCGTGACGGTGAGTACTCCTCAAGCAAGGCGAGCGCCACACCTGCGACCTGCTCGGGATCGCTCGTGGGTGCGGCAAGCGTGCGGGCTCGCGTGACGGTGGAGAAATCGTCGAGACGCACCTTGATGCCGATCGTGCGGCCGTGGTGGTCGTGTGTGCGCAGACTCGCACACAGTTCTACTGCCATCCGCGCAAGCACCTCGCGCAACTGCGCTGGGTCGTGCACGTCGTAGTCGAAGGTGCGCTCGCGTGACTCTGAGACGACCTTGCGCTCCTCGCTCACCTCACCATCGTGTTCGAAGCGCGCGCGGCGACGCAGTTCGCGACCCTGATTTGGACCGAAACGCTCCACGAGCAGCTGCTCGGACGTGCGCGCTAGATCGGACAGGCTCCGCAATCCCATCGCCTCGAGCCTTGCGACAGTCTTTGGCCCGATCCCGGGAATCAAGCCGGGAGGCGCCGCCGCGAAGCGCTCGCACGCCTGCGTGCGCGTGAGCACGACAAAGCCCGCCGGCTTCTCCGCGTCGGAGGCCACCTTTGCGACGAGCTTGTTGGGCCCGATCCCGATTGAGCAGACCAGATTTGTTGTCTCCCCTATGTCCGCGACGATTCGGCGCATGGCAGCACGCGGCGAATAGAGGCCGCTCAGGTCCAGATAGGCCTCGTCGAGTCCCACCACCTCGACTCGCTCCACGTGGGAGCGCACGATGCCCATCATGCGTTTTGAGACCTCGCGGTAGTGCGCGCCGTCTGGCGGCAAGACAATTGCCTGCGGGCACAATCGGCGCGCACGCGCCGCCGGCATCGCCGAGCCAACCCCAAAGCGGCGAGCCTCGTAGCTGGCGGTCGTCACCACCGCGCGGGGTCCACTTCCCGCGACGATCACCGGCAGTCCGCGCAGCTCGGGGTGGCGGTTCAACTCGACCGATACATAGAACGCGTCGGCATCCAAATGCGCGATGCAGCGCTCCGTCGGAGGGCGCGATGACCGGGCTCGGTCGTCATCTGGGCCATCGGCAGAAGCCGACGTTGTGGGTGCGATGGTCCTTTCAGCGATGATCGACACCGTGCTTCGAATCTAGCGTGGCCCACGGCGTGGCCGATCTGAGAGCCGAATAGGCCACAGCCAAACCGCTCCCATATTGGTACCATTATGGGATGAGCAAGCAGATCGCCGTTCGACTCCCAGAGGAACTCGTGGACTTCGTCGACGGGATCGTCGACTCCGGCACGGGGCGCAGCCGCGCATCGGTCGTCGCCAAAGCGCTGGAACGCGAGCGTCGTCGCGTTATAGCCGCGCGCGACGCCCAGATACTCGCCCGCACAGGTCCGGATCCAGAGCTTGCGGGACTAGCCGAGCATGCCGTCCGCCTGCCATCCGGGCTTGAGTGATGCGGCCGATCCACGTTGCGCAGCTCGACAAGGCCAGACCGGTGCTCGTCCTCACTCGTGAGCTCGTTCGTCCACATCTGACGACCGTGACGGTTGCACCGATCACCACCACCATACGCGGGCTCTCAACCGAGGTGTCGGTCGACGCGGCAAATGGCCTCACTGCACTGTCCGTGGTCAGCTGCGACAACATAACCACCGTCCCCACGGACGCCCTCAAGGCACAGATAGGCGTACTGCTCGACCATCAAGAGCCGGAGCTGAGCGACGCGATCCAAGCGGCATTCGATCTCCAGTGATCGTTCAAACGTTGCATTAAGCAGCTCATCCAAAACTCAGTCCCTACGCTCAAGGTCGAACCGTGAAGTGACGATCCGGAACTAGATGGCATCCCGGATGTTGAAACTACGTCGGCCCGACAAGTGCGCGGTTTGCGGTTCTGTCCTGCCCGCGGGCTCACTGGGTTGGTGGGACGCAGCGCTGAAAACAGTGACATGCGCGAGCTGCCGCGAGACTGCAACCGAAATGATCGCCACGTCGGCGCAGCCCGAGCTCGATCGTGGTCGGCCGGGAGCCAGCGCGGCGCGCGAGTATCAGCGGCGTAAGGACAACCGGGCAGCTCGAGTGCGCGACACCCACCCATTGATTGGCGGGATGCTGCTCACCTTTCGCTCAGCGCCGCAACACGAGGTGGCCTTCCACCAGGGCGAGGTTGGGGAGCAGACGGTCGCGGCGTCGCTTGAAAAGCGCACGGCAGGCGGGCCGGCGATCATCCTGCACGACCGCCGCATGCCGGGCGGACACGGCAACATCGACCACCTCGCGATCGCTCCAACCGGGGTGTTCGTCATAGACGCAAAGAACATCCACGGGAAGGTGCGCGTTGCCAAACCGCTGTTCGAGCCACAGCGACTATTAATCAACGAACGCAACCGCACGAAGCTCATTGACGGCCTCGACCGTCAGGTGTCGACCGTGAGCCGCGCACTGGAGTTAAGCGACTATCCCGATGTCCCCATCCGGGGCGTGTTGTGCTTCACCACCGCCGACTTGCCGCTGTTTAGCACGCTGACGATGCGCCGCCACCTCATGCTCCACCCCAGGGCACTGGCAAAGCGACTGAACGCAAGCGGATCGCTACAGCCATCGACGATCGACACGCTCGCGCGTACCCTCGCGCTATCGCTTCCCCCCGCTTGAGAGCGACTGGCAAACCTTATTGCGAGGAGGACTCCACCATCTCGACCATGATCTCTTCGGCCTGACTGCGATCCAGGCCCATGTCGTGACACAACAGCTTCCACACGAGCAGGTCGGTGGCAACCACCATTGCCGCTATGCGCCGCTCGCGCACCGCACCCCGTAGGTCATCCAAGAGTGGCCGGAACGTCCTCTCAACCCATGCCTGGTGGTAAGCGCGACCGGCGTCGGTGAGCTTGTGAATGGCGGGATGGCGCTCCTCTTGGGAGAGCATCCGCAGGACGGCCACACCATGGGCTTCGTAGTGGTCGAAGAGCAGCTCGATGGCAGTTCTGACCTGTCCCACCGGCGCTGTGTCGCGCTGCTCTATTTGCTGCTGACCCCACCACCAGTACGCGGCGATGAGGAGTTGGTCCTTGGAGCCAAAGTGCGTGTGCAGCGTCTGGGCCGTCACCCCCGCGTCCTCGGCCACATCCTGCAGGCGAACGTCCTCATAGGGCCGTGTCGCGAAGTGCCGCCAGGCCGCATCCAGTAGACGCTCGCGGGTTGCCGCCGCAGCATCGGCCCTGGCCGACATGCGGTACCGGCGTTTCTGTGTAGAGGCGTTGGCGTTCGACAAATTCATTTGATATCAGCTAAGGTCAATATAGCGTGCGCGTCTTCCAGACACTCCTGGCGTTCAGTGGCAATGCGCCACCACAACTTGCCGTCACGCGGCAACTCGTCGAGCGCGGTCATGAGGTGCGCGTAGTGGCCCACCGCGCCGCGCGCGAGCGGATCGAGCGCACCGGCGCCGAGTTCGTCGAATTCAAACGAGCGCTGCCAGACTTGGACATCACTCGCCGCGAGACCGACACCCTGCGCGACTGGGAGCCTCGCACGCGGATGGGCGCGGGCCGGCGCCTGCTCAGGAATGGCCTGTTCGCGTTCGTGCTAGATGTAGCCCGCGAGTGCGCCGAGCTGCTGGACGATTGGCCGGCCGACGCTGTGGTGCTCGACTGGATGCTCACCGGCGCCGCCGTGGCGGCTGAGCACGCCGACGTGCCCACGGTGGCGCTCGTGCACTGTCCGTACCCGTTGCCCCTCGACGGCGTGCCGCCACTCTTCAGCGGCGGTCTGCGTCCGATGCTCGGCCCGGTCGGCAGCGCGCGCGACTCGATGCTCAACTTCATCGCCGGCCGCGGACTCGCGCTGGGCCTTCCCCTTCTCAACAAGGCACGCACGGAGCAGGGGCTGGCGCCGTTGGACACATGGGGCGCGCAGCTGCTGGGGGTCGAGGCGATCTACATGATGACCGCCCCCGAGCTCGACTTCTCAAGCCGCGGCAAGCTTCCCGCGAATGTCCACTACGTGGGACCAGCATTTGAGCCGTATCCCGGCGAGTGGAGCTCGCCTTGGCCTGAGACCAACACGGACCCACTGGTCGTGATCAGCTTCAGTACCAGCTATATGAATCAAGCTGCGATGGCCCAGCGTGCGCTGGATGCAGCGGCGGGATTGCAGGTCAGAGCATTGTTGACCGCAGGGCCCGCGCTCGACACAATGGGACTGAAGCTTCCCGCCAACGCACGTGTCGTGGACTACGTTCCCCACCGCAGCGTGTTCCCGCACGCCGCGCTCGTGGTGACGCACACCGGCTGGCAGACGGTCAACGCCGCCCTTGCCGACGGCGTGCCGCTCGTGTGCGTCCCCGACGGTCGCGATCAGCCCGACAACGCCGCGCGGGTAGTCGTCGCCGGCGCAGGCGTGCGCGTCCGCAAGAGCGCCTCCCCCCGCAAGCTTCGCCAAACAATCGCAGCCGCGCTCGAGAATCCAGATCTCAAGCGAGGCGCACAGGCGATGTCGGTCGCGCTGGCCCGTAGCGACGGCGCGATCGCGATCGCCGACGCGGTCGAGCGGATCGGGCTACGCCACAGCGTCGATGTTTAGCCGCACGTAATCGCGACTACCACAGACAGTGCAGATCGGAGTACCCTTATCGATAGCTTCATGCTACATTCATGTACATGAGTGTCACCGTTGGCATTGCAGAGCTGCGTCAGAATCTCAGTCGCTACTTGCGGCGTGTCGAAGACGGAGAGCGGCTGGTGGTAACCGACCGCAACCGGCCGGTCGCCGAGCTTGGGCCCCCGGCAACTACAGGCGCCGCTCTCGACCGCCTTATCGCGGAAGGTCGAGTTACCCGGCCAGTCCGGGTAGCTCTCCCGAAGCCTTTGCACCTCGCCGGCGACCCGCGGGCACTCACGCGGGCACTGGACGAGATTCGCGGCGACCGCTGAGGTGGCGCTGTTCTACCTTGATGCGTCGGCACTCGTGAAGCTCGTTCGCGAGGAGCTTGAGAGCGCCGCGTTGAGCACCTTTCTAGAGGAGGCAGACCTCCTCTCCAGCGAGCTTGTCCTCACAGAGGTGCCACGCGCCATACGTCGCGCTACGGCCGATGACGCAGAGCTCTCGCTCGATGCGCTCATCGAACAAGCCAACGATGTGCTCGATTCGCTTGCGACCGTGCCAGTCGACCAAACCGTTCTCATTGCCGCTGGTGGATTGCCAGAGTCTGCTCTGCGCGCTCTCGACGCTATTCATGTGGCAACGGCGCTTTCGCTATCCCCCATCGACGCTTTCATCACCTACGACGAACGCCAGAGCGCCGCCGCGCGCCTCGCGGGCCTGCGCACCGTGACGCCAACCGCACAGGAGGTACTGTCGAATGCCGAGGAATTCGTCGAGCCTTCCAAGCCGAGCGAGGCAATCAGCCGCTCGGTTCGCGACGACGGCGAGTAGACAGCTACGCCACAGCGTCGATGTTTAGCCGCACGTAGTCGACTACCACCGGCTCACCCAAAACGGCCATCACCTCGTCCATGAAGCTCTCGCGCAGATCCTCCGGCAGCTTCTGCACGTGCGGTCCAAGCACGATCGTGGAAAGGAACTCACGTGGGTGCTCTGGCTCTTGGGGCGCCGGTTGCAGCCAGCACTCGGCCGAGGCGAAGCCCGCCGAGAGCAGACGCTCCTGGGTCTGGCGCGGTCCCGCATAGTTCCACGGCGGTACCCAGTCGGCGAAATGCGCGGCGTAGGGTTCACGCGCGACGACGGTGCCCGCCTTGCCGCGCAGGACGTCGATGTTGCCCTCTCCCCCGCATTGGGCCACCAGCCGCCCGCCGGGTCGCAGATTCGCGAGCAGACGCGCAAAGAGACGGTCGTGATCTGAGATCCAGTGGAAGGTGGCGGTCGAGAGGATCGCGTCGAGCGGCTCCCCAACGTCCAGCTCGAGCAGGTCGGCTACCCGGATGTCGACCTGCTCGCCGAGTCGCTGCTTGGCGGCGTCCACCATCGAGGTCGACTGGTCCACGGCGATCACGCGCCCACGCGGCAGCCGCTCGATCAGCGCCTCGGTTATCCGCCCCGACCCACAGCCGGCGTCGAGCACGAGCTCGTCGCCCTGCAGCCCCAACCGTGCGAGCACCTCGCGTCCAAGCGCCTCCATCACCCCGGAGATTCGGTCGTAGCTGGCCCCGTCCCAGTTGCGTACGCTCGACATACGAGCGTACGTTATCACATATGGGCGAGGACTCTTGCGAGCCTGGCGCGCTGCGGCTTGGCGCCGCCCAGCAGCGCCGCATCGAGCAACGCGCGCTTGTACAGCCAGTGCACATCCGCCTCCCACGTGAAGCCGATCCCGCCGTGGGCCTGGATCGCCGAGGTCGTGACCTCCACGCCGGCCTCCGAGGACGCGGCCTTGGCCATCGCGGCGGCCTCCGCCAGTCGCTCCGGGTCCGCGTCTGCTGCCCACGCCGCAAACGCGGTCAGGGACCGCGCCTTCTCGGTGTCCAGCAGCATCTGCGCGCAACGGTGCGACACCGCCTGATAGGAGCCCACCGGCACGCCGAACTGCTTGCGCTCCTTCACGTAGGCGACGGTCATCTCAAGCGCGCGGTCGCACACCCCGACGAGCTCGGAGGCGATCGCCACCAGCGCGCGATCGATCCCACCGGCCACATCGCCCTCCAACGGCTCGCCCGCGCCCGCTGAAGCTCTCACGCGGGCAGTTGGGCGTGTGGGGTCGACCGAATCGACCGGCTCGATCTCCGCGTCCTCGGTGCTGAGCACCCGTGCGGCACCGTCTTCGACAAGCACCAGCAGCTGTGCGGCAGGTGCGCCAATGAGCAGCTCCGCGACCCCATCGCGCGCTGTGCCAAGCGCGCCGATCAGCTCGCCACTCGCCAGGCCGGGAAGCCACTTGTCATGCTGCTCCTCAGAGCCCGCGTGCTGAATCACAGTCGAGGCGAGCACCGTCGGCAGCAGCGGCACGGGCGCGACTGTGCGTCCCAGCTCCTCACACAGGATCGACAGCTCCACAAGCCCCAAGCCTTGACCGCCGTGTTCCTCTGCGATCGCGATACCCGGCCACCCCAGCTCGCACAGCTCGTGCCACAGCCCGTCGTCCATCCGCCCCGACTCGGCGTGCTCGCGCACACGACCAGGGCGTGCCCGCTCGCCCAGCAGCTCGCGTGCGGTGCGCTGGATCTCGCGCTGGTCGTCGCTCAGGCCGAAATCCATCAGGAGACCGCCTTCAGCCGCGGCAGCCCCAGCACGCGCTCGGCCACGATGTTCTTCAGCACCTCGGTGGTGCCCCCCTCGATCGTGTTGCCGCGCGCACGCAGCAGCTCATAGCTCCAGCTCGTGCCGGCTGTCAGCGCCGCGGGACCCACGATCTCGGCGGCGAGCTGGGTGAGGCGCTGGTTGGTGTCCGACCACAGCCACTTCACCAGCGACCCCTCGGGCCCGGGCTGGCCGTAGCGCTCTACGTCGGTCAGGCCCTTCCACGCCAGCAGGCGAATCGACTCGCAGCGGATGTGCAGATCGGCGAGCGCGTCGGCATACAGCGCGTTCTCCAGCAGCCCACGCTCGCGCGCGACCACGATCGTGTCATCCAGCAGCTGGCGCAAGCGCACCTGCAGCGCAAAGCCCAGTCCAGCGCGCTCGTTCATGAGCGTCGTGAGCGCGACCTTCCAGCCGTTGCCTTCTCCGCCGACGACGTTCTCCGCCGGTATGCGCGCCTCCTCGATGAACAGCTCGTTGAACTCAGCCTCGCCGGTGATCTGGCGCAGCGGGCGGATCTGCACCGCATCCTGCTCCATGTCCATCAGGAAGTAGGTGAGGCCCTTGTGCTTGGGCACATTGCCGTCGGTGCGCGCCACCAGCATGCACCACTTGGAGTACTGCGCGCCGCTGGTCCACACCTTCTGGCCTGTCACCACCCACCCATCGCCATCCTTGACCGCGCGCGTCTTCAGCGACGCTAGGTCAGAGCCCGCGTCGGGCTCTGAGAAGCCCTGGCACCAGATCTCCTCCGCGGAGAGGATCGGCGCCAGGTAGCGCTCCTTCTGGCGGTCGGTGCCCCACACCATCAGCGTCGGCCCGCCCAGCAGCAGGCCGAGCACGTTGGCCGGCAGCGGCACGCGCGCGCGACCCAGCTCCTCGAAATAGATCGCCGACTCGGTCAGCGACGCGCCACGGCCTCCGTACTCCGCGGGCCACGCCGGCGCCGCCCAGCCGGCGTCGTACAGGCGCCGCTGCCAGTCGCGCCGCCACGCGTAGTGGGCGTCTTCGCCGCCCTCGCTGGGCTCCTCCGCGGGCCGGTTATCGGCCAGCCACGCGCGCAGCTCTTCGCGAAACGCGGTCTCGCGCTCGTTGAACGTGAGGTCCACGACTACCTTTGGGCGCTACCGCGACGGTCGATCACAACCGTGTATTCAACTACGGTTGCGCACAACGAGCTCGTCGACCTCCAATCGGCCCACTTTCAGCTGCTCCACTTCCAGGCGCCCGATGACCCCGCGCTTGATCGCCAGTCGGCGGATCGCGAGCGCTCCGATCGCCATCGCCCCAAACGCGCTCGCGCCAAGCGCGAACGATCCGAGCGCGACCGAGCCGGCCTGCACGGCGCGTGAGCGCTTACTCGTGGCGGAGCCTCGACGGCGGCGCCTGGCAAGTCTCAGCCGACGCATCACACGCGCCGCGCGCCACGTCGCCACAGTGACCGCGACCGCCTTTTTGCGCGCGCCACGCTTGTCGGGCTTTGCTGCTCGATGTCTACTAACGGTTGCCTTCATAGCTCCTTCGCGCTCCCGCACGCAGACCACCACGTGCCCGATTGGCTTGCAACGGTAGCTACCCGCGGAGTCGTTCCACGAAACGGCGACAACAGCGCTGTCCCCGGTGCCCGCGGCACATGCCGCGGGCACCGGGGGCTGCTAACGCGTGCTCCACACCTCGCCCACCCCTTCGAAGCCCAGCGCGCGCTTGGTGGCTTCGGTGAGATCGAATTCGCGGCCTTCGACGTAGGGGCCACGGTCCACCACCGGCACTCTCACCGACCGGCCGTCGTAGCGCAGGGTGACGAGCGTGCCGCACGGGAGCGTCTTGTTGGCGACCCCCATCGTCGCGCTCGTCAGCTCGCCACCGCAGGCGAGGCTGCCGCCACCGCCGTACCACGAAGCGTCCGCCAGCCGGTAGGAGCTCAGCAGGCCGACGTAGCGATGCGTGCTGATGTCGTGCGCGTCACCGGCAAACAGCACCCGCACACGCTCACTGAACAGGTGATGCGGGGTGTAGCGCAGCACGAAACGCCCGCGCGCCCCAGTCAGAGTGTGAGAAATATTCCTCCACCCGTGGCGCCCGAGACGTTGTAGGTACACAACACGCCCAGCCAGCGCCGGGCGCAGCGTGCCGGCGACCGTCGCCGCGGAGCCGTCCAGCACATTCAGGTTCACACGCCGCAGGCGCAATTTCAGGTGTCCACGCACCGACGCGGCAAACGGTGTACCGCTCTCCCCATTCGCTATCGCTGGGATACCCGGTGTTACGGAAATATCCGCAATCGCAGATTCACCCCCAACCGCGAGAGCATTCGGCGTCGCCGATGTCACTGGATTTGTGGGAACACCCGGCGGCGGTCCCGCCTGTTGCGGTGAGGCCACTGTTGTAACAGCAGCTCCTGTGACTGAGGGAACGGTCAGGGCGGCTCCGCAGGTCAAGCTCACGGCAAGCGGCGCCAGATGGGCGCGACGAACGCGCCCGTTTATGTGCGGCCTCAACAAAGAGGTCCTCCTTGGTGTTACGCCTACGGGGTTAGCTGTCGGGCTCACGTCCGCCGGCGACACGCGTCCATACGCGCGCCAGTCGGGCGTTACAGCCGCAGCAGCGGCCGATTCGCCCCATCCAAGCCCTCACAACAACAGGCTCGGCAGTGGGTCCCCCGTTCGTCTTCATTCACGAAGACGACTCGGCGAGGTCAGGCAATTCAGGGGACACTAGAGCACCGCAAACGTCTCAAAGTGTGATTCGCAACACACTCGCTCGATCGCCTGTCTTCGCCGCGCCGCCTGCACTGACGACATTTGGCGGCTCCCAATAGGATCTGGGCCAATGGCTCTCCAACCTCCCTTCTCCAATTTCGAGCACGAGATCTACCTCGCTGGGATGCTGGGCGGCCGCAAGCCCGCCAGGCCGCTGGACTGGCGCGAGCTTGAGCGAGACGCCTACGCGATGCTCTCGCGCGGGCCGCGTGGATACATCCAGGGCGGCGCGGGGCGCGGCCACACGATTCGTGCAAATCGCGAGGCATTTGACGAGTGGCGGATCGTGCCGCGCATGCTGCGCGATGTGTCAGAGCGCACACTCGCGCGCACCGTGCTCGGCACGAAACTGCCGGCACCGGTGCTGCTGGCCCCGATAGGCGTGCAGACGGTGGCCCACCCCGAAGGCGAGCTGGCCAGCGCGCGCGCCGCGGCGCACGTCGGCTTGCCGCTGATCGCAAGCACCGCTGCATCGCACACGATCGAGCAGATCGCCGAGGCAGCCGGCGAGCAGGACAGCTGGTACCAGCTCTACTGGCCGCGCGACCGCGAGCTCGCGCGCAGTTTCATCGAGCGCGCGGAGAAGTGCGGCTATAAGGCGCTCGTGGTCACGCTCGACACATGGCTGCTCGGCTGGCGCCCAGCGGATTTGACCGAGGGCTTCCTGCCGTTCCTGCGCGGCGAGGGCAACGTCAACTACCTGCAGGACCCGGTGTTTCGCGCGGCGCTGCCGAAGCCACCCGAGGAGGACCTGCCGACCGCGGTGGCCTACTGGGCGTGGCAGTTCTCCAACCCGTCGGTGACGTGGGCCGATCTGGAGTTCCTGCGCGAGTGCACCAAACTGCCGATCGTGTTGAAGGGCATCCAGAGCGCCGAGGACGCGCGACTGGCAGTGGAGCACGGGATCGAGGGGATCATCGTGTCCAACCACGGCGGCCGTCAGGTGGACGGGGCGATCGGATCGCTGCAGGCGCTGCCGGGCGTGGTGGAGGCCGTGGGCGAGGATTGCGAGGTGCTGTTCGACAGCGGCATCCGCTCTGGCTCAGACGCGCTGAAGGCGCTGGCGCTCGGCGCGCGCGCCGTGTGCCTCGGGCGTCCCTACGTGTGGGGGCTAGCGCTCGGGGGTGAGCAGGGCGTCGTGGACGTGCTGCGCGCGTTCCTGGCCGATCTCGATCTGAACATGGCGCTGTCCGGCCACGCGAGCATCGACGAACTGGACGTGCACACGCTCGTGCACAACCCGCACTCGCTCTCTCGCTGAAGTGTCGGCGGCATCGTGGGGCGTCTCGGCGCACAAGCACGGGCATCGTCAGCGCCGCTAGTGAGCACTCGGCGTTGACTGCAGACCCGCGAGCAGCGACAATCAAAGCCGATGGCTAACCCCGACCGCCTAACGGGCCTGGACTCCGCGTTTTTGCACCTGGAGGACCACAGCTCCGCGCACATGCACGTGGCCTCGGTGATGGTGTTCGAGGGCCAGGCGCCGCCGTATGAGCAGTTTGTGGAGCACATCCTCTCGCGCCTGCATCTGGTGCCGCGCTATCGCCAGCGACTGTCGTTTGTGCCGTTGGGGCAGGGTCGCCCGGTGTGGACCGACGACCCGCATTTCAACCCTCGCTACCACATCCGCCACACCGGGCTGCCGCGGCCCGAGGACGATGCCGAGCTCAAGCAGCTGGCGGGACGGTTGTTCTCCCAGCGCCTGGATCGCTCCAAGCCGCTGTGGGAGATGTGGCTCGTGCAGCACATGGCCGGCGAGCGGTTTGCGCTGATCGCGAAGACCCACCACGCGCTCGTGGACGGGATCTCAGGCGTGGACATCACAACCGTGCTGTTTGACGCCGAGGCCGAGCCGGCGGGCACGCCGCGTCCGCCGATGCCGTGGGTCGCGCGCCCGCTGCCGGGCTCGGCGAAGCTGCTCTCAGACGCGCTGCTGGAGCGTTCGACCGTGCCCGCGGAGATGGTGCGCGGAGCGCGAGCGGTGCTGCGCACTCCGCGCCGTGCGCTGGGGCACGTGAAGGACGCGATCGTCGGGGTTGGCGCGACCACGCTCGCGGGGATCAACGCGCCGGCGCCGCCGAGCCCGTTCAACGTGGACATCACCGCGCACCGGCGCTACACGTGGGTGGACGCCGATCTGGCGCTGTTCAAGGCGATCAAGAACTCGTTGGGCGGCACGCTCAACGACGTGGTGCTGGCGGCGGTGAGCCTCGCGCTGGGACGCCACATGCGCGTGCAGGGCTATGACACCGAGGGGTTGGTGCTGAAGGCGATGGTGCCGGTGTCGGTGCGCGCCAACATCGAGCGCGGCGCGTTGGGAAACCGCGTGGCGGCGATGTGGGCTCCGCTGCCGGTGGGCGTTGTCGACCCCGCTGAGTGCCTGGCGCAGGTGCGCTTGGAGATGGACGATCTCAAGCACTCCGGGCAGGCGGTGGGCGCGGAGGTGCTGACCAACCTGACGGGTTTCGCGCCGCCGACGATCCTCAGCCAGGCCGCACGGCTGCAGGCGCGCCAGCGCTTCTTCAACGTGGTCGTGACGAACGTGCCGGGCCCCCAATTCCCCCTGTACCTGTTGGGACGCCGTCTGCAGGCGCTGTATCCAGTGGTGCCGTTGGCTCGTCGCCAGGCGTTGGGAATCGCCGTGATGAGCTACAACGGCCATCTCGGCTTCGGGCTGCTCGCCGACTACGACGCGTTGCCGGAGCTTGAGACGATCGCGCGCGAGCTGGAGCGCGCGATCAAGGCGCTGGCAAGCGCCGCCGGCGTGGATGCGCCTCGTCCGCGACGCGCTCGCCGTCCGCGCGCGGTGGCAGCCCACAAGTGACGCAAGCTGGACGACGGTGACGAGCGGGTTGCGCCTGGCCCTGTGTCAGATGAACGCGACCGTTGGGGATCTCGACGGCAACGCGGAGCGCATCCGCGCGGGCATCGAGCAGGCCAAGCGGGCGGGTGCCGAGCTGGTGCTGTTCCCCGAGCTGGCGCTGTGTGGCTACCCGCCAGAGGACCTGTTGCTGCGCGAGCACTTCCTCACCGACACGGGCGCGAAGCTCGACGAGCTCGCTCGCTCTGCCGCGGAGATCGTGGCGATCGTGGGCTTCCCGGAGCGCGCCGATGGCAGCGTCTACAACTCGGCGGCGATCCTCGCGGGCGCTCGGGTGCGGTCGGTCTACCGCAAGCTGCACCTCCCCAACTATGGCGTGTTCGACGAGCAGCGCTATTTCAGATCGGGCGACGGTGGCCTGACGATCGACCTGGACGCTTTGCGCGCGCCGGACGGTGTTGATGTTGGAGGAAAAGGGGTCGTGCTCGGGGTGACAGTCTGCGAGGACCTGTGGGTGCCCGGGCCCCCCGCTTCGCAGGAGGCCGCCGCCGGAGCGCGCGTGATCGTGAACGCGTCGGCATCTCCCTATCACGCGGGCAAGGGCCTGGAACGCGAGCGCTTGTTTGCAGAGCGCGCACGGGAGACGGGCGCCTACATCGCGTTCTGCGCAATGGTGGGGGGCCAGGACGAGCTGGTGTTCGACGGGCACTCTTTCCTGCTTGACCCGGCCGGTGAGACGATCGCGCGGGCAGCGCAGTTCGAGGAGGACCTGCTCGTCTGTGAGATCGACCTGACGGTGGGGAATACCGGCTCGTCGCTCGGCGGCCCTATCGCCACACCCGCTCAGCGCCCCGTCTTTTCACTCTCACAGACGGCCCTCCCTGACTCCCCCGCACAACAACCGCCTATCTCGGGCTCACCCGCCGCGGGACCGTCCGCGCCGTTGCGCCCCACCATCTCCCCCCAGGAGGCGGAGGTCTACGAGGCGCTGGTGTTGGGCCTGCGCGACTATGTCGAGAAGAACGGCTTCGGCGCAGTCGTGCTGGGACTCTCGGGCGGAATCGACTCGGCGCTGGTGGCGTGCTTGGCCGTCGACGCGCTGGGCTCTGAGCGCGTGAACGTCGCGGTAATGCCCTCTCCCTATTCTTCCTCGGCCACGCAGGACGACGCGCGCGCACTGGCGCGCAGGCTGGGAGTGCGTGTGCACGAGTTTCAGATCGAGCCGGCGATGGACGCCTACATGCAGACGCTCAGCACCGACTTCGAGGGTTTGGCAGCGGACCTGACCGAGGAGAATCTGCAGGCGCGGATCCGCGGCAACCTGCTGATGGCGCTCTCCAACAAGTTTGGGTGGCTGGTGCTGACGACTGGCAACAAGTCGGAGATGTCGGTTGGATACACGACGCTGTACGGCGATCTGGCGGGCGGCTTCGCGGTCATCAAGGACGTGCCCAAGACGCTCGTGTACCGGCTTGCGCGTTGGCGCAACGAGCCCGAGGCACTCATGCGCCGACCTGCCGGCGTGTGGGTGGAGGCACCGATCCCCCCCACGATCATCGAGCGAGCCCCATCTGCGGAGTTGCGCGAGAACCAGGTCGACCAGGACTCGCTGCCGCCGTATGACGTGCTGGACCGCATCCTGCACGGCTACATCGAGCTGGACCGCGGCCGCGAGCAGCTGATTGCCGAAGGGCTACCAGCCGCGGACGTGCGGCGCACCGCGCGACTCGTGGACCTCGCCGAGTACAAGCGCCGCCAGGCACCGCCGGGCATCAAGATCACCGAGCGTGCGTTTGGGCGTGACCGGCGCATGCCGATCACGAACGCCTACCGGGGCTGATAATCCGCTGCGCCGTTACCCTGCCAGCGTGATCGAGCGACGCCCATTCCCCGGTCCGCGCGTGCGTGCGCAGTTGCACGCCATGCCCATCGGTAGCCCACTCTCTCATCGCTCGCGCTGCGCGTTGCCGCTCGCCGGACTGCTCGTGTGTGCGCTGGCGCTGAGCTCCTGTGGGAACACCCTGCAGGACAAGCCGATCGGGCCCAAGCCGCTGGAGAGCGTGCTCGTGCAGAGCCACTTCCCCGTGTATTGGGACGGGGTGACGTTCCACGGCCTGAAGATCAGCAGCGTCACGATCGATCCGAGCGAGGCGGTGAGCATCGGCTACGGCGATTGCGTGCTGGGCGGGCAGTACACGTGCGTGACGGCGATCTCGATCGTGACCTCGCCCGACAACAGCTTCATCCCAGGTGGCGCGTCGGCAACGCGCGCGCCGTCGCTGCGCAACCTGAGTGTGAGCTCTGCACAGGGCGGCGACACGCTCGCGCTGGCCACCGGCCGGGTGGTCGTCAGCGTGTACGCGGATCGTCCCGCGCTCGCGCGCGAAGCCGTGAGCATGATGGCGCCCGTGAACGAGGTCGGCTCGCCACTTGAGCCGCTCCCCGCGGCGCTGCCCAACACGGGCTTCAGCAGTGTGCCCCTCCCAGGCCAGGTGCCGGCTGGCGTGAGCGTCCCGCGCGTGTTGAGCGAATAGGGCTTGCACCCTCACGACGAGCAACACGTCAAGGGGTGAGAGCGCTCAGCGGGAGCGGCCTTGCGGCGGAGACAGCAGCAGGCCGGACGCGTGGCGCAGAGGCTCGGCGCAGAGGCTCGGCGCAGAGGCTCGGCGTAGAGGCTCAGGCGGGCAGCGGGCGAACGGCGATCGTCATGCGCGTGAGCGCGCACGAGCGGCCGTTGTCGTCGGTGAACGTAACGTCCCACACCCACGTGGTGCGCCCACGGTGTACGCGGGTGGCGTGCGCGTGCACCGTGCCTTCGGTGATCGGTCGCAGGAAGCTCGTGCTGTTGGACAGCCCCACCGCGACATGGCCTTCGTCCAGCACGACCATGGCCGTGGCGATCGACGCAATCGCCTCCGCCACCGACGCGTACAGGCCACCGTGCACAAGCCCGGCCGGTTGCTTGTGCTGGTCTCCCACGAGGACTCGCGCACTAGCCTCGGTGTCGCTCAATGCGACCAGCTCGAGTCCGTAGAGACGGTCGAAGCCCAGCAGGAATTCGTTGAGCTGCGCGACGGGCGGCGTGGTCATCGGGCGGCCACGATAGCCTACGCTCGGCCGTCAGTGTCCGGCAGGGCGCGATCGACGGTGCTCACCATGACTGAACTCGACCGACTGCCACCCGACCAGCGTGCCGTGCTGTCGCTCGTGCTCGAGCGCGGCAAGAGCTACAGCGAGGTGGCTGACATGCTCGCCATCCCGGAGAGCACTGTGCGAAACCGCGCACACGCGGCGCTCGACTCGCTCGCAAACGATCCGCTGAGCGGCGATCCGGCGAGGTCCGGCGGACTGCGCTCAGCCGCGAGCGGCACAGCGGGCACGGTTGGCGCGAGGCGCTCTCGTCCAGCCGCTCGCTCTGGCGCGGCGGGTGCACCGGACTCACCGCCGCTCAGGGATCGGGGTCCGCGGATGGGACGGACGACGGCGAGCTCCAGAAGGGCGGGCGCGCTTTTGCTCGGCGGGATCGTCATTGTGATCGTCGTCGTCGTGGTGCTGCTGTCGAGCGGTGGAGGGAAAAGCTCGAGCTCCAACTCCAGCACGAAATCGAGCGCCGCGAAGACCTCAACATCGAGCGCAACCAAGCCAACACTCGACAAGACGATCAAGCTCACCGCGGCCGAATCGACGCTCAAAGCAAACGGGGAAGCCTATGTGCTGTCGGAGGGCGCGCGCCGCGCGTTCTACGTGGCGGCCCAGGGACTGCCTCCTTCGTCGGGCTTCTTCTACGCGGTGTGGCTCTACAACTCCCCGTCGAGCTCCGCGCCGCTCGGCCGGGCACCGAGCGTGAGCTCAACCGGGCGCATGGAAGGCGGAGGTCCGCTGCCGACCAACGCCGGCGACTACCACCAGCTGATCATCACGCGGGAGACCAGCACCCACCCGACCCAACCGGGACCGGTCGTGCTGAGGGGCTCCTTCGCGCTGCACTAGCCGACCTCTCCCCAATCACAGATAGACAGGCCCGCGGGCGAAGAATCAGCGATCCGGACGTCGCCCGTTCCGAAGAATCAGCGATCCGGACGTCGTCCATTCCGAAGAATCAGTGATCCGGGCGTCGCCCGTTCATTACTTTTCGCATGCATAACACTTCATTTTGTAAAGTGTTATGCATGCGGATTTGGAAGATACCGCCGCCCTCCCGATCACCCATCAGGGCAGCAACTTCCCCGGGTTCATGATCCCCGTGGGGTCCAACTCGGCCTTCAGTGCCTGCAGCGCGCGCACGCCCTCGCCGCCGACCTCTCGCTCCATCCACGGCGCGTGATCGCGCCCGACCGCGTGATGGTGGGTGATCGTGCCCCCGCCCTCCACGATCACGGCGCTGGCGGCCGCCTTGACCGCCTGCCACTGCACAAGCTCCTCGCCTTCGCGCTGGCGGGCCAGGAACGTGAAGTACAGCGAGCCGCCGGTCTCATACAGGTGCGAGACGTGACACATAACCAGCCCCGGAGTCGCACACGCGCGCAGCGCCTGCTCGATCGCGCCCGTCACCCGGCCGTGAAGCGAGGTTAGGTTCGACCAGCGCGTGGCCGTCTCGAGCGTCTCGACCATCACGCCGTGCGTGAGCAGCTCGTCGCGCAGGTAGGGAGCCGCGAAGCGCGACGCCAACCAGGCCCGGCCGGGCGAGCGTCCCACCGACAGCCCACCCGCACGGCGCACGATCTCGCGAGCCCGGGCACGACGCTCGTGCACCTCACTGTGCCCACCCTCAAAGCCAAGGATCGCAAGACAGCCATCCGCGTAGCCGCGCACACCTAGATACGCGCGCCCGAACCGCCCCTTCGTGCCACCTGAGCCGGCGAGCGCAAGCGACATGCGCGTCTCCTGCTCGTCTGACAGTCGCGCCACATCCGGCGCCGCGTGATGTTGGGCAAGCTGGCGAAACGCATCCACACCCGCGGGGAAGCTCTCGAAGAACACACCTTCATAGACACGTTCGGCGGGTGCGTGGCGCACTCGCAGCGACAGTTGGTCGATCACGCCGAGCGTGCCCTCCGAGCCGACCAGCAGTTCGCGCAGTCCCGGACCGGCAGCGCTGGCCGGCAGCGCGGGCAGCTCGATGTCGCCCGCGGGGGCCACCAGCCGCAATCCCTGCACCATCCGCTCGAAGCGTCCATACCCAGTCGATGCTTGTCCGGCCGAGCGTGTCGCCGCGCAACCGCCGAGCGTCACGTACTCAAACGACTGCGGGAAGTGCCCGAGCGTGAGATTGCGTCGCACCAGCCAGCGCTCGAGCTCGCGCGCCCGCGCGCCCGCCTGGACGCTCACGATCAGGGAGCGCTCGTCGAGCTCCAGCACGCTCTCCATGCGGCACATGTCAAGTGCGACCACTGCCTGTTGGGCGCCGCGCAGCGGCTCCACGCCACCCACGACGCTCGTACCGCCACCGAATGGGACCACGGCCAGCGAGAACCGCGCGCACGCCGCCAGCAGCGCGCGCAGCTGCTCGTGCGAGGACGGATACAGCACCGCGTCAGGTGCGCCCTCTGGTGCACCGGCACGCAGGCGCACCAGATCCGGGTAGCCGCGGCCCGCCGCATGGGCGACGCGGTCTGCGTGATCCTCACGCACCTGCTCTGAGCCCGTGATCTCGCGCAGAACGTCGAGCGCGGCGGCTGGAATCGTGGGCGTGGGCAACCGCACGTGTTCGAGTGCCACCGGTGGACGCGGCCTCGCACCGAGACCGACCGTGTCGTGCAGAAAGCTCAGCGCGTGCGGCGGCAGCCCGGGCGGACGCTGCGGGTCGCCCCACCCCCACCAGCGCATCCTCGTGTGCTGCTCAGACAACTCCGGACCGCCTGCCGACGATCCGCTCCAACCCGTCCAGCGCTTCCTCGATCGTGGAGCGGGCCGCGCGGCGCACGAGATGCCCGCCGAGGCGGGCAAGGAAGCCCTGCAGCGTTTGACGCAGCTCAATCGTCACCTCAGTCACGGGTTCCCCGCCAGCGTGCGCGTCGGCGAGGCTGATCTCGGTTTCGGCGCTCTTCAGCACACGCGCAAACGGGGTGTTCTCGGTCTGCTGGGACCACACCACACGCCGCGAGTCGACCATGTCCAGGAGCTTGAAGTCGGCACGCACCATTTTGCCTTTGTCGCTCATCAACACCTCGGTGAACGCGTCCGGCTCGCCTGCGCCCGTCAGGGTGACGGACTCCACCCGGTCCACGCGCGGCCACCAGCGCGGCAGATGGTGGGGATCGCCCAGCACGTCCCACAACTCCTGGGTGGAGGCCGCGATCGTGCGACTGCGCTGCGCGGTCGGCACCCCGCCCGGTCCTACCTGACGATCTTGCGCAGGTCACGCACGAGCAGCAGATGCTTCAAGTGGGTGGTCACCGCGGCGAGGTTCTCAAGCGCATCGACCGCGTCCTTGCGCCGCTGCGGGTTGCGCGAGCGCAGTGCCGGCGCGAGGATCTGCTGCAGCAGGCTCGCCTCGCGGTCGGCGGAGGAGCGGAACACGCGTAGGTTGCGTCCGCCCACGCCGTAGCGCGCGAGCTCGGACACGGCGCTGATGATCTCGCGCTCGGTCTCGTCGAAATAGCGCACCCCGCCGCGCATCTCGCCCTTCACCACGCCGTACTCCTCCAGCTCGCGCACGAGCTTGGCGTCGGCGCTGGTCTCCTCCAGCACGTCATCAAGCGAATACAACGCTCCCGTATCCTCGCGCACGCTCATACTGGTGTGCCACGCGCGCTTGCCCTCGCGTCCCGGTCGCGGTACCTGCGTGTCCCCGGTGCGTCCCGCGGCGAGCTCTTGGCGGATGACGCGCAGCGGCAGGAACTCGTCGCGCTGCATGCGCAGGATCGTGCGCAGCCGCGCCACGTCGCTCTGCGCGTAGAGCCGGTAGCCGCCGGGTGTGCGACGCGGCGTCAGCAGCTTCTGGTCCTCGAGGTAGCGGATCTTGGAGATCGAGATGTCGGGGAACTCCTGCACCAGCGCCTTGCACACGGCGCCGATCGTGAGCGCCTTCTGACGGGCCCCAGCCGAACCGGAGCCGTTGGCGGCATCTGCTTCGCCCGGCTTGCCCGCCTGCCCGCGATCTTCAGGGTGCCCGCCCGCCCTCTGCCCGCCCGGAGGGGTATCGGTCTGTCGCGCGGGTGTCTGAGGGATCGTGGCCATCAGCGCGCGTGGTAGGTCAGCTTGTACTTGCCGACCTGCACCTCGTCGCCCTCCTCGAGGCGATGGGAGTCGATCCGCGAGCGATTTACGTAGGTGCCGTTCAGCGACCCGCAGTCATCCAGGTACCAGTGATCGCCGCGGTGCACCAGCAGCGCGTGGTCGCGCGACACGGTCACGTCGTCAAGGAACACGTTGGAGTCCGGGCGCCGCCCGATCGTCATGCGCTCGCGATCGACCGGGAAGCTCTCCCCGGCCCGTCCGCCGCCGGCTCGGATCACGAGCGCTGGGCCGTGCGCGGTGACCTCCTCCAGCTCCATCGGCACCAGCTCGCCGGCCTCGTCGATCCGGTAGGTGGCGGTCACCGGCTCGCCGGAGGAGCCCTCACCGCGTGGCAGCAGTGAGCCGCAGCGCTGGCAGTAGTTGGCGCCCTCGTCGCTGAGAAAGCCACACTCGGGGCAGTGCAGGGCCATGACCGAGGACTCCTAGCCCTCGTCTACCGCGGCTCCGCCCCCACGACTCGCGAGGATGTCCGTCAGCCGCTTCACATCGTCGCCTGAGATGCTCATCTCTCCCTGATTGTGCTGCTCGCGCAGCCGGCTCACGAGCTCGGCACGCAGAATGTCTATCTTGCCGTGCAGGATGCGTCGCTTGTAGGAGATCTCCATCTCCTCCTCGGTGAGCTGGCGGATGACCTCCTTGAGCTCACTGTCGGTCATCGAGCCTAGGTCGGGAAACGTGTCCATAGCGAGCGATCTCCTCTTGCGCAAGGATGCTGGGCTTAGAGCAACTGTCGTAGCTTGCCTACGCACGAGTATAGACCAGAAGGTAAAGTTGAGCTTTAGAGTGACTGCGAGGGGGCCAAGGCGGTGGTGGGAGCCGTTTACGAGCATGACCGCCGCGAGCAAGCTGGCGCTTCTGTTGATCCTCGCGATCGTGGTGGCTGGAGGAATCGCGCGCAACACGGCGATCGGAACCAACACCCATCTGTCGGCCGATGAGAACGGCTACGTCGGCAACGCCAACCGGATCCTCGCCGACGAACGCTACGCGACGTTCAAGTGGCCCCCCGGCACCTCGATCGCGTTTGCGATCGCCACGCGCCTCTCCGGCCACCATTCGCTGCGTCTCACCACCCACGCCAGTGGCCCAGCGCAGTACACGCAACTGGCGGCCGGCGTGCTCACGCTCGCGCTGGTGGCGGTGCTCGTGTGGATCTTCGCGGGCCCGTGGGCGGCGGTGATCGCCACCGCGCTATTGGCCGCCTATGAGCCGCTGATCGAGGCCACACGCACGTTTCTCTCCGAGCCGCTGGGCGCGCTCGTGCTGTTGCTCGCGATCGCCTCCGCGGCGTTTGCGCGCTCGCGCTTCGGCACCCGCAACGAGCTGCTGTGGCTGCTGGTGGCCGGCTTTCTCGGCGGCATCACGTGCCTGACACGCAGCGACATGGCGGTCGGCATGGGCGTGATCGCGCTCGCACTCGCGCTCGCTGGGCGGGAGGGCGGGACCAAATCCGTCCGCACCGGGCTGCTGCGCGGCGGGGTGTATCTGCTGGCGCTGTTCTTGACGCTGTCCCCGTGGCTGCTGTACGCCTCCAACAAGGAGGGGCGTTTCGTGCCGATCACCACCGCGGGGCCCGACGCGTTGTTCATCGGCAGCTACCTGCCCGGCCATGGCGAGCTCGTGCCGACAGAGGAGAAGCTGGCGCCCGAAGTGTGCCGCCACTTCCCGCAGGACTGCGGGCGCTACTGGCAGCAGAGCTCCGCGCCCGTCTTCCGGCTGATCGAAGCGCGCCACCCCGGGATGTCGGAGAACGCGGCGTCCACCACAGAAGATCTCCACAACCTCCGCAAGTACGCGCTCGGCAAACCGGCCGCGTTCACCTCGATGCTGTGGGCCAAGCTCTGGAAGATGTGGACCACCGTGTGGAGCGGCGGCAACGGCACCTACCATCCCGACACGAGCCAGGCTCAGCACACGATCTACCTGATACTCGCCGTGATCGGCCTGCTCGCCGGCGTTGCCCTCACACGCCGCTTCATCCTCGTGACGAGCGCCGTGGTGTTGCTCGCGATCGCAGTGCTGGCGACGCCGTTCAACGACCAGCCGCGCTACAACGTCAGCCTGATGGCGCTGCTGCTCTGCACCGGCACGATCGGAGCGTGGCTCGCGGGTGAACGGCTGATCGTTATGTGGCGCGCTCGTCGCGCAGCTGTGCCAGCCCCGAGCGCAAGTACAGCCAGCTAGCGAGCAGCGCCAGCGCGAGTCCGATGTACAGCAGTACTTCGGCGAACGTGCCGAGCCCCACCATCGCGAAGAACAGCGCCCCCATCAGTGGCGCCACCGAGATGCGCCCCGGCCAGTTGATGCGCAGCTCCACTCCACGCGTGAGCCCGTAGCGCCCGAGGGCCACCATCGCAAGCTCGCGCGCCACGAGGATCGCAAGCGCCCAGCGCGGGAGCAGGTCGAAGCGCCAGCACACGACCACGCCGCTGACCACAAGCAGCCGATCTGTGACGGGGTCCATCAGCGCGCCGAGGCGGCTGTATTGACGCGTGACGCGCGCCGCGATCCCGTCGGCGTAGTCGCCCCAGCCGATCACGGCGAACAGGGTCGCGGCGAGCGCGCTCACGCCGTCTTTGCTCGACAGCGCCACCACCAGGAACACAGGTATCAGCGCCAGCCGTGCGAAGCCGATCGCGTTGGGGATCGTCCACGGCCGCAACGGCTGGCCGGCGAGCGTCTGTGGCGGCGGTGAGCCGGAACGGTCCAGGCCGAGCAGGCGGCCGATGCTCAGGTTGCGGGCCATGACAGATTATGGATTCTCGACGGGCACGCGTGGACGGAATGGCATCGGTGATCCTGGTGGCCTATGTACATTTTGCAGGTGCATAACACTTCATTTTGTAAAGTGTTATGGGTGCGATTTGGGATACACCTTCACCCCTCCTGATCTACCCTCAGGCCGCAGAGCCCTCAAGGCAGAGTTCGCAGCAGCTCGTGAAGCGCCCGCGCCAGCTCGGCCGGCTCGCCGCCCAAAGGCAGGCTCTTGGCCTGCATGCGCCCGCGGCGCAGTTGCACCTCAACCTCGCTCGCCTCGAGCGAGCGCCGCCCGACCGTGAGGCGCACCGAGCACCCCAGCAGGTCGGCGTCGGCGAACTTCTCCCCCGCCCCCAGGTCGCGATCGTCATACAGCACGTCCACGCCCGCGCCGCGCAGCTTCTCGTAGAGCTGCTCGGCGGCATCGCGCTCGGGCGTGCCCGGGCGGCCGGCCGCCACGAGGTGCACCGCAAACGGCGCCAGAGCCACCGGCCAGGAGATGCCGTGCTCGTCGGCGAACTGCTCCACGGCTGCCGCCACCACGCGCGCCGGGCCGATCCCGTAGGAGCCCATCCAGATCGGTAGCTCCTTGCCCTGCTCGTCGAGGTATGTCGCACCGAGTGGCTCGGAGTAGCGGGTGCCGAGCTTGAAGATGTTGCCGATCTCGATCGCCGGCTCGACCGTGAGCTGCTGCTCGCCGAGCATATGGGTGTCCCCCACCTTGCGGTAGTCGGGGCTCTTCTTGACGACCTCCATGTTGGCGGCATAGCCCGGTGCGAGCGCCACCTCGTCCTCGCCCGCCGGACATGGAGCCATGTACTCGTGCGCTCCCACCCCGCCCATCATCCCCACGTCTGACTCAACGCGATAGAAGCGCAAGCCGGTGCGCTGCATGATGCGATCATATGCGCCCACGTGCAGGGCGTAGCGCTGCTCCAAGCCAGCCCGGTCGCGGTCGAAGCTGTAGGAGTCCTTCATCACGAACTCTCTCGTCCGCAGCACCCCGGCGCGCGGGCGCGGCTCATCGCGCTCCTTGACCTGGAAGTGGTAGAGGATCAGCGGCAGATCGCGGTAGGAGTTGATCGTCTGCGCCGCGTGGAAGGTCACCGCCTCCTCATGAGTCATCGCCAGCACCAGCTCAGAGTCTTTGCGATCGGAGAGCTTGAACAACTCATCGATCTCAAGGCGCCCCGTCTTGCGCCACAGCTCGGCGGGCTGCAGCACGGGCATCAGCATCTCCCGCCCACCGATCGCGTCGATCTCCTCGCGGATGATCGCCACCACGCGCTGGTGCACCTTCCAGCCGGCCGGCAGCCACGTCCAGATGCCAGACCCCATCTGGCGCACCAGCCCAGCGCGCACCATCAGCTTGTGCGAGATCGCCTCCGCGTCGGCGGGGGCCTGCTTCTCGGTGGGCAACAGATACTCAGACAGTCGGGTCATGGCGTGGTCGGCATCCTATGCGCGATTCCGCTCCCACGAGTGTGGCGCGTCGCCAGGCGGGGTAGCCCAAATCAAATCCCGATCGTCGACAGGCAGCGGACGGTCCCGCCCCCGGGACTGCGCGCACGCTATGAATAGGATTCCCACCCACCCCCGCAACCGCCAACCACAAGGAGCCCCGATGGCCTACTCCGTACCGCCGCTTCCCTACGCGTATGACGCGCTGGAGCCCCACATCGACAAGCTGACGATGGAAATCCATCACGACAAGCACCACCAGGCATACGTGGACAAGGTCAACGCCGCCCTGGAGGGCACGCCGCTTGCCGACGCGGCGATCGAGGACGTGCTGCGCGACCTCTCACAGGTGCCCGAGGCCAAGCGCGGCGCGGTGCGCAACAACGGCGGCGGGCACTACAACCACTCGCTGTTCTGGGAGTCAATGTCTCCGAACGGCGGCGGCGAGCCGGGCGGCGCGCTCGGCGAGGCGATCGCCTCCACGTTTGGCTCGTTCTCCGATTTTCAAGCCAAGCTCAAGGAAACCGGCGTAAACCAGTTCGGCTCCGGCTGGTCGTGGCTCGTGCACGACGGCTCAGGTCTCGCAGTGGTAGGCACCCCCAACCAGGACAACCCGATCTCATCGGGCCCCACGCCGCTGCTTGGCGTGGACGTGTGGGAGCACGCGTACTACCTGAAGTATCAGAACAAACGTCCCGAATATCTCGACGCTTGGTGGAACACGGTCGACTGGGGCAAGGTCGCAGAGCGCTTCAGCGCTGTTTGATCAACCTCGGGAAAAGCGCCGGCCGGCAACGGGCGAGACCGACTCGTCCATCGCCGGTCCGGCCCCCGCCGGCTGCAGCATCGACTCCAGCACCGCGTCGGCCTCGGTTTCCTGTTCGGCCGCGGCGGCCTCCAGCGCAGCGAGTTTCTCCGGGGTCATCGCCGTGGCGTCCTCGTTGGCGGCAAGCCACTCGCGCGCCTCGGCGGCCTGGCGCTCGTCGCGCTGGATCGTCTTGCCGGCCGCGTAGTAGCGGTCGATCTCCTTGAACAGCTCGTCCACGAGCTGCTCGGTGGGAACCTTCTTCAGCGGCTCGCCCTTGGAGTAGATCATGCCCATGTCCTTCGCACCCGTGATGCCGAAGTCGGCGTGGCGGGCCTCGCCGATGCCGTTCACAGCACAGCCCAGCACCGACACCTCGATCGGGTCCTCATACGCTTCCAGGCGCTGCTCCACTTCGATCACGACTCTGTCCATGTCGAATTGCAACCGTCCGCACGTGGGGCACGCGATCAGCACCGGGCCGCGCTCGCGCAGCTTCAGCGCCTTGAGGATCTCCCATGCGACCTTCACCTCCTCCTCGGCATGGAAGGTGGACAACGAAATGCGGATCGTGTCGCCGATCCCGTCCGCCAGCAGTGTGCCGAGACCGACAGCGGACTTCAGCGAGCCCGACCACTTCGTGCCGGCCTCGGTTACCCCGAGGTGCAGTGGGTAGGGAATCCGCTCGGCCAGCAGCCGGTTGGAGGCGATCGTGTTGGGGACCGAGGTGGACTTCATCGACACCTTGAAGTTGTCGAACTGCAGGCGCTCCATCAGCTCGACGGTCTCCACCGCGGCTGTCACCAGCGCCTCGACCGGATTCTCGTACTCGAGATCGCGCAGGTGCTTGGGCAGCGAGCCACTGTTGACCCCCACCCGCAACGGAGTGCCGTGGCGCTTGGCCAGCTCGATCACCTCAGCCACCTTCTCCGGGCCGCCGATGTTGCCGGGGTTCAGCCGCACGCAGTGCGCGCCCGCTTCGATCGCCTTCAGCGCGAGCGTGTGGTTGAAGTGGATGTCTGCGATCACAGGGATCGGCGACTCGACCACGATCCGCTTCAGCGCCTCCACGTCCTGCTCGCGCGGTACCGCCACGCGCACGATGTCCGCGCCGGCGTCGGCCACCTTGCGGATCTGGTCCATCGTGGCCGCCAGATTGGCGGTCTCGGTCTTGGTCATCGTCTGCACCGCCACCGGCGCGCCGCCTCCGATCGCGACGGGGCCCACGTGGATCTGACGCTTTGAAGCCATAACAGCATTGTATGTGCCTGCCCGCCCGCGTCCGTGAAGGCGATGTTGCGATCGTGCCGCGCCACCGGCGAGCCCACCGGGATACGCCCTAATCTCAGGTGCGCATGCCACAGTCCCCCTCACGCGCCCCGGCGTCGTCCCCCGACGTGTACGGGACGGCGCGCGGCCCGCTCGCGCGTATCGCCTCGCCGCTGGCAACGCGCGCGCGTGAGCGTCGACACCAGCGCTTCTTCGCGCTCACCGAGCTGCCCGCGGGGGGACG
>JBAWFB010000245.1:0-1751 GCA_049591495.1 Solirubrobacteraceae bacterium
GGTGAACGGACCGTGGACCAAGATCACCGTCGGTGTGCAGGCATGTTCGAACGGCGTGTGTGATTTCTTCACGGTGCCAACCCTGGGAGAGAGATAGACCGCTCAGCGAGCAAAGCCCGGCGTCTTCCTCGCGTCATGGCTGGACGCGAGGATGTCCGAATTGTCGTGGAACTTTGAGGGCGGCCTCCAGAGTGTTGACAGTTAGACAGTAACGGTTTGTGACACTTCGGTGTGAGTGACAGCGATGGGGCTTGGGAGGGCGGCTCGTGCGGCGTGTCGCTCGATCGCGATCACGAGCTTGGCGAGATCGCGGTAGCCGATGATCCGCCGGAACTGCTGCTCGGCGACGAGCATCCCGGCGGCGGTCCAGCGCTTGCGCATGTCCCCGTCGTGCCAGCGCTTGACGTTGCGCTGCGTGTGGCGGACGATCTCGATCATCGACTCGCACGGGTTCGTCGAGCACAGCGTCTTGGCGAGCTGTCCGGTGATCCCGAGCCGGATCAGCGTCAGCGTCTCGGGCATCCCCTCGCGCAGCGAGCCGGCGGCGTCCGGCCAGCTGCGGTCGAGTTCTGAGGCGAGCAGCTCGAGCCGCTGCTCGGCGAGCTCGGGATCGGTGAGCGCCCACGCGCCTCGGATCCGGACCAGGACCTGCGGGCGGTCTCGTTCGGGCAGTAGGTCACAGATGTTGCGCTCCTTGTGGCGATGACACCGATGCACCAGTGCGTGCTCGCCGAACACGTCCTTGATCGCCCGGCGGATGGCCTTACCGCCGTCAATCACGAACAGGATCGCCTGCTCGGGATCCAGGCCCCGGTCGACCAGGTCTGCGAGCAGCGCGCGGGCGAGCGTGGCGTTCTCGGTCGACCCTTCCCACAGCCCGAGCGGGATCTTGACGCCCTCGGTCGAGATCCCGAGCGCGACGACATGGGTGCGGTCGGCGATCTCGAGCCCGTCGAGCATCATCACCGCGAGGCGCACGTCATCCAGCCGGCGGCCCATCAGCTCTGAGAGCGCGGTGCGAGTGCGCTCGATGAACAGCTCCGAGACCGTGCTCTTCGATGTCGCGCTTGACTCCTGCTCGACCTCCTCGCCGACTGGCTCACCGACCGCGGCGTATTTGCGCGTCGAGACGCCGGCGAGCATCCGGTCCATCACCGCCCGCGTCAACGGATCACGGTCGGCGAAGTACTCGTACGTCGAAACCGGCAGCTCGTGCTCGTCATCGGCCGAGCGGATCCTCGGGCGGCTGACCTCCACCCTGCGTCCACCGAGCGTCATCGACCCGCGCTCATGACCGTGGCGCTTCGCGGCCCGCTCCGGGTTGTGCTTGCCCTTCGGGCCGACGACCTCCTCGACCTCGACCTCCATCAGCTCGTGCACGACCCCGAGCCCGACACCGACACTCAGCGCGAGCAGCCCCTCCCTCGCCGCGCCGACGAGCTCGCCCAACGCCCCCCGAATTTCCGCAGGAAGCGGCAACTCCGACGCCTCCGCGGTCGTGACGACCTGCGGGCCATATACCTTCTTCATGGCGGTTCCTCCTGTCCTCGCGGACTTGTTGACCACCCCGAACGCTCCCAACCGGAGCGGACGAGGCGGGAGGACCGCCCTTCAAAGTTCTACGAGATCTCGGACAACCTCGTTTATCCGGGGGAAGTAGCTAGTAGTGCTTTGTTAGGTTTTGTCACTCGTGAAGGATCCGGTTCAGGAGGAGCTTGGCGAGGTCGACGGTTTGTTGGCAGGTCTGGCAG
>JBAWFB010000246.1:0-2106 GCA_049591495.1 Solirubrobacteraceae bacterium
GCAGGGGCTCGCGGACTTCTCGGGGTCCGACTGACGCGCGGCTATTCGACGACTTCGATGGTGCCGTTCATCGTGGTCGGATAGTTGGTGCACTCGTAATGGATCGTGCCGACGCGATCGAGCTTCAGTTCGAACGTGTCGCCTTCCTTAAAGTTTTTGGAGGCGAATTTGTAGGGGCCGCCGCCCTCGCTCGTGACGTTGCACGGTTCGGTGTCTTCGTTGGTCCACTTGATGGTGCTGCCGACCTTTGCCTTGACCGTGTCCGGTTCGATCGAGATCTCGCGATAGGCGATCGGAATGACGCCGCTCTGTACCGGCGCGGAGGCGGGCGGCTTGGCGTAGTTGATCTTGCCGTCCGGCACGAGCCCTTCCTTGGTCTTCCCCGTGGTGCTGGTTGCCGTCGCGGCGCTGGAGGTCGTGCCGGCGCTCGACGTCGTGGCGGATTTGCTCGACCCGCAGCCGGCCACGAGCAGCGCGGCTGTGCAGGCCAGCGCGATGGGCCACGTAAACTGGCGGACTGTGCCTCCCCACTTCCTCACAGGCGCCGAGCTTAGCGCGGCCGAGCTTGATGCGTTGCTGGACCGCGCGCTCGAGCTCAAGCACGCTCCGCTGTCCTCGCGTGCGCTCGCGGGACGCGGTGTGGCGTTGATCTTTGAGAAGCACTCCACGCGCACCCGCGTGTCGTTTGAGATGGGGATACACGAGCTCGGCGGCCACGCCGTCGTGCTGCGTGCCGGGGAGACACAGCTCGCGCGCGGAGAGTCCCCGCGCGACACCGCGCTGGTGCTCTCCCGTCAAGTGGCGGCGGTTGGGATGCGCACCGGCCCCGACGCGCTGCTTGAGGAACTGGCCGAGTATGCGGAGATCCCGGTTTTCAACATGCTGACGGCGCTGCACCATCCCTGTCAGGCACTGGCCGATCTGATGACGATGCGCGAGGCGTTTGGAGCCTTTGACGGGTCCACCCGTCTGCGCCTGGCGTATGTGGGCGACGGCACGAATGTGGCGCGCTCGCTGGCGGTGCTTGGCACGCTGGCCGGTATGGACATAGCGATCGCCTCCCCGCCGGGCTACGCGCTGGAGGACGACCTGACGCTGCCGCCTGACGCCGAGGGGACGTTGAGCCTCTGTCACGATCCGTTCGAGGCGGCGGCCGGCGCGCACGCGCTCTACACCGATGTGTGGGTCAGCATGGGCGATGAGGACAGCGCCGAGGAGCGCCGCGCGGCGCTGGCTCCCTACCGGATCGACGACGCGCTGCTCGACGCGGCCGCGCCGGGGGCGATCGCGCTGCACTGCCTGCCGGCCCACCCGGGTGAGGAGATCACCGCCGAGGTGCTCTACGGCTCCCGCCAGCGGATCTGGGACCAGGCTGAGAATCGTCGCCACGCGCAGAAGGCGCTGTTGGAGCTGCTGGTCGATCAGGCTCCCGCGTGAGCGCGCCCTCCGAGGCGGGCGCCAAGCTTGCCGTGAACGGGCTCGGCGACACTGCCTCTCATGCCGGGATCGACTTGCCCAAGCGTCCCGAGCGTGGCGAGGAGATCGAGCTGACGATCGACAGGCTCGCCCACGGGGGCGAGGGCGTGGCGCGCTATGGCGACGGCGGCTATGTCGTGTTCGTCTCCGGCGGGGTGCCGGGCGACCGCGTGCGCGCGGTGGTGGTCAAGCGCAAGCGCAGCTACGCACATGCGCGCACGGTGGAGATCCTCGCGCCCAGCCCGGAGCGCATACCGCCCACCGCTGCGCATCCGGGAGTCGCGTGGCAGGTGATCCCCTACGAGCGTCAGCTGCAGATCAAGGCCGAGCAGGTCGAGGACGCGCTGCGGCGGATCGGCAAGCTGGACGGCTTCCAGATGGAGGAGATCGTGCCCGCGCTGCAGCAGTGGCGCTATCGCAACAAGCTCGAGTACTCCTTTGGCCAGGACGACGACGGCACGCTCGTGTGCGGTTTTCATGCGCCCGCGGGCTGGAACAAGGTTGAGCCGATCGAGGACTGCCTGTTGGCCTCCGAGCGCGGCAATCTCGCGCGTGAGACGGCCTTGCGTTGGTGTCGTGAGCGGCGGCTGCTCGCGTGGAGCCGCGGTGGCAGGCCGGGCGGTGGACGGG
>JBAWFB010000247.1:0-36985 GCA_049591495.1 Solirubrobacteraceae bacterium
GCCGAGGAGCGGGCCGCCGAGCGGATCGCGGAGGCCGACCGCGCGGCCGCCAATCGCGTGCAGGCCGCCGAGGAGGAGTCCGAGGAGATCCTCTCGCACGCCAGAGCGCAGGCCGAGCAGGCTCGCAACGATGCGCTGGTCGCCGTCGGCGCCATCCACGCAGAGGCCGATAGGACGCTTGAGGACGCGCGTGAGCGGGTCGGCAACGAGCTGGCCGACGCGCACAAGGAGGCAAGCCGCGTGAGGAGCAATGCGGAGCGCCAAGCGGAGTCGAGCCTTGCTGCGGCCCGCGAGGAGTCTGAGCGCCTGCTCGCGGGCGGACGCGAGCGAGTCGAGCAAATACTCTCCGACGGCGAGCAGGCGTTGGCCGTACAGCGCGCAGAGGCGCAGGAGAAGGCAAACGAGATGCGCGCGAAGGCGCGTGACGACGCGCGCGAGATCGTCGCCGAGGCGCGAGAGATCGCGCGCGAAGTGATGCGCGACGGCAGCGAGGTGTCGCGCAACCTGAGCGACCTGTCGGACTCGCTGCGCAACAACGCCGAGCGCCTGCTGCGCGACGTGCGTCTCACCCACGGAAGCATGACCGCAAGACTGGACCAGACCGCGCCTGGGAGCGCACCACGTGGAGATCGGACCGGTGAGCAGACTCCTCCCCGCTCAAGACGCGATGCATGGAAGGCTGCCGACGACGATCTAGAAGTGCCGGAGTTCATTCCGCGGACGTGAGATCCAAGTCGGTAAGATGAGCCGACTCGGGGCTATAGCTCAGCTGGGAGAGCGCCTGCATGGCATGCAGGAGGTCGTCGGTTCGAGCCCGACTAGCTCCATTTTTCTTGGCAGCGCGCAAACCGTCCTTGCGCGTCGCGTAGCTACTCCTCGGCGCTCTCGACGGCGTGGCCCTCGGGAGCGCTCGATGGCCCACTATTGGAGAGATCGGTTGGGCTGCTTGCGAGTCCCTTGCTGATGAGATCACGGATATCGCAGCTGACGAGTTTCCCCCCGCTCTGGCTCGCCGCCGCCACATAGGCCGCGTCATAGACCGAGATCGCGTGCTCCTCGGCGAGCTGGGCCGCGCGAGTGAGCAGAGCAGTTGTTGAAATCACGATGCCGCCATCCTCGGAGATCCGATCAACTACTTCAAGCAGCGAAGCGACTCGCGCCGGGTCGCGCCATGCACGGACGGCCACGTTGGCAACCTCATAGCGGGCTAGATCGAGAGTCGACAGTGTCACTTTTCTGTCAGCGAGGATCGTCCGCGTCGACTCATGCAGATCATCGTCAGCATCAAACGCCGCGAGAATCACGCTGGCATCCAGCAGCAGCGTGCTCAAGCTACGGCCTAGTTGCCCTTACGCGTTCGGCTGCGGCCCCACCGTGATGGCCGGAGCGCCGCAACAGCTCGTCCATCGCTGCGGCGCGATCGACTCGACGTCTGTGCAGTGCCGCGTCCGCGAACTGTCGTAGAACCGCACTACGTGTAGTCCCGCGACGGGTGGCCTCAGCATCGACCTCGCTGAGGAGGTCATCCGGCATCGACACCATCACCTTCGCCATATGGGCAGTATACCGTGGTATACGGAGATCGTCCAGCTCCTACCCAACGCCACCTCTCAGCCAACGTCAACCGCTGGCGCGGCTATCAGCGGATGGTTTGCGCACAGACAAGTTTCGCCCATTTTTCTTGTCGGCAAACAAACCACGGTGTGACGACGCCGTTGGCCTGGGCTCAGAGCTTGTCGATGGCGCGGTGCAGGTCACGACGGTCGATGACTCGTGCCACCAGGTAGCGCGCGTCGGGCTCGTCGGTGAGTTCGTGGTAGAGCACGCGGTGCTCACCGACGCGCAGGCGACGCCAAGGAACATGTCCTGCGACCGGCTTAATGTCGAGGTTCGGGGCATCGGTCTCCAGCGCCTGGAAGGCGTTCTGCACCCGCTTGCGGGTCTGGCGGTCCAAGCCCTTCAGGTCCCGGATTGCGCGGGGAGCGAGCTTAATCTTGCTCAGATGGCCGGTCACCTACAACCCGGCTTCCTGTGTCTGGGCGCTATTGCTCAGCGTCTTGCGCATCAAGCTCCGCGAACACGTCAGCGGCGGAGCGCGTTTCACCGCGTGCATGAGCCTGATCGGCGGCTGCCATGTCCTCGGCGAAGCTCGGGACCTTCGAGAGCAGGTAGTCCTCAAGATCCTGCGCGTCGATCGGCACCAGCGCGGCGATAGGCTCGCCGTGTCGTGTGACGAGGGCCGTGTGCTTAGAATCGGCGACGTCAGCGACGACGCCACTTGTGTTGCGCTGCAGATCACGGATACTGATGGTGCTCATCGGGTGTCCTCGGCCTTCCCAGGAGATGTCCGACAAGTATACGTAATAATACTTGTTGGCATCAAGCTTCCTTGCCAGTGGGATCGCACGAGTCATCGTCGGCGTGGCGAAGAGACGATACTGCGGGGCATGCCGCGAGGAGCGAGCATCTTGATCTTCCTGGTGGACGGCACGCCGCAGGGACCGCGCCTGGTTCAGCGCCCAAGCTGGACCGGCTCCTTTCTTGCCTTCGCCAGGGCGGACTACTCCCAGGCTCGGAAACGTCCAGAGATGAGCCGGACCGGCGCTTACGTGCTGGTCGGTCCAGATCCCACCGAGCCGCTGAGGCGACGGGCCTATATCGGTGAGGGCGACGCGATCATTTCTCGCATCGATGCGCATCAACGGGAGAAGGATTTCTGGACACATGCCTACGTGCTCACGACCAAGGACGACTCGCTCAACAAGGCGCACGGAAGGTACATCGAGGCACGACTCTTGGCTCTCGCCAAGGCGGCTGGCGTCGCCTCGATCGACAATGGAACTGAGCCAGACCCGGCCAACCTCAGCGAGCCCGAGACCGCCGAGATGGAGACCTATCTCGACTATGCTCTGCCGCTATTTCCGCTGGTGGGCGTAAACGTATTCGAGTCGGTTGAGGAGCCGCCGCCAGTGACAAGTATCAAGGCGACGGAAGACGGGGCTGCAACTGCTACCACGACGGAGCGCCTGTATCTCACCACGCAACTCACTCAGGCGGAGGGCGAAGATCAGTCTCGCGGCTTTCTCGTCCTTGAAGACAGCAAGGGGCGACGCGAGAAGATGAAGATGCAAAGGGGCTACGAGCAATTGCGCGACACGCTGCTGCATGAAGGGATTCTGGTAGAGGAGGGCGACCATATCCGCCTTGTCCGTAGCTACCTCTTCGACTCGCCGTCTGCGGCTGCTAGCGTGCTGGCGGGCGGCAACAAGAACGGGCGCACCGAGTGGCGGGACGCGGACGGCCGCACGCTCAAGGAGTTGGAAGAACGAGTAACGCCGACCGCAAATCTTTCGGCGGAGTAGTGGCGGTGGCGGGATAGATTTGGGTGTCCGGCAGAGCGGCCGGTCAACCGAGGCTGATCGTCGGCGCTGCCATCGTCGCCTGATTTGCGCGCCGGCAGTTTCACCCATGATCCTGACTCAATGCGGACCGAGGGCACACAGAAGGTGGTTCCGGCAGTCGGCGAAGTGCGCGGGCCGTCGTCGCCAGACTCGGCGGGCGGTCAGCGGGGAGAAGAGTCCACATTCAAATCATCGATACGTGTCGCTTACTCGGTGCTCTGTCAGACTCGTCTCGTGCAGCCGCCGGCCACTCAGTACGTCGAGCGCAATGGGATCGCAATCGCCTATCAGGTGGTCGGTGATGGCCCTTTCGACTTGCTTCTTGCGCACGGCTTCATCACACACCTCGACCTGCAGTGGACGGAACCCCGATTCGCCAGCTTCCTGGCGCGGCTGGCGTCGTTTGCGCGGCTGATCGTCTACGACAAGCCGGGCACCGGCCTGTCCGACCCGATCGCGCATCTGCCGACGATCGAGGAGCGGAGCGCCGACATCGAGGCCGTGCTCGATGCCGCCGGCTCCGAGCGAGCTGTGTTGTTCGGCATCTCCGAGGGCGGCCCCTCTGTGCTCTTGCTTGCCGCCACACAACCACAGCGGATCGTGTCGCTGGTGCTGTGCGGCGCGTTTGCCAACCTCTCGGATATTCTCGCCGCGCCCGCGACCTACTCGCCGGCGTTGGCCGAGCGCGCGGCACGGCATAGGCGAGCGATCGAGGACGTCATCGATCACTGGGGGGATGGCACGCGGCTGGCCGGCATGTTCGCGCCGAGCCTCGGCGAGGTGCAGCAGCGCTTCTACGGAATGTTCGCGCGAGCAGCCGCGAGCCCACGTATGGCCAGGGCGCTCGTCGACACCGCACTGCAACTCGACGTGCGCGACATTCTCTCATCGGTGCGTGTGCCCACGCTCGTGCTGCACGTCGAAGACGACCGAGTAATACCTGTCGAGGCCGGCGAACTGCTTGCCGCTGCGGTCCCCGACGCACGGTTCGTCGGGCTCCCCGGCAGTGACCACGCCTTTTATATCGGAGCCAACCGTGAAGTTATCCTCCTCGATGAGATCGAACGGTTCGTCACCGGCGTCGTTGGGCAAACCCGAACCGGCCGGGTGCTCGCTACGGTCCTGTTCACCGATATCGTGGACTCCACCAGGCAGGCGGCGGAGCTGGGCGACGGCGCATGGCGCGAGCTGCTCGAGCATCACGACGCGCTGGTCAAGCGGATCGTCGTCAATCACGGCGGACGGATCGTCAAGCACCTCGGCGACGGTGCGCTGTCGACCTTCGACGGACCGGCAAAGGCGATCAACTGTGCAGAGACGCTACGTGAAGCCGTCAGAGAGTTGGGAATCGAATTGCGGGCCGGCATGCACACGGGTGAGTGTGAGGCGATCGGACAGGATCTCGGCGGTCTGGCTGTTCACATCGGCGCCCGCGTGAGCGCGCTCTCTGAACCTGGGGAGATTCTGGTCTCGTCCACCGTCAAGGAGCTCGTGATCGGCTCAGGAATGCAGTTCAGCGACCGTGGTGAGCATCAGCTGAAGGGCGTGCCCGGTGTCTGGCGACTATATGCGCTCGGGGAGGAACGTGCCGCACGTATGCAGCTCGACGGGCCGGCGGCCTACATGCGCCGCTTCGACCGTCTCGCTGTTTCCCTGGCGCGCCGGATGCCGCGGACGATGCGTTTTGGAGCACGTCTCGCCAGCCGCAACGCGCGCTCGACCTGAGCGCCTAGGTCTCCGAAACGCCTCGACCGAACGAGTTCTTACATATTTCTCGAGTAGTAAGCTCGGCGGCATGGCACGTAACCCATATGAGACGGCATCCTGCACATGGCGCGTGCACGGCCCGCGATTTGAGTTTGCGGCGTCAGCGACACCCGGCCCGGCGGTGAGACGGTGAGCCCCCACCGGCACTACAGCGAGGCGGAATTCGAGGAGCTCGTTCGCGCGGCGCTCGATGGCCTGCCGAGCCAGTTCCAAGAAGCGCTTGAGAATGTCGCGGTCGTCGTCTCGGACCGCGGGGCCGAACACCACGCATACGGGTTGTACGTCGGCTACAGGAGGGGCGGCAGCAGCTGGTTCGGAGGCGGCGGCGTCCCGGATGAGATCCTGATCTTCCGCGACACGCTCGTACGCGACTTCGGTAATGATCCGGAGCGTCTCCGCGCCCACGTCGTGCAGACAGTCCGCCATGAGGTCGGCCACTACCTCGGCTTGGACAAGAAGGAAGTCCGCGAACTCGGGTTGTGAAGCGCGGCGATGCTCGGACGCGCTCCAATCAGCGAGCTCGTTTGCGTCGTGACTGAACCGCCGCGTCCGTTCCAAGCACGATCATCGGCAGCAGGCAAACCGGGGTGAGAATCCATGTGGGATTCCCGCTCTTGCCGCCGATGTTGCCGATGAAGAAGAACGCTAGAGCCGCAATCAGGAGAACGACAAAGGTTTGACGGCGAGCGGCCAGGCGATGGAACCGATCTGACATGGCGATTGCTCCTTGTTCTGAGTAGATGACGGGGCCGGCTTTGCGCTGCTTGTCGACCGGTCTCGTGTTTGGGGCTCTCATGATGTGGGGGTCTTCCGGTTGGGGCCGGGTCTGACTCGGTTTGGGACCCTCAGCCACAAACGCGCGTCCTGATCCTCACCACATTCGATCTCGACGAGTACGTATACGACGCGCTGTGCGCAGGCGCAAGCGGTTTCCTGCTCAAGGACGCCCCGCTCACCAACTGGTCGCAGGCGTGCGCATGGTCGGCGAGGGCGACGCGCTGCTTGCGCCCAGCATCACACGGCGCCTGATAGAGGAGTTCGCCGCTTCACGAACCCCTACCGACAACGTCCCAGGACTGGACGAGCTGAGTCCGCGCGAGCTTGAGGTGTTCCGGCTGCTCGCGACCGGCATGACCAACAGCGAGATAGCCGCCAACCTGATCGTTGGCGAAACAACCGTAAAGACCCACGTTACCCGCATCCTCACGAAGCTCGATGTGCGCGATCGTGTCCAAGCGGTCGTCCTCGCCTACGAGACCGGTTTCGTCAGCCCAGGGCACAGACGAAGCGCCGGCTGATCAGGTCGCCCGACCGGCGCTGGCGAAACCGGGAGATACGTGCACAAGCTGATCTCTAGCCTGCGCGGCCTCCATGCGCCCGCGACGGATGGCCTTGCTCGCTGCTGGCGTCCTCTTGGTTGCTCGCGCCCTCTTGGTGCTTGGCCTGAATCTGATCGTAGACCTCGGTTCGGTGCACTGGAACGGCCTGGGGCGCCTGGATGCCCAGACGGACCTTCGTGCCGTCGTTCGACAGCACCCTGATCTCGATGTCATCGCCGATCATGATGCTCTGGCTGCTCTTTCGCGTCAGGACGAGCATGAGCCTCCCCTCCCTCGACTCTCCGACCAGGTCCGGCCAATTTGCATCCCAGATCCAAGGCATGCCCATCGATCACAAGATCGGTACACGAACATCCCTTTTGCTGTCATCATCTCATAGGAGCTTAGCGCCAGAATTCAGATCAGGAGCCGCTAATTCGTATGCGCCTGCAGCCAGCGAAGCCTTGACAGCGAACCATGATCGCGCTGCTCAGGAAACCCCTTATGCCGTCACCCTCCAGGAGTCGCCCTGCTCTTTGGCGGGTCGTGTCGCTCGTGCTCGCAGTCTGGCTTGTGCTCGCCGGCCTCCTCTTCGCCGCCAGCGCTCAAGCGCAGGGAGCAAACACGCCCGAAAGCACCACGGAAGCGCCGGCTGCCGAAGCGACGCCAGAAAGCAGCGCGCCTCCAGAGCAAACAACCTCGCTCGCCGGCGAACAGACCTCATCCACAGGCGAACAGACCGATCCAGCAACCGAACAAACGCCGTCCGCCTCTGAAGAAGCCGATGCCGTGGTCAACCAACCGCAACCCTCCGACGAACACGAACAATCGCTGCCGACCACCGAAGAACCGGTTTCTCAAGCCGAACAGACAGCACCGGTCACCGACGACCCATCCACAAACGAATCAGCAGCATCAACCGCTGAAAATCCTCCTTCCACAAACGAACCGGCACCATCATCCCCTGAAGACCCGCCTCCCACCAGCCAACCAACACCACCTGCCCCTGAAGACCCTTCTACCACCAGCGAACCAACACCACCCGGAGCCGAACAGTCCCCTCCGACAGATGGGAAAGCACCCACTACCGTCGAAGAAGCGCCTCCTGCTCACGAACAGGAGACCACTGAAAAACAGGCCAGCAAGGCGAGCGGGGAAACGAACTCAGAAGAGCGGGCAACCGAAGCGGCTGGGGATTCGCAGACGCCCGCCGGCGCTTCGGGGTCAAATCACAACGAACCGGCAAACGAAGTCGTGCCCGCGCCTTCGCCCGCCGTGCCGACTTCCGACACCTCCATGACGATGCCCATCATCTCGATTCCCGCCGGGGCAAGTCGGACGCCTGCCGAATCGGAATCGTTGACGAGCTCGGCACGCCAACAGGCCAGACAGATTAGACGCGAGCTCGCCGCGTTCGGAATATCGACGAGCACGACGGGTTCAGTCGGTTGCTCGCTGGACAAATCGGCAGCGTCGTCGGTTTCCACCATGGCTTTCGCCGCCATCGAGTCATCGTCGGCAGCGATGATCGCGTCAGGTGGGCTTGCCCGCAATCGGGGCGGCAGCTCGGTGCTCGAGAGTCATACCTCCGGCCCTGTCCCTGGCCCCGCACCAGGCGGAGCGGGCGGTGGCTCGGCCGCGGGAGCGAGCTCGGGCGCCGCCTCCTCGGCGTCGTTCATGCTCATGGGCGCTCTCTTCCAAGCAGTTCCCAATGCGATGCTGCGGTTGTGCCTGTCCCAGCCATCGTGGCACACCTCGTTCTTCGTTCTGATCCCCGAGCGACCGGGCTAGCTCCTTACTCGGTCTCTCAGCGCCACGCGGCCCGGATCGCCGATCCAGGCCGATTTGGCTAACGGTTCGAAGATCTTTGAAAGGAGCTGTACTCGTTATGAAACCTCATCTGACGTCGTCGATGGCGACGACAATTACTAGACAGTTGGACAATCAGGACAGGACGGCGGAAGTGCTCGCGCATCCGGTGAGCATCGGCGGCCGTGCCGATTTGGCACAGGCCGTGTATGCACGTCCGCAGCTAGCGCTCGCGAGCACGCCCGTATGGAGGCACAAGCTGATCCTGACGGGCAAGCTGGACTACTGCACAGCGATCGAGCTCGAGGACGAGATCGCGTGTCTGTGCGAAGAAGGCGTGACGACCCTCACCCTCGACCTGCGCCAGCTCGATGCGATCGACTCGGTCGGAGCCCAAGCGATCGCACTGCATGGCGCGGCGTGCAAGGGACGAGGACGCGACTTCGCGGTGGTCCCCGGCTCGCCTGTCGTCCACCGTGCACTGGCCGAGGCAGGTGCGGAGAGCCTGTTCGCGGGTGATCCTGGCGAGACAGGCATTCTCCGTCTCGCCAGGACCTCGGACAGCTCGCCCCGTGGCATGTCGACCGAGATGATCAAGAACCTGTGAGCGCCTCCGTGGGGCGGTGCGTGCACCGCCCCACGCTCACTGCTGATCAGCGTCAGCAATAGCCTGATGGTGCTCTTTTGACTTTGACTTCTGAGCTGCCCGTCAGTGCTTGCGGGCTCTGACCGCTGTTCCGTACGCACAGATCTCCGTCCACGTCGAGCCGAGCTCTGACGTGTCGAAGCGAAACGCGATGACCGCGTTTGCGCCCTTCGCCTCAGCTTCTTCCACCAGCCTGTCGGTGGCGTGCTGGCGACCGTCCGCGAGCATCTTCGTCATGCCCTTCAACTCGCCGCCAACGAGTGACTTCAGCCCAGCACCGATCTGGGAGCCGAGGTTGCGCGAGCGAACCGTCAATCCAAACACCTCGCCAAACACCTCGTCGATCTCATAGCCCGGCAGATCGTTCATCGTTGAGATGATCACAGCGCAACGCTACCACCCTCACTGTCCGCGTAGACGAGAACCCCCGATGCGAGCGGCGTCATAGGGCGCCATTCGCTGTTCACATGCGCCACACCTAAGGCCCGTCGACGTACTGTTTCGGCGGTCCGCCCCACGCCACTGGGCGACGTGGTTGCCGTCTGCCGTGAACTCGGTACTGTCTTTGAAAGGGGCCGAGCAAGGTAGGGAAGAGAATCGATGCACGAGCCACCGCTGTTCCGAGACCGACCGCGTCCGATGCAGATAGTCATCGGGGGCGTTGTGCCGTTTGTTTTTGGAGCAGTCGTGGGAGTCGTTGTCGGAGTCTCTGCCGGCCTTTACTGGGCGCTGGCAGCACTGGCAGGACTCGGCGCGGTCGCGGCCGGCTTCGAGCATCAAGACGGGTGGGGCGGAGCAGATCGCGGCCTGGTCGGTGGAGCTCTCTTTGGAGCGGGCATCTTGATCGCCCACGCGATCGCGGGAACGCACGCCAAGGTCTCCCTCGGGAGCTTCCCGCCGCTGCTCGTGGTGATCGATGCGATCGCCGGAATGCTTCTGGGAGCCATCGGAGGCCGTCTCAAACGAGTGCTGTGGGTGCGCAGCACCGCAGACAGCTAATCTCACCCCGCGTCGAGATCGTCGAGTCGTGCGCTCGACAGCACCACCCGCTCGCCTCGGAAGGGGACCTCCTCGGCTTCCAGCAGGCGTCGTTGTCGGGTTCCCTTTGCCAGCGAACCGTCCGCGCGAACAACTCGATGCCATGGTGCCTCATGGCCATCGGTGCGACTCAACACGTAGCCCGCCAAGCGCGGCGCCCCCGGTGAAACGTCGCCGTAGGTGCGAACGTAGCCGGGGGGAATCGCACGCACCCGTCGCAGGATCGCCTCCTGGGTGCTGATACTCGCCTGTCGTGCCATCGGCCGAATTATTCAGGCGATGGTCACGGTGGGCGACTGCCCAAGTGGCGCGCCGCCGCCGTCGAGCGCCCGTACGGCGAAACGAGGCCCGCTGGAGGCGGTCTGCAGTGCGCTCTCAAACCCACGCGATCGCGTCGCGGACACCGGCAGCAGATCGCCGGACCGACTGCCCGCCAGCAGCTGCCAGGAATGGACGCCGGTCGCTCCGTTCCAACTCGCGTAGGCGGTCGTGTGGTTGCCGTCGCGGGTCGCGGCGATCGCGGGAGCCTCGGCGGGGAGGCCCGTCCACGGCAGGCGAAACGCTCTGTAGGACTGATATTGCTCGCCGAGCACTGCATCGAACACGAGCTGTCCGGAGCGTTCGAATTCCGAGACGCGCGGCACTTCGCCCCAGCCGATGAAGACGTTGCCGGTGTCGAGCAGTTGCATGTTGCCCTGGCTGCCAGTCAGGATCTTTGGGTGGGTGTATTGACGCAGCAGCGTGGCCGTCATCGCTTCCTCGTCCACGTCGAGGATCAATCCGCGCGATAGCTTCTCCACCGCCGGTGTGGCCCCGTTGTCGAAGACCGTCAGCGTACCGTCCGGCTGGCGGCGGGCGTCGTGCTGCCAGGCGAAGTTGCTGCCCGGCGCCATCTCGAAGTCGCTGTGCTTGCCACCCAGGCGCCACAGGATCGCTCCTTTGCGGTCGAGCTTGTAGACAGTGTGGGTGCTGCGCGAGGAGACGAGCAGGCTGCCGTCGTGGTCGAGACCGACGGAGTTGATGTGAAAGAAGTCCCAGTTGGCTTCAACCGGGGCGTAGGACTCCTCAAGCGGTATGCGATCGAGGCTGTGCCATTCGAGCAGCACCCTGCCACTCGCGAGATCGATCTCCTGGAAGATCGCGTCCTGGATCGTTCCTTTGCGCGAGCCGCCCACAGACGACAGGTCGGCGCTCGTGATCACATAGCTCGTGAGCAGCGCGGTGTCGCGAGGGGTGATCACGAACTCGTGCAGATCCCCGCGCAAGCCGCGCTTCGCCTGCACACGGCGGACGGTCCGGTAGCTGGAGTCCGCGATCACATATTCGCCCACGCCGTGCCCGTATTCGATCACCCCCTCCCACCACGTGAGCACCGGCTCTCCGCGGTAGGTTTGCACGCGGAAGTTGGTTGTGACCTTCCCCGCGAGCGGGTTCTCCCAGATCGGCTGGCCGCTGTTGTCGACGATCACCGCGCCCACCTGGGCGTTGGGAGCGTTGTAGGGGGCGATGAAGATCGGATCGCTCGAGGCTCCTTCCTCGATGTGAGTCACCGTCAGCGAGGGAATGCGCAGATCTGGCCTGCTGTGCCACTTCGGTGGCGCGGGCGGTGCTGGACTCCGCTTGGCCAGCGCGCCCGAGACGACCTCCCCCACGACGCCGCTCAGACCAAGCCCGACTGCTCCGATCCCTGCGGATCGCAGTAGTTGTCTGCGTGTTATGGGCTGACTCATCTATACCTCAGGAAAGCGCATCCGGGGAAAGGTCTCCTGAGGATCGTCTCAAGCGAGGTTCAAGCGAACTGAAGAACTATCCGAGACCGCTTGTCTGCCCCAGCCGATCCGACCCGTAGCGACGCCTTCTAACATCGCTGTGTCGGCGCAGCATCCGGCTGGACCGTCCATCAACGAGAGGGAGATGCCATGGAATACGTGAACCTCGGCGCGACGGGACTGCGTGTTTCGCGCGTGTGCCTGGGGATGATGAGCTTTGGCAACGACAGCGAGAGGGCGTGGGTGCTCGACGAGGACACCGCCGAGCCGATTGTGCGCGGCGCGGTTGAGGGTGGCGTCACCTTCTTTGACACCGCCGACACATATTCGGCGGGAGCCAGCGAGGTCGCCACCGGTCGCCTGATCGCAAAACTGCTGACGCGCGAGGAGGTGGTGGTCGCAACGAAGGTCTTCATGCCAATGACCCCGGGGGAGAACGGCGGCGGGCTCTCGCGCAAGCACATCCTCAGCGCGATCGACGCATCGCTTGAGCGCCTGCAGATGGACTATGTGGATCTGTACCAGATCCATCGCTGGGACAACCGCACGCCAATCGAGGAGACGATGGAGGCTCTGCACGATGTGGTGCGCGCCGGCAAGGCACGCTACATCGGGGCCAGCAGCATGTTTGCGTGGCAGTTCGCCAAGGCCCAGCACGTCGCCGAGCGCCACTCGCTGACGCCGTTTGTGTCGATGCAGAACCACTACAACCTCATCTACCGCGAGGAGGAGCGCGAGATGATCCCGCAGTGCGTCGATCAGGGTGTGGGTGTTATCCCGTGGAGCCCGCTCGCGCGCGGCGTGCTGGCGGGCAACCGCACACGTGAGGGCCGTCGGCTGACCGCCCGCTCGGACTCCGATCCGTTCACCGACTATCTGTACAACCAGCCCACCGACTTCGACGTGGTGGAGCGGGTTGCCGAGATCGCGAGCGAGCGCGGCGTGCCAAGTGCGCAGATCGCCCTTGCGTGGCTCATGCACAAGCCCGGCGTCACCGCGCCGATCGTCGGCGCGACCAAGCTTGGGCACCTGCAAGACGCACTTGCCGCGGAGCAGTTGACGCTCAGCGATGAGGAGGTCTCACGTCTGGAGGAGCCCTACGTGCCCCACCCCGTGCTTGGTCACGGATAGCTCGGCCTGCCGGATTAGATCCCACGGGACATCCTGCGCCAACTTCCAAATCGACCCGCCGTCAGCTTCTCAGTCGTCCTCGCCGAGATTCTCGACTTGGATACCGAGCTCGACCGCGAGTGACAGCGCAAGGTCGATGAGCTGGCTTCCATCCACGGTCGCCCCCTTCAGCGACCCGATTCCGCGAATATCGGTGAGAGTCGACGTGCGCAGGTCGACCATCTCGAGCGTGGCATGACCGAAGTCGATCTCACACAGATCGCATTTCTCAAACCGAACGGATCTGAGGTTCGCCCCGTAGAAGTCCGCTCCTCGCAGCGAACAGCCGAGAAAGACGACGTCTTGGACGGTCGACAGACGGAGATTGGCCAGGTCCAGCTTGCACTCGGAGAACGTCGTCGCGCCGATCTGACCGTTCGCGAGGTCGAGTCCTACGAGCGTGCTGCTCTCAAACGTGACGCGGCTCATCTGGGTGTAGGGCCACGAGCCGTTGGCGGCATCGACGGCGGTCGCGAGAACGTCGAGAAGGTGCAGTCCTCGGAGCCCCGTCCCGCCAAGGTTCACTCGACGCAGCGCCACCTCGACGAGCCGTACGGAGGCTGCCTCTATTCCTGAAAGATCGGCGTCCTCGAGCAGTACCCCGTCCAACGCGGGATCTCGCTTCAGATCGACACTGGACAGGCGGGTGAGCTCCTCGACAATGAGAGCCTGCTCGTTGCCAACAGCCCTGCCGGCAGACAGCGTGCGCTTGCGAGCCATCACAGATCGCAACCTACCACCGCGAGTGGCTAGGCTGTGGCAATGGTCCAGCGGCTTGCGATCACGTGGGTCTTCAACACAGTCGCTCTGTTTGTGGCGACATGGTTGCTGTCGGGCCTGAGCTACGGCAGCGACTGGTGGGCGCTGTTGATCGCCGGGCTCGTGTTCACGCTGGTGAATTTTTTCCTGAAGCCGGCCTTGGCGATCCTCTCGATCCCGTTCATCATCGTCACATTTGGTCTGTTCTATTTTCTGATCAACGTGCTGATGCTCTATCTGACGCACTGGATCGTCCCGCAGTTCACAATCGCGGGCTTCTGGTGGGCGGTGCTCGCGGCGATCATCATCAGCGCCGTCAACGGGATCCAGCACATGCTCTTCGGACATCCGCGCGAGCATTCCTCCTCAACTGCCAGCCAATTCTGAGGTGGCGTCAAGCGGTCTCTGCGAGCAGCTCCGCGAGCCGTTCGTGGGATTCGCTGAGTCCACTCTCCATGCCTGAGGAGAGCATTCCATCGCGCTCCTCGGATGTGTGAAACAGCGAGGTGGTTGTCAGCCTTGTGCGTCCACCGAGATCCTCGAAGATCACCGTGTCCACTATGACGTGGCCCGGCATGCCCTCCCATTCGAAGGTCTGCACGAGGCGCTCCGGTGGAGTTATCTCGCGGTAGATTCCTCGGAAGCACTGCTCTTTGTCATCGCAGTCGTGGGAGATGAACCGCCATTTCCCTCCGGGGCGCACATCCATCTCATCGACGATCGTGGTCATGCGTCTGGGACCCCACCATCTGGGAATCAGCTGGGGATCGGTGAAAGCCTCGAACACGCGATCTCGAGGCGCGTCGAACACTCGCTCGGTGACGATCTCCCGATCGGAGGGTGTGGTCAACGTCGTGGCACCGGACATGGTTTCCTCCTGTTTGTCGGTCGTTGTGGTCATTGCGATTCTGCTTCTGGGCGCTCCTGCTCATTGCGGGTGACCGCAGCCTTCTCACCGATCTCCTCCAGCATCTCGCCGAAGCGATCCAGGCGAGCCTCCAGCGCGCGGCGATAGGACTCGATCCACAGTTGCACGTCATCCAGGCCGCGCGGGCCGAGGCTGCAGCAACGCGTCCGTCCCGTCTTCTCGGTGCTGACGAGCCCAACCTCCTCCAGCACACGCACGTGCTTCTTCATCCCCGTCAGTGACATCCCAAACGGCTCCGCCAACTCGGTGATGGTGGCGCTGCTCCGGCCCAACCGTTGCAGGATGCTCCTGCGCGTTGGGTCGGCGAGTGCCGCAAAGGCGCCGTCTAGCTCCGATTGATACTGAATCATCTAGTTCAGTTTAGCATCAAAGCTCGGGGACCCTGGCACCCGCCAACCTCGGCCGGTAAGCACGCAGATCGAGGCGCACGACCCGTTCGGGGCGAGGCTGTCCGATTCAGAGCGGGCTGTCCGATTCAGGCCGGGGGGGCTGTCCGACGTTGAGACGGTTGCCGTCTGGGTCGGTCAGCGTTGTGCGGCGTACCCCCTCGCCGATGATCTCGACTGGAGCGGCGACAACGCCGCGGTCGGCCAGTCCCTCAAGAAAGGCGTCGAGATCGTCGACGAGCAGTGTGTGCAGTGCCGAACCGGCACGGTCGGGATCGACCACGACATAGATCCAGCCGGTATCGGTGAACCGCCACGCCGCCTCGACCTCGTTGGGGATCAGGTCTGGCGGCCGGCCGGTGAGCGATTCATACCAGCCCACGGCCGCGTCCAGGTCGGTGATGGGAATGCCGGCAAACACATACGTGAAGTGCATAACACTTACCCTACAACGCACCTGCACAGGCACATAGACCATGATGTCAAGCTGTGACCGAGATCGATGAGCCAACGCTCACCCTCCTTGATGCCACCGCGTGGCGGGCATGGTTGGACGAGCACCACAAGCAGCCCCACGGCCTGTGGCTGAGACTTGCAAAGAAGGGCACAACCACACCGACGAGCCTCACCTATGAGCAGGCACTCGACGAGGCGCTCTGCCACGGCTGGATCGACGGTCAACTCAGACGTCTCGACGAGCTGACCTACCGGCAACGCTTCACCCCACGGCGCGCGCGCAGCGCGTGGTCGAAGCGCAACATCGATCACATCAAGCGGCTGACTGGCGAAGGACGGATGAAGCCTACCGGCCTCGCCGCCGTACAGCAGGCCAAGACGGACGGTCGATGGGATGCGGCCTACGCCGGTCAGGCCACCATCGGGGTACCGCCCGATCTCGCCGACGCGTTGAGCGCCGAGCCGGCGGCGCAAGCCATGTTCGACATCCTCACCAGCCAGAACCGTTACTCCGTGCTGTTTCGAATCCACAGCGCCAAGCGCGCGGACACGCGATCCAGGCGTATAGAGCAATTCGTGGCGATGCTGGCACGTGGCGAGACACCCCACCCCCAGAAGCGCTCACTCCCCTTACCATCAAAGCCGGCTTCGGAGCTCAAGTAGAGCAACAGCAGCAGATCCACTGCTTGCCGGTGCGCGTTGGCCGGCACCGTCTGGGGTATCGTGGCGTGGTCGCGTCTGAACCCTAGAGACCGCCATCGACAATGGCCAGGAGGATCGATGACTCAGACCGTTCCCGTCAAGAGCGCACACCATCTCGCCAAGGCGCTGCACCCCACGCCGCGCGCACTCAGGGAAGCGATGGGCGAGGTCGATGGGTTCAACGCGAAGCTCGCGGTGCTCATCACGCGGCTGGTCGGCACGATGTGGTGCGCCTACCTGTTCACGATCATTGCGTTGATCGGGCTGGGGCCGGCCCTGAAACCGGGCGGCGAGGGAATCATCGCGTGGATCGCGCAAACGTTCCTGCAGCTCGTTCTGCTGTCGGTGATCATGGTCGGGCAGAACGTCCAGAGCCTGGCTGCGGACGCACGCGCTGAAAACACGTTCAAGGACGTTCAAATGATCCTCGACCGTCTGGACGTGCACACGCAGGGCGGCTTGAAGGACATCCTCGATCGCCTGGACGACCGCGCCTCGGGTGCAGCCACCCAAGCCCCCCGGGATTAGCTGCGCGAGGCTGAGCTTTTATGCGGGTGCATCTCTGCGGGGTGCGGGGCTCAACCCCCGCACCGGGTGCTGAGTTCCTGCGCTATGGCGGGCACACCTCGTGCCTGGCCATCGCCCACGACGACGCGGCCACTCCAACACTGATCCTGGACGCGGGCACCGGGATACGCTCGGCCACCAGGTTGCTCGGGGACCAGCCATTCAGCGGCACGATCCTGCTGAGCCACCTGCACTGGGATCACGTGCAGGGACTGCCGTTCTTCACCGCTGCGGATAACGACGACGCGCGCGTGAAACTGTTGCTGCCCGAGCAGCAGGATGGGGCAAGCGCGGAGTCGGTGCTGGCACGCGCGATGTCGCCGCCGCATTTCCCGATGACGCCAGGCCAGCTGCGCGGCGCGTGGACGTTCGCGACGATCGCCCCCGGGGAGTGGCAGGACGATGGGTTCACCGTGCTGGCACGCGAGATCCCCCACAAGGGGGGTCGCACGTTTGGCTACCGTGTGAGCGACGAGCATTCGACGCTGACCTACATGCCCGACCACTGTCCCACCGCGCTCGGGCCGGGACCGGACGGATGGGGCGAGTATCACCCCGCTGCGCTGGAATTGGCCTCCGAGGCCGATGCGTTGGTGCACGACGCACAGATGCTCACGCACAAGGAGCTCAACAGGGAAGCTCGCTTCGGACATGCCGTGTGCGACTACCCAGTCGAGTTGGGCAAGCGAGCGGGGACACGGCAGGTGGTGTTGTTTCACCATCGACCCGACCGCACCGACGACGCCCTCGACGAGCTGGCGCGCCGCTTCGACGCGGCCTCCGGCGTGATCCCTGCCGCGCAGGATGCGGTGCTGGAGCTGTGAGCGCGAGCGCACACAAGCGGCGACGCCGGGCGCATCCGACACGATGGTGCTTGGGTAGAGGGATGCACGCGACGTGTGGAGAGGGCGCGGCTAAAGCCGCGCTACACGATCTGGGGCTCTAGATCCAGCTTGGCTTGAGTCCCGGGGCGGGAGGACTCGGGGCTGTATCGAGCCTCGTGCTCCAGCAGCCATACCTTGCGGTCGAGCCCTCCGCCGTAGCCTGTGAGACTGCCATCAGCGCCAATGACGCGGTGGCAGGGCACGACGATCGCCACCGGGTTGCGCCCGTTGGCCAGGCCGACCGCACGTGAGGCTTTGGGGTTTCCCACCCAGCGCGCCAGCTCGCCGTAGCTGATCGTCTCGCCGTGGGGGATCTCGCACAGAGCCGCCCACACGCGCCGCTGGAAGTCGGTCCCGTGCATCTCCATCGGCAGGTCGAAATCGGTGAGCGTCCCTGCGAAATACGCGTCCAGCTGCTCCACGACATGCGCGAGTCCGGCATCGTCGCGCTCACATCCGGCTGGGAGCGATGGAAGGTGGCGCTGTTCGTGCATGTGCACGCCGGTGAGCACCCCGCCAACAGCGGTGAGGGTCAACGGGCCGATGGGACTGTCCATCGAGGTGGTGATGGCGGTGGGCGATGCGGCGACGGTGCTCATGCGGCCTCCTTGGCGAGATTGACGACGCCGTTGCCACTTGCAGGCAGCGGCGGCCACTGGTTGATGGGATGGTCGCTGGCCGACCACAGGTACTGCACGGCATACGCACGCCATGGTCGCCAGCGCTCGGCGCGCGCAGTCAGCGCCACGGGCGAAGCGGGTAGACCCAGCGATTCGGCCGCGCGACGCACGCCGAGGTCGGCGACGGGGAAGGCGTCCGGATCGCCGAGCGCACGCATCGCGATGACCCCAATCGTCCATGGTCCAAAGCCTGGCAGTGTCGAGAGGACCGAGAGAGCCTCAGCTCGATCGCACCCCGCGTCGAGCGACAGTCGTTGCGAGCAGAGCGCGTCGACGAGCGCGGCGAGACTGGCCTTGCGGGTCGCGGGCATCGCCAAATCCGCTTCTTCCAGCGCATCTGGCACAGGGAACAGGTGGGTGAGCGTGCCGCGCGGATCGCTCAAGGGCTCGCCGCATTGGGAGACTATGCGGGCGGCATGGGTGCGAGCGGCGGCTGTTGAGACCTGCTGTCCCAACACCGCGCGCACGGCTAGCTCCGCACCATCCACGCAGCGCGGCACTCTGCGTCCTTCGGCTTTAGCGACGATCGGATCGAGGTCGGGATCTGAACGAAGCGACTCGTCAACGGCAACCGGATCGGCATCGAGGTCGAGCAGCCACCGGCAGCGCGCGATCGCGGTCGTCAAATCGCGCAGGTCGGCGAGCGTCGCGCGGCACACGATGTGCTCCGCCGCCGGCGTCAGCTCGACGATGCCGGAGCCGTGTGGGAGTCTCAGGGTGCGCCGGTAGGTGTCGCCGAGAACTTCCTCGACGCCCGGCACAGCGGTCGCTGCGAGGTGCCCGAAGAGATTGTCGGGACACAGTGGGCGGCGGAAGGGAAGCCTCAACGTCAAAGTTCCCGCTGCGCCATCCGAGGGCAAGGACACACCGGCGACACGGCGGCGAAGCCCGGTGGGCGCCGTGGCGAACACTGCGCGGATCGTGTCGTTGAATTGACGGACGCTTGAGAACCCGGACGCGAACGCGATCTCGACCATCGACAGCTCGGTCGTCTCGATCAGCACGCGAGCGGTCTGCGCACGTTGGGCGCGGGCGATCGCGATCGGTCCCGCCCCCAGCTCGGCGACCAGCATCCGCTGTAGCTGACGAGCGCTGTAGCCGAGCCGAGCCGCGAGCCCGGGCACGCCCGAGCGATCCACGACGCCGTCTGCGATCAGACGCATCGCCCGTGCGACCACATCGGCGCGCCCATCCCACTCCGGCGAGCCGGGAGCGGCGTCGGGGCGACAGCGCTTACATGCCCTGAAGCATGCCTGCTGAGCCGCCGCGGCGGAGGGATAGAAGCGCACGTTCTCGCGCTTGGGAGTGATCGCCGGACAGCTCGGGCGGCAATAGATGCCGGTGGAAGTAACACCGATGAAAAACCACCCGTCGAAACGCGGGTCCCGGGATTGCGCGGCTTGGTAGCAATGCTCGAAGTCCTCGATCACCCCTACAAGTCTTACCTACCTCACGGCGAATGTCTGGCGGTTTTGCGACATGATGGTCGCTGGGCCCGACCGGAGGTACAACCTTGGCGTTCGGCCCCCTACGCCGCCTCGCCGGCGAGGCGGCGCTTGCGCTCAGACCGTCTGGAGAGCAGCGCGCCCCAGTCGGCATCGTCCATCGCGCATGGCTCGGTGTCAGACAGAAACTCGCGCAGCACGCCGGCGAGCGCCCCGGGGTCTTCCAGGTGGGGAAAGTGCGCCACTCCCGGCAGCGTGCTGAAACGACTGTGAGGAATCGCCTCGTGCGCTTCGCGTCCGTGACGTAGGGGGATCGTGTTGTCTTTCTCCCCCCACACGATCATCGTGGGCATCGACTCCAGCAGATACAGCCGGTCGGTGGCGCTTACGCGCTGGCCGCGCACGTCGATCACGGCGCGCAACGTTTGCAGGAAAGCCTCTCGCGCCTGCGGGCGTTCGAGCGGGCGCAGCGCGCGGGCGACGGCCTGCACGTAGGCACCGTTGCGCACGCCGAGCGCGCGCAGACGGCTGCCGCCGTCCCACAGCGCACCGAGCAGCCGCGGGTGGGCGGCGAGCGACAGTACCCCCGACATGCCGGGCAGCGCGGCGGTGCGCAGCATCGGGCTCACCTCGTGCCCAAGGCCGCCGCTTGAGATCAGCACGAGACGCTCCACGCGGGCGGGGAACTGGTAGAAGAACTGCATCGCCACGCCCCCGCCAAGCGAGTGCCCGACGACCGTCGCGCGCTCGATGCCCATCGCGGTCAGCAGGTCGCGGATGCTGGCGGCGTGGGCTCCCAGCGAATAGTCCCCGCGCGGAGCGGCCGAGTCGCCGTGGCCGATCAGATCCGGCGCTATGACCGTGTAGTTCTCGGCGAGATTCAGAGCCACCGATTGCCAGTGGCTGGATGAGTTGAGCATCCCGTGCACCAACACGACCGGCGGTCCGCTGCCCGCGATCCTGTAGACGGTGCGCCGTCCGTGCAACTCCATCTGCCACTCGTCAAACTGCGGCGTGGAGGCCGGCGCCGCCCGCGGAGCGCCCGACGGACGGTTCTCTTGCTCATGTGCCACACGGCTGGGGCTCAGCTCAGCACCTCGCGCGCCACATTAGCAAGGGGCGCCTCTCGGAGATGACGACAAGATCGGTCATGACACGGAGAGGCCCCTACGCTCGTGCTCCCGCCTGCGGGTCAAGGCGCGACATCGTGACCGCAGCTTTGAGATCCGCGCCCGCACCGCCCATGTAGAGACCCTTGACCGGCGCCACATCCGAGTAGAAGCGGCCGTGGCCGATCTTCACATGGGTCTCACCGGCGAGCCGCCGGTTGGTGGGATCGGCGCCGATCCAGATCGGCTCGCCGTGCCCGTCTGTGCCGGGCAAGAGCGCCTCAAGCCACGCGTGCGTGTCGACCTCCAGCGAGTCGGCACCACCGTCCTCGGGCGCCGCCCACAGGTAGCCCGACACGTAGCGGGCGGCGATGCCGAAGCGGCGCAGCAGCACCAGCGAAAGGTGCACGAAGTCCTGGCAGACACCCGCGCGCGTCTCCAGCAAGTCTGCGACGCTCGACCCGACGTAGGTCACACCCGGTCGGTATTCGAAGCGGTCGGGGATCAGCTGGCACAGTTGTTCGAGCATCACAAGCGGACTTACGCCCGCGAGGGTTGCCTGCATCTCGTCCAACCCGGGGATCGCAGGCTGGTCCAGCCACGGGAGCGCGAACTCGCCCGCGGCATCGAGGTAAGCGTCGTTGTCGACGCTCTCCCACGAGCCCCGCGGCGGCTCGGCGGGATCGGAGGTGACAACGCGCGCACGCACATCGATCGTGAGCTGGTCGTGCGCGGTCGGCACACCGAACTCCAGCACCTCGGTGCCGAAATAGTCCAGATGACGGCTCACGCGAGCCTCGGGCTCGATGCGGGTGTGAAACTCGTCGCAGCGCTGCGAGCTGGTCGTAGCCGGACGCACTCGCAGCGAGTTGAGGTTGTCGGACACCAGCGACTCGTAGCGGTACTCGGTCATGTAACGAATCGCGAAATGCACCGTCGCCTACCGCCCTTCCTGCCCGGCAGTGGCTCCCGCGAAGTAGCGCTCGGCCACATCGCCGTCGATCCGCGCAAACTCCTGTTGTGTGCGCTCGCAGATGCCCGACAACTCCGCGCCGTCGGGCAGCGCGCGGCGCTGGAAGTCCAGATCGGCGACCAGGCGACTGACGCGCAGCACGGGCTTCGAGTTGCGGGGACCGGCGTCGGCGGTGGTGAACGCGTCGTGCAGCGAGTCCGCGCAGGCTGCCACGCTGTCGGGATAAGCGCGCTCGAACAGCAGGAAACGCGCGACGGGATGGGCGTTTGGCGGAGCAGTCACTGCACGCAGGTAGGCGTGAAAGCCGCCGACAGCCTGCAGCAGGATCAGCGCGTGGCCGTCGGCGGGAGCGTTCTCGCCGCGCGGCAGCGCTATCCGCAGCATTCGCAGCACCATGTCGGACACCTCGATCGTGCCGCCTGCGTCCAGGAAGCACTTGGCTTCGTCGCGCAGCATCGTGCGGGCCGCGACGCCCCAGATCAGCGCGGTGCGCTGCTTGACGTACTGCGCCGCCAGGTAGGGGCCGGCGGGTACTGCCCAACTGGCCTGTCCCCCACCGCGCAGACTGAGGGTGGTGGTGTTGATTGCCTCCCACATCTCCGCGCTGATCACGTCGCGCACGGTGCGCGCACCCTCTCGTGCGCGCTCGACGCTCGCGAGCATCGAGCCGGGCCGATGCGCGTCGAGCGTCAGGCGCGCGAGCGCCTCAACGCTGTCGGAGCGCTCCCGCTCGGCGTCGTCTCCGAGCATCGCGAGCAGGCCGTTTGAGCCGAAGCTGACGCTCGGCATCGCGTCTGAGGCACCCTGCACCTCAGCCTGAAAGACGGCCTCCACCGCGCGTGCGGTGAACTCGGCGCGCGCGAGATTGCGCCCCAGCCAGTAGAGGTCGTGGGCGATTCGCGCGAGCATTATTGCTGTGGCTGTTCCTGCTGCTGCTGCTGTTGTTGCTGGCCCATCCACGCGCCGTAGCGCAGGTCGGGCAGCACGGGCGGTTGCGTGTCGGCGATCGGCGGCCCGGCGCGATCGGCATCGTCGCCGTCCTCGAGCACCCACGTGTCCTTCGATCCGCCGCCGCGTGAGGAGTTGACGATCATCGAGCCATCCTCAAGCGCCACCCGCGTGAGACCGCCGGGGACGATGTCGATGCGCTCGCCGAACACCGCGAATGGCCGCAGGTCCACGTGGCAGGGACGCAGGCTGCCGTCGGAAGAGACGGTCGGGACGGTCGACAGGCGCACGACATCCTGAGCGATCCAGCGCTCGGGGTGAGCTCTGATCAGCTCCTCCATGGCCGCGATCTCATGCTCACTTGCGTGCGGGCCGATCATCACGCCTTTACCGCCTGACTCCCCGGTGGGCTTGATGACCAGCTCTCCCAGCCGGCCGAGCACGTGCTCACGCACTTCGCGGTCTGAGAGCAGGTAGGTGTTGACGTTCTCGAGGATCGGCTCCTCACCGAGATAGAAGCGGATCATCTCGGGCACGAAACAGTAGATCGCCTTGTCGTCGGCCACCCCAGTGCCGAACGCGTTGGCGATCGCGACGCTACCGGCGCGGTAGGCGCGCACCAGCCCGGGCACGCCGAGCAGCGAGTCAGGCATGAACTCGAGTGGGTCCACGAAGTCGTCGTCCAGGCGTCTGTAGACGGCGTGGACACGCTCAAGGCCGCGCGTGGTGCGCATGTAGAGCACGTCGTCGCGCACGACCAAGTCGGAGGCCTCGACCAGCTCGACCCCCATCTGCCGCGCCAAGAAAGCGTGCTCGAAGTAGGCGGAGTTGGCGGGCCCGGGAGTCCATACCACGACCGTCGCCTCGCTCTCCGCGGAGGGGGCCACCGAGCGCAGCGCTCCGAGCAGCAGCTGTGGATAGTGATCGACCGGGCGCACCCGGTAGGAGGCGAACAGCTCCGGCACCAGGCGCGCCATCGCGGCGCGATTCTCGAGCACGTAGGAGATCCCTGAGGGGATGCGCACGTTGTCCTCGATCACTCTCCAGGAGCCGTCGCTGTCGCGCACCAGATCGCAGCCAGCCACGTGACAGTAGACGCCGCCAGGCGGGCGGATGCCGTGCACGGCGCGCGCGAAGTGCGGGCACCCCGCGACCAGACGCCAGGGCACCAAACCTTCGCGCACGATCTCGCGCGCGTGGTAGATGTCGTCGACGAAGTGGTTGAGCGCGCGAATGCGCTGGGCCAGCCCCCGCTTTATCGCCCGCCATTCCTCGCCCGTGAGGACACGAGGCACAAGATCCAGCGGAAAGGGGCGTTCGTGTGTCGATCCGCTCTCACCGCTGGTCTCGAACGTAATGCCCTGCTGCATGAAGATCGCGTCTCGTCGGCGTCCGGCCTCAACCAGCCCCTCTGGTCCGAGTCGCGTCAGCTCGGTCACAAGCGCCTGCGCGGCCGCTCGCGGGGCTCCGCCGTCAGTGAACAGCTCGTCCCTGAACGGCGGGCGGGGACGGTAGTGCCCAGCGGCAAGCATGTCGGTGGCTACGTCCACCGCGGGATTCTCGCCGTGCTCGAAGTCCACCGCCTTCGACTGGTGGAGCAATTCTTGTGCGCTCAGATGCGCGTTTGTCGAATGGGTCCTCGGGGAGGCGCCGCGCCCGACCTGTGCATCCAACCGAAGCCTTGGCCGGGCGCGGTGCGTCCATCGCTTCTATTTCAGCGACATGTTGGGCTCGCCGGACGGATTGAGCCCTTCGCCTGAAACGGTGCACGTGCCGCCCTTGGGCGTGCCGCTGTTGTAGGCCTGGGTGAGGCAGTTGCGCAGCGCGAGCTGTGCCCAATAGTTGGGGTGCAGGTCTTCCTGGATCTCATACGGCGGGAAGATCGCGCTGACCGTGCGGATCTGGTTGATCCACTCGGTCTTGTTGACCGCGCCCGTCTGTTTCCAGGAGGTGAGCCCCTCTTCCTCCAGTAGCCCGACGCCTTTTTCGCAGAGGCGATGTCCGTTGAACGCCGAGGAGAGGTTCATCGTCTTCAGGTTCGACAGTTTCGCTTCTTCGACTGCTGTGAATACGGCTTTGTCGATGGCCGGCAGCAGCGTGGCGTTGGCTTCGTTGGCATCGTGGTTCCAAAAGCCGCAGCCGCCGATTTCCTGGCGCGAGTAGCCTTTCTGCGGGTAGCGGAAGCCTTCCCCGTTGGGGATCGGCGAGGGATAGTTCTGCATGAGGATCGTGTACTGCGAGCTCGTGTAGCCAGCTTTTTTCATGGCTTCCGCGACATTCAGGATGGCGCCCTTGATCGCGGCACGCTGTGTGGCGATGTTGCTTTCGGTGAAGTTTTCGGTCACCGATTCTTCTTCGCTGCAGTATGACGGCCACCATTCCGGCGTGAAGAGGAAATCCTCAACGCACGTCTGCACGATGCTGGCAAAGTTGAAGTTGTTGCCGCCGATCGAAATCGGGATCAGCTTAACGTTGTGGGTTTTGGCGAATTTTTCGAGCATCAACGCCTGGCCTTCGTGTCCCCCGGAGTTGTAGAAGTCAAGACCAGGCTTGAAGTCTCCTTCTTCGGAGGTGAACGATGAGGTCTTGGCACCCGAGCACGCCAGGTTCTCACCGTCCACGCCTCCACCGATGTAAACCTCGGCCGACTGCGAGCGGTGACAGCCGGGAATCAATTCGGCGGTGTGCCCTGCATTGTCGTAGTAGGCGGTTTCGCCGAGCGCGTCGATCTCAGAGGAGCTTTCGTTGGTGTTGCCCGCCCAGCGACCGGCCTCGCCGGAGATGTAGGAGTCGCCCAGGCTGACAACCCAGGGGGTGCCTTCCCCGGGGCCTTCGGCGCGCGCGGGCGCGGGCGCCGTCAACCCAATCAACAGAATCGCAAACGCCGTGACGGCAGCCGCGCCCAGCAGGAGGTAAGTCCCCCGCCGATCCCCGCGGAGGGTGGTTGAAATGCCCATTTCAGATCCCTTCCGATGACATGCGCCATGCCTGTTGCGCGGCGCTGTGCGGGCGACACTAGCGCGCCCAAAAAGTCAGCGCAACAGAACTTTCCTAAGGATCGGTCATCCGTCCAACGCGGGGGTGAAGCTTCTCAACCTCCGCCGGCGCCCTCCGCGCGGCGTGCCGGGGCCTCTCCCCACAGCTGCTCCAGACGGTAGAACTCGCGCGTGACGGGCGTGAAGATGTGGACGACAACATCCAGGTAGTCCATCAGTATCCAGTCGGCGCTCGCCACACCCTCGACGCGACGCGGCAACACGTCATGATCGTGCTTGAGCCCCTCAAAGATCCCGTCGTGGATCGCCTTGGTCTGACGCTCGGTGTTACCTGAGCAGATCACAAACCAGTCGGTGTATCCGAGCACACCGCGCAGGTCGAGCTCGACCAGATCGCCGGCCTTCTTGTCATCCGCGTAGCCGCGGATCTCAGCGAGCAGCTCCTGTGAGCTCATCACGCCGGCTCCCACAATGGCTCCTGCACCGTCCCGGACGCCGGTGTCTGGGTCCGGTAGAGCTCGTTCTGGGCGATGTAGGCGCCCACCTCAGCACTCACGAGCCCGTCGATTGGCGCACCCTGCGCTACACGCTCACGCACCATCGAGGAGGACACTTCGTGGGCTGGCATCTGCACGAACACCGTCCCGCGCTCACTGCCTGGCACGACATCGGGGGCGAGCGGGAGGAGCGCGTCGAGCACCTCCCCCCTGCTCACGCTGTCGCGCTCGGCGACGGCCAGCCGCGCAAGCTTCAGGATCTCCCGCGGCTCGCGCCAAGAGGCGAGCGTTCGTGCCACGTCGGCGCCGACGATCAGGGTCAACTCTGCGTCGGGATCGCTGGCATGGATGCTTCGCAGCGTATCGACCGTGTAGGACGGCCCTGGCCGCTGGAGCTCCAGCGTGCACACCCCCACGCGCGGATCGTCGCGCACAGCAAGCCGGCACATGCGCAGCCGGTGCTCGGCCCCCGGATCCTGCCCGGCCGGCTTGTGCGGTGGGATCAGCACGGGCATCAGCAACACACGCGAGAGGCCGAGATCGCTTGCCGCTGCATGCGCGAGGGCGAGGTGGCCCAGGTGGGGCGGGTTGAACATGCCCCCGAGGATCCCTAGACGCTCTTTGGGGTGCGTGGTCAAAGACACAGCCTCGGAAGCCGCGTTGCCCCAATTCTCAGGCGCGGACGTGACCGCTGCCTTCGATCAGATACTTGAACGTGCACAGCTCGCGCAACCCGATCGGCCCACGCGCATGCAGCTTCTGCGTGGAGTTGCCGATCTCGGCGCCCATCCCGAACTCTCCACCGTCGGTGAAGCGCGTGGAGGCGTTGACATACACACACGCGGCATCGACCCCCAGCTGGAATGCGCGAGCGCTGGCCGTGTCTTTGGTGAGGATCGCCTCGGAGTGCCCGGAGCCGTGACATGCGATGTGCTCGATCGCCTGTTCGAGAGAGTCCACGACGCCGATCGCGAGCGTCATCGCGAGGTACTCGGTGTCCCAGTCCTCCTCACGGGCGGGCTCGACGGCGTGGCGAATGGCTTGTGCGAGGTCGAGGTCGGTGTACCCCGACTCACCCGGCTCGCCATAGCTCTTCACGAGCATCTCCGCCAATCGGAGCGTCTCCTCGTCGCCACGCACAGTCACACCGGACTCGGCGAGCACCGTGAGTAGCTCCAGCAAGACCGCGGAGGCTACTTTTCGGTGCACGAGCAGTGTCTCTACCGCATTGCACACGCCAGGCCGCTGCGTCTTGGCGTTGAGCACGATCCTGATCGCCGCATTGACGTCCGCCGAGGCGTCCACGTACACGTGACAGTTACCCGAGGCGGCATAGATCACGGGCACGCTGGCCACATCCTTGAGCGCCGCCTTCAGCCCCTCCCCACCACGTGGAATAAGCAGATCGACCACCCCCTCCTGCGTGGCCAGCTCGGCCAGCTCCTCACGTCCACCCCCAGCGACAAGTCCGATACAGCCATCGGGTAGACCCGCGTCCACAGCCGCCTGCGCGGCAATCGCGCAGAGCACGGCGTTGGAGTGAGTCGCGCTCGAAGAGCCACGCAGAACGATGGCGTTGCCAGACTTCAAGCACAGCGCAGCCGCGTCGATCGTGACATTGGGACGCGCCTCGTAGACGACCGCGATCACGCCGAGCGGCACGCGCACCTTGCGCACGTCCAGACCGTTGGGCAGCCGCTGTCCGTCGATCACCTCGCCGACTGGGTCCGGGAGAGCGGCGACCGTCTCCACCGCCTGCGCGATTGCCTCGATCCGCCGCTCGTCAAGCGCTAGCCGGTCTAGCAGCGCCTCGCCAATGTCAGCCTCACGCCCGGCCTGCAAGTCAAGCTCGTTGGCGCTCAGGATCTCCTGCGTGCGCTCACGCAGCGCGGCCGCGATCGCTACAAGCGCCGCGTTCTTGGTGGCCGTGTCGGTGCCCGCGAGCCGTCTGGACGCGGCGCGTGCGCGTGCGCAGACATCAGCTACGGGAGAAACCGTGGTCGCCATCGTCTACAGGGTACGACAGCCCTGCACTAGAACCCTTGAGGCGTGGCGCAAATCTCGCGTAATCGAGTGCACTGCCTCGCACCGGTGTCGAGGACTAGTCAACCACCAGATAGTCACGGTGCACCGCCTCCTCGGTGGCACGCGGCAGGATCTCCTGCACCGCTCCCGACTTCAACCCCTTTACGCGGCGCAGCTCCTGCGCGGAGTAGTTGCAGATGCCCTTCGCCACGAGCCGGCTTGCACCGTCGCTCGATCTGCCGTCCTCGGCTATCTCGACCGCGTCGCCCGCGTCAAACGAGCCCTGCACCTCCAGGATCCCGACCGGCAGCAGGCTCGTCCCCTCCTCGCGCAGCGCACGTGCGGCGCCGGCGTCGACCACGAGCGTGCCGTGGCTCGGCTTGGCGTAGCGCAGCCACAACTTGAACGAGGAGTGGCGCGCGGCGCGCGGGGGGAAATTGGTGCCCTCCATTTGCCCGGCCAGCACGGCCTGCAGAGCGCCCTCGCGCACCCCGTTGCAGATAACCGCACGGATGCCCGCGGCGGTGGTCATGTCGGCCGCGACCACCTTCGAGCGCATCCCACCGGAGCCCAGCGGCGAGGTGGTGTGACCCGCGTCGATCCCCTCCATCGACTCGAAGTCGGTGATCTCGTGCACGAGACGCGCCTCGTGATAACGACGCGGATCGGCCGTGTAGAGACCGTCGATGTCGGTCAGCAGCACCAGCAGGTCGGCCGCGACAAGGATCGAGACCTGTGCGGCGAGGAAGTCGTTGTCGCCGAAGGAGATCTCATCGGTGGCGGTGGTGTCGTTCTCGTTGATCACCGGCACCACCCCCCAGTCCAGCAGCTTGCGCAGTGTTTGGCGCGCGTTGAGGTAGTGAGTGCGCGCGCTCATGTCCATGAACGTGAGCAGTAGTTGCGCTGAGATGAGCTCGCGCTCGCGCAGCAGCTCGTCATAGACGCGATACAGCTTGCCCTGTCCGACCGCGCTCGCGGCCTGCAGCTCCTCCACGGCCCCGGGACGAGCCGGGAGCCCCATGATCCGCACTCCGCGTGCGATCGCCCCGGAGGACACGATCACGACCTCCTTGCCTTCACCGTGCAGCGCGGCGACCACGTTGCAGATACGCGCCAGCACGTCAGTGCGCAGCTCGCCGTCATCGCCCGCGACGATGCTCGATCCGAGCTTGATGACCACGCGCTTCATCGACCCAGGAGCGTAGATGGTGGGCACGCCACTCGCCTGTCAGACATGCCAGGGAGGATTTGGGATAGCCGTTCGTTCTCGCGATCGACGCCGGCTCGTGACCACGGCAGGCAAGACGGTCGCGGAGAGCCGGGCTCGGCGAATGCGGACGTGCTCGTACTACGTGGGAGCATCCGGGTCCAGCTCGAATGCCACGCCCGCGATCTCCAGATCGTCGCCGGCCTGGAAGCCCTCTGCTTCCAGTGCCCGCAGCACGCCGATCTTGCGCAGCCGTCCCTCCAGGTAGGCCATCGCGTCCTCGTTGTCCACGTCGTAGCGTGCCAGCAGACGCTCGACGCCGCGACCTGTGACGGCGAACGAGCCAGGTGCGACACGCTCGACCACATACCCACTGGGCGCAGCGGGACGAAACACCATGTGCTCGGCCAGTTCGGGCTCAGCGTCGAGCGTGCGCCCGCCACCCGCGGTCGCCTCATCGAGGGTGGCAGGCGCGCCCGCCGCCGGCGACACTCGGTGCAGCAGCTCCGCGGCCAGCTCCCGCATTCCGGCTCCGGTGGCACTCGAAGTAGCGATCACAGGCACGTCAGGCCCGAGACGCTCTGACCACCACGCGATCGCCTCACCAACACGCTGTTCGGGCAGCAGATCGGCCTTGGAGAGAACCAGCACTCGCGGCAGGCGCGCGAGCCGCTCATCGTGAGCGGCCAGCTCGTGCTCGATCGTGGCGTGGTTGACCAGCGCGTCGGCCTGCTCCTCGCCGGAGAGCTCCGGGGCGAGGTCGAGCACGTGCACGAGCAGGCGAGTGCGCTCCACATGCGCGAGGAAGTCGTGGCCCAGGCCGGCCCCTTCGCTCGCGCCTTCGATCAATCCGGGAATGTCGGCGATCACGAGCTGGCGGTCCTCACCGTCGAGCACTCCCAGCACAGGAGAAAGCGTCGTGAAGGGGTAGCTCGCGATCTTCGGCGTGGCCCTCGTCAGACGGGTCAGCAGCGAGGACTTGCCGGCGTTGGGCAACCCCACCAGGCCAACGTCGGCGAGCAGCTTCAGCTGGAGCTGGAGCCAGCCCTCCTCGCCTGGCAGCCCACGCTCGGCGAAACGCGGCGCCTGACGGGTGGGAGTCGCAAAGCGCTTGTTGCCCTTACCCCCCGAGCCACCCTTGGCGACCACGGCTCGCTGACCGGCGAGCAGCAGATCCCAGCGCCGTCCGGCGACGTCTCCCTCGACGCCCTCGATCTGCGTACCGGGGGGGACTCGCACGATCAGCGTCTCGCCGTCAGCGCCGTGGCGCTGGGAGCCCCCGCCGTGACCGCCGCTACCAGCTCGATATTGGGCTGTGCGCTTGAAGCTCTGCAGATCGCGCAGGGAGTCGTCGCACACGAGCACCACCTCGCCGCCACGTCCCCCATCGCCGCCGTCGGGCCCGCCGCGTGGAACGTGCGCTTCGCGACGAAAGCCAGCGCTGCCGTCGCCGCCGGCGCCGGCTTTCACTTCGATTCTCGCGCGGTCGTAGAGCATCCCGCTGATCGTGGCAACCCGGCCCGACCGGGCCGTGCCGCTAGCTGCTCTCGGAAAGCACGTTCACAACCCTGCCACGGCGGCCGGTGGTGAACTGCACGGTGCCCGCCGCGCGCGCGTAGAGCGTGTCGTCCTTGCCGATCCCCACGCCGGTGCCGGGCTTGAAGCGGGTGCCGCGCTGGCGCACGATGATCTCTCCGCCCGTCACGGCCTGTCCCGCGAACGTCTTCACGCCGAGTCGCTGCGCGTTTGAGTCGCGACCGTTGCGGCTGGATCCAAGTCCCTTCTTATGAGCCATCGGGCACCTCCTGCGCCTCTCCGCTGCCTGCGGCGGCAGGGTTGGAATTCGTTGGGGCCTTAGCGGCCGCGGCTGGCTTTGCCGCTGGCTTGGCGGCGGCCGACTTGGCAGCAGCGGGTGGGTGGGTTCCGATCCGAATGTCTGTGACCTCGATCCGCGTCAGCTCCTGGCGGTGGCCGGTGCGACGCTTGTAGCCGCGCTTGGGCTTGAACTTGAACACGCGCAGCTTCTCGCCGCGCTCGTGGGCGACGATCTTCGCGGTCACCTTCACCTTCTTCAGGCCGTCGGCGTCGAACACGGCGTCATCGGAGCGGTACAGGATCGGCTCGAGCGCGACGCTCGCGCCCTGCTCGGCAGCGAGACGCTCCACGAGCAGGGTCTGACCCCGCTCGACGCGGTACTGCTTGCCGCCTGTCTTGACGATCGCGTACATGTGCTCCTACTCCGAGGTTGCCTGTGCCTTTGCAGCCGAACGGCGCCGTCCGCCTCTGCGGCCGCGGCGCCGAGGCTTGGATTGTAGGTCATCCTCGCCGCCCTCGTCTCGCGACCCGTCCGACGGCTGCTCGGCGTTTGGCTCAGCATCGACGTCGACCGGGCCCTCAGAGCGTCCGCTCGCCTGGGCGCTTGAGTCCTGGAGCTCCACCGCGGGCGTGTCCTCATCGATGGATTGCTCGGCCACCGACCCTTGCTCCTCCGATGTGACCGTTGGCGTCTTGACGGCGGCTTTTGCGCTGCGCCTGCGCGGGCGTCTGGCGGCCGGTCGCGCGGCGGGACGCGGTGCGGGCCGGATGACCTCGCCGGACTCGTCCAACAGCAGTGCGGAGGCGGCGGTGCGTCCGACAGTCTCGATCCGCACCATGCGCTTCTCGCCCACCTGGCGCGCGGCGCCCGCGATCGAGATTATGTAGCCGTCGAGCTTGGCCACCGCGTCGTCCACGTCGTACATGTGCGGCTCGACGATGTCCACCAGCACCTCGTCGCCCTCGCGGAACGGCAGCGCGCGTTCTTCGACCTCCTCGCGCGTCCCCTGGAAGGTGATCGCGAAATGATCGAGCACGAGGCCTTCGGAGCCCTCGAAATGAAACGAGCGCTCGGTCTGCGCCTCCAGCGCGTGCAGCACGCGCGAGCCCTGCCCGGTGAACTGCGCGGTGACGCGCGGGTTGATCTGCACGAGGAACGCCTGCGCGTCGGGGTGCTCGACCACGACATCGCGCAGCTTGCGCTCGACTTCGATCGCGATCGTCTCCTCGGAGCGGATCACACCCTCCCCATCGCATGTGGGGCACGGGCAGCTCATGATCTCGCGCACGCCCTCGGTCACGTTCTGGCGGGTCATCTCGACCAGCCCGAGCCGCGACAGCTCCGCGGTGAACGTCTTCGTGCGGTCCTCGTCCAGCGACTTGCGCAGCGTCTTCATGACGGCGTCGCGATTGCGTGCGCGCGCCATGTCGATGAAGTCGATCACGATGATCCCGCCGATATCGCGCAGTCGCAGCTGGTTGACCACCTCCTCGGCGGCCTCCAGGTTGGTCTTGGTGATCGTGTCCTCCAGGCTCGCGCCCTTCCCGCGCCCGATGAAGCTGCCCGAGTTGACGTCGATCACGGTGAGCGCCTCGGCGTAGTCGATCATCAGATATCCGCCGCTCGGCAGATCGACGCGGCGCGACATCACACCGTCGATCGCCTCGGTCACCTTGTAGGCGTCCAGCAGTGGCTCGGACTCCTCCCACAGCTCCACGCGCTCCACCAGCTCGGGGGCGGTGCGAGCGAAAAACGACACCAGACGGCGGTGCTGCTGGGCGTCGTCGACGATCGCCCGCTCGAAGTGCTCGGAGAATATGTCGCGCACCACCCGCACCGACAGGTCGGCCTCCTGAAAGACCATCTCCGGCGCCTGCGTGTCGGCCACGCGCTTCATCAGAACCTCGTGCAGCTTGTGCAGGTACAGCAGCTCGCGCTCGAAGTCCGTTCGTTGCGCGCCGTGGGCGGCGGTGCGAATGATCACGCCACCCTGGCCGATCTCGAGCTTGGCCGTCTGGCGGCGCAGGCGCTCGCGCTCTTTGTCCTCCAGGCGCCGCGACACGCCAATCCCCTCGCCGGTGGGGGCGTACACCAGGTAGCGCCCGGCGATCGTCAGCTCCATCGACAGCCGCGCGCCCTTGGTCTTCAGCGGGTCCTTGACGACCTGCACCACGATCTCCTGGCCCGGCTTGAGCAGCTCGGCGATCTTGCGTCCCCCACCGCGCCCGCGCTTGGGTGCCTCCACGCCGGGCAGCACGATCTCATCCACGTGCAGAAACCCGTTCTTCTCAAGGCCGATGTCCACGAACGCGGCCTCCAGTCCGGGCAGCACGTTGTCGACCTTGCCCTTGTAGATGTTGCCTACGATCGAGCGTCCTCCGCGACGCTCTATGTAGAGCTCAGCTATGCGATAGCCGGCTCCCGGGCGGGCGGCGGAGCGCTTGCGGGCGCCGCCGGCGGGACGTGAGGCTCCGGGCGTTCCGGCCGCCTCCAAAAGCGCCACGCGCGTCTCCGCGCGATCGACGCTGACGAGTACTTGCTTTCTCAATTTGATCCAGTCTTTCGAGATCTGTAATGGGCGGTAGGGCGGGTCGGGTTTCGATCCCCGAGGCCCGTTTGGCAGCCGAATCCCGTGCAGGCGGGCGCTTGACCGTTGAGGTCGAGAGCGCGGCCTTGGCTGGTTGTGAGGGAGGTTCGGCGAACATCTTGTTCAGTGGCGGACAACGTGGCCCTTATGCGCCTGTGAGGCGCGTGCCTGGATGTAGATCGATTGCAACAGGCCCACAGCCAGAAGTGTTGTTATGACCGACGATCCGCCATAGCTCATAAGCGGTAGCGTGACGCCGGTGATCGGCATTATCCCAACTGCCATCCCCACGTTCACGAACACCTGAAACATCAGCATAGCCAGGATCCCGGCGGCCACCAGCGAGCCGAACAGGTCCTTGGACATCGTGAGTATGCGCAGCGCACGCCATATCAGCAGCGCGTACAGCGAGAGCACGAACGCGGCGCCGACGAATCCGTACTGCTCTCCGACCGCGGCAAAGACGAAGTCGGTGTCGTCCTCCGGCACATAGTTGCCCTCAATCTGCGTCGAGTTGGAGCCCCGGCCGGTCTTCTGACCGGACCCGATCGCTACCTTCGACTCCAACTGCTGATAGCCCTGCTTTTCGGGGTTGTCCGAGGGGTGCAGAAACGCGGTCAGGCGTTCGACCTCGAAGGTCTTCAGCACGTGCACGCCGGCTGCCGGCGCCGCCACCAGCACAACCGTCGCGGAGACCGCCACCAGTGCGATCAGCCCCACCAGATGCTTCCAGGAGGTGCCCGCGATGAACAGCAGCATGAACGCGATCGCCATGTACACCATCCCCGAGCCCAGGTCCGGCTGGACGATCACCAGGATCGCCGGCACCAGCGCGGCCAGCATCACGCGGGCGGTCGTGTCGAGCTCGCGCAGGCGCCGCGAGCGGTCCACCACGAACGCCGACAGCGCGACGATCAGCAGCACCTTGCCGATCTCCGAGGATTGGAAGGAGAACAGCGGGAATTCGATCGACCTTTGCGCCCCCAGAGTGGACTCGTGGCCGAGTGCGAGCACCGCGAGGATGCTCACTATCAGCGCGGCGTAGATCGGGTACATCAGATGACGCAGGCGGGCGTAGTCGATGCGCGAGAGCACGACCATCAGCGCCAGCCCCACAACCACGTAGATCGTTTGACGAGTCACGTAGTAATGCGGATCGCCCGGCACGAATTTGCTCGTGGCCGGCCCGAGTGTCAGGATCGAGCACACCGCGAGCCCGAGCACCGCCAGCGTCAGCAGCGGGTCAAACGGCAGGCGCAGCGTGCGGGCTCCGTGGGCCGACGCCTGTTCGGGGGCTGCGATCGGGCTGAGTGGGGAAGTGGACATCGTCTCGATCACTGGTCCGGATTGGTGCCGGCCTTCAATGTCAGTGGCTTGTGGAACCACTCGGATGCGATCAGGCGGGCGATCGGCGCCGCCGCTTCGTCGCCGAAGCCGCCCTGTTCGACGGTGGCGGCGATCACGATCGGGTGCTTGGGGTCGGGCAGGAAGCACATGTACCACGCCTGTTCGACCTGCCCGGCGCGTTCGGCCGTCCCCGTCTTGCCGTACACCGGGTGTTCGGCCTGGTTCCAGCCCAACCACACGTCCGCGGAGGTGCCGCCCGACTCGAACGTGGCGTCGTGTATGCCTTCCATCACGTCGTCCAGGTAGGTCTCGTTGAGATGGACGTGGCCGACCGGCGGGAAGGGCAGTTCCTGCACGAGCTCATCCTTGGAGTTGTCGATCTCAAGACCCAGGTGAGGACGAACGACGGTGCCGTTGCCGTCGTTCATGTATGCGTTGGCGAGCGTCGAGTAGGCGACCGCCATCTGTAGCGGGGAGGTCAAAAGTTCCCCCTGGCCGACCGCGAGGTGCATGTTGTCGCCCACCGTCCACGGACCGACTTCAGAGACGACGTGGCAGACGCTCGCGGCGGTCTTCGGATACTTGTGTTCGCATTCTTCCTGGAGCTTGTTCTGTTGCGCGCGCCATTTGGCGTCGGGCACCGTGCCTTCGATCTCTTTGGGAAGATCGATCTTGGTTTCTTTGCCGATCCCGAGCTCACGAGCCATTTTCTGGATCACGGTGCCGTGTTCGTTGGCGTACTCGCCAACCGTGAAGAAGTAGGTGTCGGATGAGACCTTCAGCGCTTCGACCAGCGGCAGCGCGCCGTAGTCGTTGTGCCCGGAGTTGCAGAACTGCTCGCCGGTCACTTCGATACAGGCCCCGCCGCCGAGAGCCTCTTCGGGGTTGATCACGCCGGCTTCCAGCGCCCCCATCGCCGTGATCGGCTTGAACGTCGAGCCGGTCGGATAGGAGCCTTCGACCGCGCGATTCAGCAGCGGCGCGGGCGGGTCGGGACCTTCGCTTGTGCCGCTGCCAAACAGCGCGTTGGTTTCGGCCGGGGTGAGCGGTTTGGCGAACTTGTTGGGGTTATAGCTTGGGTATGAGCCGGTCGCATAGATTTCTCCGTTGAGCGGGTTGATCGCCACGAACGCCGCTCCCGAGCCCGGGTTGCCTTTGGCTTGGGCGAGTCCCACTCCTTCGCGCAGGGCGCGTTCGCCCTCCTTTTGAAGCGCCAGGTCGATCGTCAGTCTGAGGCTGTATCCGGCCTTCGGCGGAGTTTCAGGCAGCGCGGCCGCCTGCGGCTGGCCTTCGGAGTTGACCTCCACTTCGCGCTTTCCGGGCGTGCCGCGCAGGTAGCTGTCATAGAAGTACTCGAGTCCCGACTGGCCCACCACCGTGCCCTGTGGGACGCCCTTGAAGGCTTTCAACTTGAGCTCTTCTTCGCTCACCTGCCCGACGTGCCCGAGCGTCTGGGCCGCCAGTTCGCCGAACGGGTAGTTGCGGATCGCGACCGGTTCCTGCCTGACTCCGGGGAATTCGTTGTGGCGCTCGCCCAGCAGCGTGAGCGCGCCGGGCCCCGCGTCGGTCTTGACCGTGACGGGAGCGTATGGGCGCTGCGTGATGCCGGCGATCACGCGTTCGTCGATCGTGCGCGGGCGCAGTCCGATCACCGGCGACAGACGCTGGAACAGATCGCGTAGTTTCACCGCCGAGGCCGGCAGCGGGGGGATCGGCACGGTGCGCAGCCGGGCGGCCCGCGCGAGCGCGTGCAG
>JBAWFB010000248.1:0-7728 GCA_049591495.1 Solirubrobacteraceae bacterium
CCGCCAACCTGAGCTTGAGCAACAAGAAAGGCTTCGAACTCAAAGAGGCAGGCAAAGCGAGTGGATCGCTCCCGGGAACGATCTACATCCAGCTCAAGGTGGCCTCAGAACGGTCGGTGACAGCCAAGATCCAGGTATACCCCAGTGGCGGTACCCTCGATGCGACAGCGAGCGGCAGCTACCGAGTGCAGAGCTCTTCCACGGCATCGTTCTCAGGCACGCTGAACGTCACCGGCGGCAGTGGCCGCTACTCGAAAGCAAAAGGCTCCGGCCTCAGCTTCAGCGGCACCGTCCACCGCCCAGGCGATTCTGTCTCGGTGCGCGTGAGCGGCAACATGTCCTATTAGAGAGCTTGGAGGGACATTGTCCACAGCGCGTAAATCTAAGGGCGGCAATGCCAGTCGGACGGCACTCGTCGCGCTTGCGCTACTGATCTGCGGATGCCTGCCCGCTGCGGCGCAGGCATCCGAGACGGTGGCCTTGCACACGTCATTCACGCCCGACAGGCTGGGTGCGTCGACCACGATCGCGTTTGGCTTCACGATCGCCAACACCACCGGCGGGTTGCCCTCGCCGCTGACGCACCTCGACCTGCGTATGCCAAAGGGCATGAACTACATAACGAGCGATCTCGGGATCGCCACTTGCCAGCCGACGGCACTAGTCGAAAAGGGCCTCTCAGGCTGTCCCGCGAACTCGCGGCTCGGCTACGGCAGCGCCTTTGTCGAAGTGCCGTTTGGACAGTCGGCGGGTCGAGAGATACCGGACATCGAGGCGTTTATGGGACCGCCCAACAACGGAAATGCGGTGGTGCTGTTCTATGCGAACGGTCTGGCACCGGTGTATGCCCAGATCGTCTTCTCCGGCGAACTCGTGTCAGCGGGTGGGGCGTTTGGCGAAAGCCTCAGCGCGCTGATCCCGGAAATAAAAAGCGTCACCAACGGTCCGCCCGTGTCGATCATCAGCGTCAACTCGACGATCGGGCCCAACCATCTCACCTACTACAAGCGCGTGCACGGCAAACTCGTGGGGTATAGCCCGCAGGGTGTCGATGTGCCTGAATCATGTCCGCGCGGCGGCTTTCAGTTCTCCGCCGATTTTGTGTTCGAAGATGGCAGCACGGTCACGGCCAACAGCACCGTGCCCTGCCCACCGCCGGTGCATCACAAGAAAAAGAAATAGCCCCCGGCGGGGGCTCTAGCTTCCCTCCAGGGCTGGATGTTCTCAGTCCTGGAGGGCCAAGCTTGCCGGTACGCGAGCGGCGAAGTAGCCGGGGATCGCGACCATCAGCACGGCGGCGGCGGTCACGAGCGCGAGGCTCGACAGTGCCACGATCACACCGACCGAGCTGACGACCGGATAGTTGATCACGATGTTCAACGCGCGGTCGAGCAACTGCTGGCCGAACAGGCCGAACACAGCGCCGCTGAAACAGCCGACGCCGAGCAGCATCAGGCTCTCCAGCAGGATCGTGTACCACAGTTCGTTTGGCGGGAAGCCCTCCAGCTTCAACTTCGCCAAGCGCGGACGTCGCTGCCAGATCATGGCGCCCATTGCCGCGGCCATCGCCATCACGGCCGCCACGAGGATCAACGTCGCTATCTGCGAAAGCCTTTCCAGCCCCTGGCGTGTGATCGTGCGCAGCTTGTCTTCGTGCTGGCGTGCCGTCTGTACCGCCAGCCCAGATTCTGAGCCGAGCGCGGCACGTACTTCGCGTGCTCCCTGCGTGGGCGTTACCCCCGGCTTCATCAGCACGTTGTAGGCACTCGCGTCTGTGCTCCCCGACGCGCTCGCGTAGTCGTTTGCGTTCATGAGGATCGCGCCAGGAGCCCACCCGATGTTGGTGCTGACGGCCGCCACCCTGAGCGTTATGGGGTTAGGCGAGGGCAGCGTGAACGACTGGCCGATTTTCAAATGGTGTTCTTCGACCAGCGCCAGCGACACGACCGCCCATCCGCCGCCGCGCACGCGCGCGTCGGCCTGCGCGAGGTTGCCTTCCACCAACTGGGTGGGCGGAACCAGCGGAGAGGCTTCGGTGGGCGGCGCGATCACCCAGATGCGCCGGTCGTTGTAGTTGAGCAGGCCTCCACGATACAGGCGCACCGCCCGCACGCCCGGTAGCGCGCGCAACTTGGAGAGCGCGCTCGGCTTGAACGGCGAGGTCATCAGCAGGTTGGAGGTGCCCGACGGCGACACCCAGACGTCGGTCGCGGCGTTCACATCGGCTGCTGCGTTGTCGAGTCCCTTCAGCAGATCGCTGTGGGCACCCTGGATTGCCACGCTCCCGAACACGGCGATCGCGCCCGTCGCGGCGATCGCAATCGCGCGCGAGCGCCCCGAACGTAGCTCCATCACCGCGATGTGCGGCACGGCGCTCACGATCGCCGGCGCCAGCTTGCGCACGAGCGCAAGCGTGGCGGTCAGGGGCAGCGCCAGCAGCGCCAGCAGCGCCGCGATCAAAGTCACCATGCCCACGATCGCCGCCTGTGGCGCGGCCAGCAGGATTACGAGCGTGGCGGCCAGGCACACCAGCCCGCCGAGCGTCAGCGGCCAGGAGATGTTCCCTCCCGACCCCTCCTTGGTGGCTATCGCCGCGAGCGGATCGCGCGAGACGATGTCCTTGAAAGGGCTCAGCACCGCGACGCTCGCGGCGCCCATCCCGCCGACCACGGAGATCGCGATGCTCTCCCAGCTCACCACACGCTCGGAGCCGACCGCAAATGCGGAGGACAGGTAGCCGGGGTTGGAATGGAACAGGTGGATCGACAGCTCGTTGCCCAGCACCAGTCCAATCGCGCACGCGATCACGCCGAGCACGACCGCGTCGAACATCAGCACCGCGATCACCGCCTTCGGCGTGTAGCCGTCGCGGCGCAGGTCGGCGATCAGGCGCCTGCGCTGGGGCACCGTCAACAGCATCGCGTTGAATGCGAACAGGAAGCCCACCAGCGCGCTGATCACGGCAAACAGCTGGGTCGACTGGTTGGTGGCCGCCGCCGCCTTCGCGAACAGCACTTCGTCGTAGTTGGCCGACTCCACTCCCAGGCGTCCGCCGGCGAGGCGTTCGAGGCCCGCGCGCACGCTTGCCGTCTGCCCGGGGGCTGGCTCGACCAGCACGCGGCTCACACGACCCGTCAGCCCGCTCGCTTCCTGCGCGTATTCCAGTGGCCCAATCGCGATCGGGCTCGAGATCAGCGGTCCGATCTGCTTTTCGGTGAGACGCTGGTAGAGCCCCGCTTCGGTGAGATGTCCGAGCGCTTCGACCCGCACCGTTTGGCCAAACTTGTGCACACCGATCTTGCCCGCTAGTGGGGTGGGCAGCACCACGGCGCTCACGCCCCCGAAGGGGTTGAGACCCACTTTGTGAACGAGCGCCCCTTTGAGTTGCAGCAGCGACCCGTCAGCCCCCACCAGCTCTACCGATTCACTGCCCTTGGGACCGAGCACGTTCGCGTCGACTTCCAGCAGCGGCGCCGCCACGCGCACGCCCGGCAGCCGCCGCACTTCCGCGACGAGCTTTTCCGGGAAGCCGTGCGCGTCGCGCGCGGTCAGCTGCAGCTTGGCTGCGCCGACGATCCCGCTGTTGAGTTGTCCCACCGAGCTGGACAGGCTCGCGCTGGCGATCTGCGAGGCGAACAGAAGCGCCACGCCGGCTGTGATCCCGATAACCGCGAAGCACTCCTGCAGAGCCCGTGCGCGCAGGCGCACACGGTAGAGATGCAGCACATTTCCGATCCTCATCTAATCCCCCCGCGATCCTTGCCCCGACGTCGACGCGGGCGAGCCCACGCCACGCTCCAAATGCCGCTCACCTCACATGTAGGGGAGCAGACCACCCAACCCCGCCACATTCCTCTCACCCGGCTCCAACGGGCGCAAACCCCTTGTCGGGGTCGTAGTCCACGAGTTTGCCGTCACGCAGCGCCAGCACCCGGTCGGCGTAGCCCGCGGCCTGAGGGTCGTGGCTGACGAGCACGATCGCCACGCCCCGCTCGCGGCACAGTTCGGTCAGCAGTTCCAGCACCTCGCGTCCGCGCTGAGTGTCGAGGCTGCCCGTGGGCTCGTCGGCGAGCAGCAGCTTCGGCTCGGTCGACAGGGCCCTGGCGATCATCACGCGCTGGCGCTCTCCCATCGACAGCGTCTCCGCGCGGTGAGTCAGCCGACCACCGAGCCCGAGACGCTCCAGCAACGGTTGCACACTTTCGTGGGCTTGCTTCCACGGCGTGTTCTTGAGCAGCTTCAACACCGTGTTGTCGATCGCCGTGACGCCCGGCAGCAGATCGAAGTTCTGACGCACAAACCCCATTTCCTGCAGACGGAAGTGCGACGCCTCACGCTCCGACAGCGAAGAGATGTCGCGGTCGTTCACCAGCACTTTGCCGCTGGTCGGCGCAAGCAGCGCCGCGACCATCAACAGCAGTGTCGTCTTACCGGACCCGCTTGGGCCATATAGCGCGACCATCTCACCCGCTGCGACCGACATCGACACGCCGTCGACCGCGCGCACGGTCTCCTCCCCGGCTGTCTGGTAGTGCTTGACGAGATCTCGCAGCTCCAGCATCCACGTCCCCTTATCCCCAGTGGCCGACTGGTAGTGACCATGCTACCCGTCGTCCCCCTGCTTGACCTTGAAAGAAACCCTATCTGAGATTGTCCAACTGTGGTTGTCTCTGCTCGCGCACGCCGGCGATCCCAGGCTCGCCGGCTGCCGGCGCGGGCAGTGTGCGAGAGCTACCCAGGCGGCGCAATTTGAACACGAGCAAGGTGGGTCTCGCCAACGGACCGGTGGTGGCTAGCACCGCGTCGCTCACGGGCCGCAGCTGCGCGCTCCCAGCTTCGGGGGTGGCCAGGTAGTTGGCGATCATCGCGGCCAGGATCACCGTGTGGCGCCGGCCGTGTGGGAGCTCCCGCGCGGCTCGCTGCGCCTTTGAGGCCAGCCAGCTCATCCGTTGCGCCGCGCGTTGCGGCCCGTAGTACTCGATCAGGCTGCGGTGCCCGGCGGCCTCGTCCTCGCGTTTGTCGATCAGGTTGTCCATCAGCGAATGCAGTCCCCCGATCCACGGGAAGTAGGCCCGGTCGATCGCCTTTGCCTCGCGCGCGTCGAGCTCGCGCTCGCCGGCCGCGGCGATCAGCGCGAACACGCCGAGCGAAGAGCCGGCCGCGGCGGCGGTCTCCCACCACTGCAGGTCCGTCCCCGGCGGCGTGGCCTCGCGTGCCCACCGCTCCAGCCCCGAGTGGTCACCCTGGGATTCGCTCAGGTTGAGACTCTGGAAGGCGACGATCCGCGCCGCGCCAGCTCGCGCCGCGGATGCCACCAGCTCCTGTGAGGGCAGCCCCGCGAACGCGGTGCGACATTGTTGGATCAGGTGGTTCAGATAGCCGCCGTCGTTGCGCTGGGGGTGGTGCGCATACCAATCCAGCGGTGCCGCGAGTCGCTCGTCTGGCTCTCCCTGCGCGTTTGGTCGACCGGTCAGCGCATCCGGCTGCCCGCTCTCCGAAGGCGTGAGCGCATACACAAGCGCTTCGTGCAACCGCCGTCCGTCGAGCACCGGGTCGTCGCTCGGCTGCTCGCCGAGCATGTCCAGCAGGTTGTAAGCAGCCTGAAACGCGCTCACCGCGGTGGTCACACGCGCGCGCTGTGAGCGCGGTGCGAACGCCGCGAACGCCGCCGCTCCCTCGATGTTGCCGCGCTTGGCCAGCGCCTCCAAGGCTAAGTGGCGCAGCACGGGGTCCGGTATCCGCAGCGCCAGCCGCCGCCAGCGCGCGATGTGCACGCAAACCCGCGGGAACACCGTGACCCAGTAGCTGAACGCCGCCCGCACAAACGTGGCTGAGAGCGCAGCGCGGCTGTGCCTCTGCGCCACCACCGGCTGCGACCCTATTGTCTTCCCCTCGTGCGTATCCACGTCGTTGACCCCTCCTCCTACACACCACCCTACGACCATGCGCTGTGTCATGCGCTGGGGCTGGCCGGTGCGGAGGTCGAGCTGATCACCAGTCGCTTCGCCTACGGACCGATCGCGCCGCCCAATCGGTATGTGCGGCGCGAGCTTTTCTACCGGGCCACGCCGGGTGCCGCCGGAGGGCGGCCGCGGATGGCGGCCAAGCTCGCCCAGCACGTGCCCGACATGCTGCGCTACCGCCGTGTGGCCCGCGCGGCCGACGTGGTGCACTTCCAGTGGTTGCCTGTCCAGCATCTCGACGCCCACCTGCTGCCCACCGGTCGTCCGCTCGTGCTCACCGCCCACGACGTGCTCCCGCGCGAGCCACGTCCAGGTCAGCTTGCGGCGCAGCGGCGCCTCTACGACCGCTTCGACGCGATCGTGGTGCACTCAGAGCATGGTCGCGCACGCCTCACCGATGAGCTTGGCGCCGATCCCGACCGCGTGCACGTGATCCCCCACGGCGTGTTCACCCATCTGGCCGAGCGCGCACCGGGCGCTGAAGCGCCCGCGGCCCTGCCATTCCAAACGGACAGACCGGTTGTGCTGTGCTTCGGTCTGATGCGTCCCTACAAGGGCATCGACGTACTGCTCGATGCGTGGCGCGGGGTAGGTGGCGGGAGCGGGGCCGGTGGTGCGAGCGGGGCCGGTGGTGCGAGCGGGGCCGGTGGCGGGGCTGAGATCTATGGTGGGACTGGGGTCGGTCACGGGGACGAGGTCGAGAACGAAGGTCCGATCGAAGGCGCCGAGCTGTGGATCGCCGGTATGCCTCGCATGGACATCAGCGCGCTGCAGGCCTCCGCGCCGGCAAACGTCAGGTTCGTGGGGCGCTTCATCGGCGACGACGAGCTGCCGGCTTATTTCAAGCGTGCCGACCTGGTTGTGCTCCCCTACCTGCAGGCCGACCAGTCGGGCGTGTTGTTCACGGCGCTCGCGTTCAGCAAGCCGCTGCTACTCAGCGACGTGGGAGGCTTCCCCGAGATCGCCGCCACCGGCGCGGCGCGGATCGTGCCGGCGGGCGATGCACGCGCGCTGGGGCACGCGTTGCGGGAGTTGCTCGGCGATCGCTCAGCGCTTGCCGCCCTTGCCGAGCGCGCTCGGCTTGCCGCGTCGGGTCCGTACTCATGGAACCGGATCGCCGCCCAAACACTCGCGCTCTATCGCTCTCTGTGAACCTTCACGCGCAATCGCCGTCCCAAGCCGACCATAGAGTTATCGACATGGTCAATCACCACGTGTCGCAGGCGCTTCCCTCCGGGCTGTTCCGGGATCGTACGTCCCGGAGAAAGGAGGTAGCCAATGGTTGGCACGATCAGTGTCCTGGCCATCGCTCTGCTGGTAGCCATGCTGGTCATAGACCGGCTGGCCAGATAGCGGGGCGCCCTGGTGGTCGCAGTGAAGACGGTCCCGGCGACCACCAGGGACTTCCCAGAAAGAGGCTGACCAACGCGATCAGCGTCCTAGCCGTCTACAAGCCTAGCGATGCTGTCGGCGACACACAAGGCCCTCATCGATGAACGCCGCGCTGGAGATCGTGTTCTGGGTTTGCGTCGCCCTGATCGTGTGGACACAGATCGGCTACGCACTGACGGTTGCCGTCCTGGCGCGCCTACTCGCGCCAGCGCCCCGGGCGACCGGCACGCCGCGAGAACGTGCCCAAATCCCCCCCCAACAACACGTGTCGTTGATCGTGGCCGCCCATGACGAGCAGGCGGTGATCGACGCGAAGGTCGCCAACGCGCTCGCGCTCGACTATCCGCGTGAGCTGCTGCAGGTGATCGTGGCG
>JBAWFB010000249.1:0-1710 GCA_049591495.1 Solirubrobacteraceae bacterium
GTGCGCATCATTCCCGCCCCACGAAAACCCGCCGACTAACCGCAAATTAAAAGAGGCTCACCCGGGAATCTTTCCGGGTGAGCCTCTGCCGTTCCGCGTGCTGTCACGCGGACTTGACGGAGCGACGGAAGCACAAGCCATTACCGAGATCTACGATTCCGTTCGCCTCCCGCCCTCCGGTCGAGTCGGCCGTCCCGGTGTCGATGACCCACTGTCCCTCGTTGTTCGCGAGAATCATTCCCAGGGACTCTTTAACCGCGCGGACCATACCGCGCTTGACGGTGTCGCCCCCGTCATTCCACATCTGGGCTACCGTCTGCCCCGTGGACGCGTAATCATAGTCATCGGGCACGATCACGAAACCTTCGATACGCGCCTTAACCGTCTTGCGTTCCGCAACCAGCGCGTCTAGCTCGTCATCATCTTCGGTGGCGGAAAGACGAGCCTGTATCTTGCGAAGCTCAGCATTCAGCGCGTCCAGCTCGTGAGCATTCCCCGCTACCCGCTGGAACGCGAGGATGTCTTCTTCAGTGTCGCTGGCGAACATGTCGGTAACCAGGTCAATGATGGGCTGCGCGTCGATTCCGGTGAACCGCCCGCAGGAAACACGCTGCTTAGCGAATCCCCCGCAGCGGAGCTTAGGCGTACGCAGGTTGCCGGCCGGAGTGCGGCCGGCGTTCAGGTACAGTTTGCCCCCGCATTCGGGACAGTCGAGAATTCCTGAGATCCAGTTAGCCGGCCACGCTACCGGCCGGCCTCCCTTGTTTTCCCGCGCGTCCGTCATGTTGGCGGCAAGCACCTTGTTAGCGCGCCACCATAGCGGAGACTCGACTACCGGGGTAACCTCATGCGCCCATGTCTCGGTCACACCCTCATGCGTATACCGGCATTCCTCAACCCCGGTATGATTCGCCGTGAACCGGACAAGGTTCTTGATAGATGCCGGATATAGGCCGTAGCGGCGCGCGATAGAAAGCAGAGATTCACGGTTGGCGACACGCTCATAAATGTTCCTCACGGCTTCCGGGTTGGTGCAGTGCGCTTGCTTCGCGTAGCGTTCTCCTTGAGTCGCCCAGAAAGCAGGCAACGCGCCGTGATGTGCGTTGTTATCACGGATCATCGAGATACCGCGATAGGTCGAGTTCTTGACGGTCTTGGACTTTTCCGCGTTCGCTTGCTGCGCTACGAGGGTGACGATACGGCCGGCGAAATCGGTCTTGCCGTAATTCGGCTCGGTAAGTGAGATGACGTCACCGCCAGCAGAACGGATAGCCAGCAGCACGGCGGCTTGCTCGTCAAGGTCTTCGCGCCGGTCGATACGGCTTGAGTCCGTCACCAGCAACGTAGACCAGTCCCCGCGCTCCATTCCCGCGATGATCTCTTGCAGCGCCGGCTCTTGCGTTCCGTGCGATGCCGAGTAACCATGGAGCTTGATGATCTTCACGAGGGTGATACCACGTTCCGCCGAGCCGGCCGTGATATCTCTGACCTGCGTGATTTCGTCTTGGCTGCCAGTGCTGGTCCTGGCTAGCCCGATGCCGAGTGTCACCGTGTGCTCCCCTCCGGGGCGGGTTCCTACGTGCACACTACCCGAGAATCTAGGATCGATCCGATCGTGCTCACGCACGCGCGGGCGCTGCTGACCGGCACCGGCCAGGGAGCGACTGCCTACGTGCAGGCGGACATCCGGGATCCCGGGATGGTGCTGGC
>JBAWFB010000250.1:0-2300 GCA_049591495.1 Solirubrobacteraceae bacterium
GTGCCGGCCTGCTCGTCGTGCTCGGAGGCCACTCCCACCACCTCCCCGATCGGGGACTCGTGTTTGCCCGCGGTGGAGCGCAGCGTCGCCGGCTCGCCGGAGATCGCCTCCACGCCGTTGTGGTCGAGGTGCTCGTGGGTCACCAGCAACAGGTCCACCCCGTCGCGGGAGATCTCCGGATAGTCGAATTGGATGCCGCGCTCAGCCATCGGGGAGAGATCCCCGAACGGGTCGATGAACACCGACGCATCCGGTGCTGTGAAGGCGAAAGCGGACTGTCCGAACCACTCAACGTGCATGCTGCTCCTCCAGTTGTGGGATTTGGTGGGGGGCTTCTGAGGGGCGGGAGGGCTCCTCGACGTGTTGGTAGCGTCCGCCGCGCAGCATCGACGCCGCGGCCGCGATCAGGCAGGCGACGATCGCAAAGATGAACGCTGTGTGCAGTCCTTCGCGGAACGGGGCGGAGATCAGGTGGGGGAAGAACGCCGGCCCCGTGAGCACCGCCTGGGCGTGGGCGCTCAGCGCGTTCAGCGCGTGCGATCCGACGAGCTGCTGGATCGGGTTGTAGCCGAGGAACGCCGCGAACAGGATCGAGATCGGGGGCGCGTGGGCGACCCGCTGCGCCACGCTCGCCGACAACCCATGCGCCTGCAACCCGGCGCTGGTGGCCGCCGGCAGGCTGGAGGCCAGCCCGATGATCAGCAGCGTGAAGAAGATCCCGATCGACAGCACCTGCGCGGAATTCTGGAAGGTCTGGTTCATGCCGCCCCCCGCGCCGCGATCGCCGGGCGGCAGACTGTTCATCACCGCCGCGCGGTTGGGCGAGGCGAACATGCCCATGAACACCCCGTTGAGCGCCAGCACCACCGCGAACTCCCAGTAGGTGAAGTCAGTGGGCAGCAGGATCAACAGGCCGAAGCTGAGCGCCGCCCCGAGCATCCCACCGGTGGCGAACCCGCGCGCCCCCCAACGATCGGAGAGATAGCCCGAAGTGGGACCCGCGATCAGCATCCCCACCGTCAGCGGCAGCATGTAGATGCCCGCCCACAACGGGGTGTCGGTGAAGCTGTAGCCGTGCTCAGGCAGCCAGATGCCCTGCAGCCAGATGATCAGCATGAACATCAGCCCACCGCGCGCGACCGCCGCCAGGAACGTGGAGAGCGTGCCGAATGTGAACGCGCGGATGCGAAACAGCGCGAGGCGGAACATCGGCTCGGCGACACGGCGCTCGATCGCCGTAAACAGTCCCAACGACAACAGCGAGCAGGCCAGTAGCGCGATCACCTTCGGGTTGCCCCACCCGGTGGGGTGCCCGCCATAGGGGCGGATCCCGTAGGTCACCGACACCATCACGAGAATCAGCCCAAGCGCAAACGTCACATTGCCCCACCAATCGATGCTCGAGCGTTTGGGCTGACTGCGCTCCTCGAGCTTCAGATACGCCCACACGGTTGCAAACAACCCAACGGGTACGGAGATCAGGAACACCAGACGCCAGTCGATCGGCGCCAACAGGCCGCCGAGGACCAGTCCGATGAACAATCCGCTAACACCCACGATGTTGTTGATGCCAAGCGCCATCCCGCGCTGGTTGACGGGGAACGCGTCGGTGATGATCGCGGCGGCGTTCGCCAGCAGGCACGCGCCACCCACCCCCTGGAAGATGCGGAACACGATCAGGTACGTGGCGCCCGCCGTCCCGGTCAACCAGTCAACTGCCAGCACCAGCGACGCCACCGTGTAGATCACGAATCCGAGGTTGTAGATCCGCACGCGCCCATACATGTCGCCCAAGCGCCCGAGGCTGACAATCAAAACGCTTGAGACCACCAGGTAGCCGAGGATCATCCACAGCAGATAGAAGCTGTTCGCGGGCACCAGCGGGTCGAGTTTGATCCCGCGGAAGATGTCTGGCATCGCGATCAGCGTGATCGACGCGTCAAGCGTCGCCAGCAGCACCGCCAGCGTCGTGTTCGACAGCGCAATCCACTTGTAGCGATCCGCATGAGTGGATCCCGGCGCTGGTCGTGTCGGGATTGAGAAGCGCACGGCCATGACTGTAGCCATGGAGCCCCGCGAAAGCGGAGATTCATGTCCATTTCGTCGCCGATCGGCGCTCGAAGCTCCCTCGTGGTGCTAGGTTCCGACGGTCATGGCAGCGCAGCCGCCACCCCCAGCCGAGCCCTCCGAGCCGCCCGCGAGCGGCGGCGGTCTGAGTCCGCGCCTGCTGCTCGCGCTGCTCGTGATCCTTGTGATCGCCGGCGGTGTGGCGGTGCTCACGATGAGCAACGGCAGCAAGC
>JBAWFB010000251.1:0-1704 GCA_049591495.1 Solirubrobacteraceae bacterium
CCCTGGCGACGGGTCTTCGTCGCGGGGGTGGAAAGCCGGAGAAATCACCAAAACCATTGCTGACGAATTCTTCGGCATCGCCAACGGCCTCAAGCCCGACCGCTTCGGCTGGCTCACGCCGGTCAAGGTGAACTCCAGCGAGACGGTCAACGCGTAATTTTTCGACCATCGGCAATAACGAGGGCAGCTTCCATGAAGCCGCCCTCGTTTTTTGGCACGCCGTGCAATCGCGCAGCGCCTTTCCTGCGGGCCGAGTATCATAACCTTAGAGAAAACTAAGAGTCTGTCTAAGAACTCTTGGTTTGTGCCAGGTGGTTTGTGCCGGGGCACGACTTCAGTCGTGCCGCTCTGTCTGTCCGTAACATTCTGGGCTTCCGCCCCGGAGGAAGATTTTTGCAGCACGCAGAACATCCTGCAGGGGCTAAAGCCTTCGTTTATTTTGAGATATTTAACGGCACGACTAAAGTCGTGCCCTGACACAATCCAAGAGTTTTTAGACAGATTCTAAGACAAGGAAGATTGCCGCGCGTGAAACCTGAGATGAAAGTGAAGCTGGCCGGCCTAGAGCTGGCCAACCCGGTCATCGCTGCCAGCGGCACCTTTGGGTATGGCATCGAGTTTGAAGAGATCGTCTCGCTGGAGCGGATCGGCGGATTCGTCACCAAAGGTATCTCGCTGGAGCCGATGGCCGGCCACGGCGCGCCGCGCCTCGTGGAGACGGCAGCCGGTATGCTCAATGCCATCGGTTTGCAGAATGTGGGCGTCGAGGATTACATCCGCCGCAAGCTGCCGCCGCTCAGCCGCTATCCCGCCTGCAAGGTCTTCGTCAACGTCTTCGGTTCTACGGTGGGCGAGTACGTCGCGGTCATCGAGCGGCTCAATCAGGCGGAAGGCATCGCAGCCTACGAATTGAACGTCTCCTGTCCCAACGTACACGCCGGCGGCATGGCCTTTGGCTCCGATCCAGGTTCGCTCGAATACCTGGTCGGCAGGGCGAAAAAAGCATCCGCCCGGCCGCTGATCGTCAAGCTCTCGCCCAACGTGACTTCCATCGCCCACATGGCCCGGATCGCCGCCGAGGCAGGAGCAGACGCGCTCAGCCTGACAAACACATTTCTGGCCATGTCCATCGACGTTGAAACCCGTCGGCCGCGCCTGACCAACGTGACGGGAGGCCTATCCGGCCCGGCGATCAAGCCCATCTCCCTGCGCATGGTCCATGAAGCCTCCCGCGCCGTCTCGATTCCAATTCTTGGCATGGGGGGCATCGTGACCGCGGAAGACGCGGTCGAGTTTCTGCTGGCCGGCGCGACTGCCGTTCAGGTGGGCACGGCCAACTACGCCGACCCGCGCGCCACCGAGCGGTTGGCGCACGGCCTCGAGTCCTGGTGTCGCAGCCACGGGGTCGAAAAAGTTTCCAGCCTGACCGGCGCAGTGGAGATTTCCCGCGACTGAGCGGAAAGTGCACGCCTCCGACGCAATGGGAAAACCCGCGAACTTGCAGGTATCATACCTCAATCAACCCTCGACACTAGCCTTTATAACGCTCTTATATTCATATAGATGCAGAATTAACCCACAACATACAGTAGCGTACCTTTCGTGCTGCCGTACACGCAGGTAGTTTGAACGTGTCTCACATTGTACTTCCTGGAGAGGGTGTGCGGCGTCAAGATAAAAACACCCTCTCTGTTTTGCGACAGC
>JBAWFB010000252.1:0-1680 GCA_049591495.1 Solirubrobacteraceae bacterium
GATTACTAACGTGGACGATGACCGGGTCCCAGCCGGGCCGTTCCTTTGCCGCAAAGATCTTCGCAACAGCCGTCGGATCAAGCGCATTTGCTCCCAAACCGTAGACCGTCTCCGTAGGAAAGGCGACGGTTCCGCCGCCGCGCAGAATCTCTGCGGCACGCACCACACCCAACCCGCCCTCTAAGCGCTCTGTCATCCTGTCTCTATCCTAATCTGGTGGCCTATCTGAAATCTCGCCTTATGGTTGCGCTATCGCTTTCTCATCGCTGTTGCGAAGCTGGGGGAAGCCGTATACTCAGCCCATGCAGGCAGCCGAGATTGAACTCAAGTTCCCCGTAGCCGACCCCGTAAACCTTCAATCTCGTCTTACCGAACTTGGCTTTCGCCTGGAAACCCCGCGCACCTTCGAACACAACACGCTCTACGACACGCCCGCCCGCGATCTCCGTGCCCAGCGCCAGATTCTTCGCGTCCGCCAATATGGCCCACTCTGCACTGTGACGCACAAACGCCAGCCTGCGGCGAACGAGCCGGTCGATACGACCCGTTACAAGGTCCGCATCGAGACCGAAACTACCGTTGCCGAGGGTGTGGCATTCGCGGAGATTTTGAAGCAGCTCGGCTACACTCCAGCCTTCGTCTATGAGAAGTTCCGCTCGGAATGGTCGCAGGCACTCAGTACGGAAGTAACGGCCCATCTTGTGATCGACGAGACCCCCATCGGCACCTATGCCGAACTCGAAGGCCCGACAGAGTGGATTGATGAAACCCTCGCCAGACTTGGCGTTGACCACGCAACCTGCCTGACGGACAGCTAAGGCATGCTCTTTCTGGATTGGAAGCACCGCACCAGAAGCTCCGCCGAAAATCTTACCTTTACGGAAATCGCTGCGCCCGCTCTAAGTACTCGCTAAAGCTGAGTTACCTCCTGCCGATACAACCTCTATCTCTGGAGGTTCACTTGGCAATCCGAATTCGTACATCTCGTCCACTTCTGGTTCTGGGAAGCCTTGCGCTCTGCGTTGGCAGTGCCTCGGCAGTTCCTGTTCATCGCGCAGTCGTCTCCCGTGTCTCTCCCGTATACCCAGAGCTTGCTCGCCGCATGCACGTAAGCGGGAAGGTAGTGCTTTTGGTCTCCGTCGAACCGAACGGCAACGTCGAGAGCACCAAGGTTGAATCCGGCCATCCATTGCTCGCCCCGGCAGCACAGGAAGCAGTGAAACACTGGCGCTTCGCTCCGGACACAACCGCATCCGAGACCGTGATCGACGTCGACTTCGATATGAACGGACAGTAATTTCAGCCCCCTGCAATTCTTTTGCTGCCACCCCTCTCTCTTGACCACTCGTTACTGACCCATCACCGCGCAGGTAAGGACCATCATGAAACTTGAAACCAAGCTCGGCCTCAGCACCGGCTTCCTCATCGTCGCCATGCTTCTCAGCGCCTTCACGGCCCATGTCCGTATCGAGGAGGCCAACCACCTCTCTAACGTCATCAACAACAACCGTATCCCCATGATCATGGGAAGCAACGATGTTGCCTCTCATCTGACCAATACGATCAGTGGGCTCGAATCCTACATTCTGTTTGGACTCGATCCGGCTTCTTCGGCCAGTTTCCGACAGGCGCGTAAGCTACAGTTCGACATGGCGGAGACCTCGCTGGACAAGCTGCACC
>JBAWFB010000253.1:0-7237 GCA_049591495.1 Solirubrobacteraceae bacterium
CGTTCCCTCCCAGCGCTGGTCGGCTGCGGTGCCGATCGAGGCGGTCTCCATATCCAGGGGCTTGCGCACTGTGAACCCGAGCCCCTACAGGTATTTCCTTGACTTCGGCGACTTCCAGGTGGCTGGCGCGAGCCCTGAGCCGCTGCTGACTGTCACCGGTCGTCACGTCTCCACACGCCCGATCGCGGGTACGCGTGCGCGTGGCGCGAGCCCCGAGGAGGATCGTCGGATCGCGCGCGAGCTGCTGGAGGACGAGAAGGAGCGCTCCGAGCACGTGATGCTCGTCGATCTCGGACGCAACGATCTCGGACGGGTGTGCGAGTACGGCAGCGTCACCGTCGACGAGTTGATGGAGATCGAGTCCTACAGCCATGTGATGCACATCGTGTCGTCGGTGTCGGGCACGCTGCGCGAGGACGTTGGCGCAATGGACGCGCTGCGCTCGGTGCTGCCGGCCGGCACGTTGTCGGGGGCGCCGAAGGTGCGCGCGATGCAGATCATCGACGAGCTGGAGCCCACCAAGCGCGGGGGCTATGGCGGTGCGATCGGCTATCTCAGCTACAGCGGCGATCTTGACACCGCGATTCACATCCGCACAGTTGTCGTGAAGGACGGTATCGCGCACGTGCAGGCCGGTGGGGGCACGGTCGCGGACGCCAAGCCCGCCTACGAGTTCGAGGAGTCGGTGAACAAGACCAAGGCGGTGCTGCGCGCGGTTGAGCTCGCATGCGAACAGCGGGATTGGGCATGATCGCGGGAGTCGTGCGTCAGTGCGCTCGGGGCCTGGATTGTGTGCTGACACAGTGCGTTGGGAGGACGTGGGCGTGAGGGTGCTCGTGATCGACAACTACGATTCGTTCACCTACAACCTCGTCCAGTATCTGGGTGAGCTGGGTGCCGACATGTGCACTGTGCGCAACGATCGTGCCACCGTCGAGGATTTGCTGAACGGTGGTTTTGAGCGTTGTGTGATCTCACCTGGGCCGTGCACTCCGAATGAGGCCGGCATCTCCCTGGAAGTCGCCAGGCGGTTGCCCGAAGCGGGGATTCCCACGCTCGGCGTGTGTCTCGGCCACCAGTCGATGGCGCAGGCGTTTGGGGGAACGGTGAAGCTGCACGCGCCCGTTCACGGGAAGGCCACCACGATCGAACACGATGGGCGCACGATCTTCCAGGGGCTCTCCTCGCCGCTCACGGTGGGGCGCTACCACTCGTTGATCGTCGATGAGCAACTGCCCGACTGTCTGGAAGCCACGGCGCATGGGGGCGGCGTGCTGATGGCGCTGCGCCACCGTGAGCTGCCGGCCGAGGGCGTGCAATTTCATCCCGAGTCGGTGCTCACCGACGAAGGCAAGCACCTGTTGGCCAATTTCCTTGGCCTGGAGTGGGCGGCGGCGGGTGACGCCGGATCTCCGTTGCGAGTGCCCTACGACTTCTTGGGTGAGGTCGTGCTCTGATGCCCAACCCGGTGCTCACGCGTGCGATCGACGCGCTGGCCTCGCGTCGCGATCTGAGCCGGCAGGAGAGCTCTGAGGTACTGAGCGAGATCATGCACGGCGAGGTCTCAGAGACCCAGATCGCCGCGTTTCTGATCGCGCTGCGCACGAAGGGCGAGACGGTCGAGGAGCTGGCCGGGCTGGCCTACACGATGCGCGAGCTGGCGACGCCCGTGCCGATCGGGCGCCCGGATCTGCTCGACACCGCGGGTACGGGGGGAGGGCGGCGGACGTTCAACGTGTCGACCACGGCCGCGCTTGTCGCCGCGGGTGCGGGTTGCGCTGTTGCCAAGCACGGCAACCGTTCTGCCACGAGCTCCTCCGGTTCCGCTGACCTGCTGGAGGCGCTCGATGCGCGCATCGACCTGAGCCCACAAGCGGTTGCGGCGTGTATTGAAGAGGCCGGGTTTGGCTTCATGTTCGCGCCCGCTCACCATCAGGCGACCCGCTTTGTCATTCCGGTGAGGCGTGAGCTGGCGGTGCGCACGATCTTCAACTTCCTCGGGCCGCTCACCAATCCGGCGGGTGCCACGCGCCAGCTGATCGGCGTGTCTGACGTGGGCTTCCTGGAGACGGTCGCGGGCGCGCTGGCACAGCTCGGGGTCGCACGCGCGCTGGTCGTGGCCGGCGAGGACGGTCTCGACGAGGTGTCCAGCTCGGCGGCGACCCGTGTGATCGAGGTCAACGGGGGGGATCTGAATCGCTACACGCTTGCCCCTTCAGACGTTGGGATCGAGCTCGCCGATCCATCCGATCCGCTGCTCGACGGAGGCTCGCCGCAGGCAAACGCGCAGATCGCCCGGGCCGTGTTCGCGGGCGAGCAGGGTGCGCGCGCCGACCTGGTGCTGATCAACTCGGGCGCCGCGATCTATGCGGCGGGCGCTGTGGACAGCATCGCAGCGGGCGTCGAGGCGGCACGTGGGGCGATCGCCTCGGGCGAGGCGGCTGCGGCGTTGGAGCGGTATGTGCAGGCAAGCCACCGGCACGCGCCCGAGCAGGTTCCGGGATGACCTCGCGCAATCCACCAGGGCCGACCGCCCCAGGGCCGACCGCATCGAGTCTGCCCAGCGTGCTGGCGCGCATCCTCGACGAAACGCGGGCGGATCTCGAGCGACGCAAGCGGATCGTGCCTTTGGACGTGCTTGAAGCGCGGGCAGGAGCCAGCAGACCTTCGGGTGCGCTGGTGGGGCGCTTTCGTGACTGCGTCGCACGTCCGGGGATCGGGGTGATCGCCGAGTTCAAGCGCCGCTCCCCGTCGGCGGGCCGATTGCGCGAGGGGGCCGATGTGGGTGAGATAGCCGAGGCATATAAGCGGGGCGGGGCGAGTGCGCTGTCGGTGCTCACGGAGGGCCCCAACTTCGAAGGATCGCTCGACGATCTGCGTGTCGCGCGCGCCGCGTGCGGGCTGCCGATTCTGCGCAAGGACTTCGTCGTGGACCGCTACCAGCTGTATGAGGCGCGCGCGGCGGGGGCGGACGCCGTGTTGTTGATCGTGGCCGCGCTCGAGGAGCGCGAGCTCGCGACTCTGCACGAGCTTGCGGGAGCGCTTGAGCTCGACGTGTTGGTCGAGGTGCACGATCACGACGAGCTGGCGTGCGCCGCGAGTGTGGGAGCGCGGTTGATCGGGGTCAACAATCGCGATCTGCGCGACTTCACGGTGGACGTGGGGCGCACTTCGCGGCTGCTTGAGCACATGCCTGCGGGGGCGACTGTGGTGTCTGAGTCGGGCATCGTGTCTCCCAAGCAGTTGCGCGAGCTCGAGCGCTGCGGTGTCTCGGCGGTGCTCGTGGGGGAGACGCTGATGCGTGCGCCCGATCCGCGACACGCGCTGCTTGCACTGCTGCGAGGCTCCTCGGCCGAAGATGGCTCTGCCCGTGCCGCTGAGGGTGAGGATTCCGCCGAGAGCGCGTCGCAGCAGAATTCCAAACTTTTATGATGCTGGATGGTCGTCTTTAGTTCGCGTTGATCGCAACGCGTCATCCTGAGCCCGTATGAAGCGCATGTTTGCCACTTCGCTCGTTGCGGCCCTGGTCGGGGGTGGGGTTGTCGTCGCCGTGATCGCTGCCACCAGTGGGCTTGGCAGCTCGCAGAAGACGGTCACCGTCGTGCAACAGGAGTCGGCGCCGATCGCGCCTTCGAACGCCTCCCAGCAGAGCACCGGCCTGACGCCGCACGAGATCTACGAAAAGACCGCGCCCGGTGTTGCATACGTGACCTCCACGATCGTGCACCAGACCGAATCGCCGTTCAGCCTGGGCGGCGAAAGCCAGGAGCAGGGCACGGCGACGGGGTCGGGCTTCGTGATCAACGCCAACGGCACGATCCTCACCAACTATCACGTGATCGAGAACGCGGTGAAGGTGACCGTCAGCTTCGAACACGGCAAGTCGGTGGAAGCGAAAGTGATCGGGAAGGACCCCTCCGACGATCTCGCCATCTTGCGCATACCGACCGAAGGCCTCACGATGCACCCGCTCACGCTGGGGGACTCCAGCAAGGTGGAGGTCGGCGATCCGGTGCTCGCGATCGGCAACCCGTTTGGTTTGGAACGCACGCTCACGACGGGCGTCATCTCCGCGTTGCAGCGTGAAATCACCTCGCCCAACGGCTTCACGATCACCAAAGTGCTTCAGACCGATGCGCCAATCAACCCAGGTAACTCGGGCGGCCCGTTGTTGAACGCCGCCGGCGAAGTGATCGGGATCAACTCGCAGATTGAGACGGGTGGTAGCGGTAGCGACGGCAGTGTTGGGATCGGGTTCTCCGTGCCGATCAACACCGCCAAGACCGAGCTTCCCGAACTCGAGAAAGGCGGGACGGTGCGCGGCGCGTATCTCGGTGTGAGCACGATCGGCATCAACGGCTCGCTCGCGGCGCTCAACTTGCCCGTCAAGAGCGGTGCGCTCGTGGAGACCGTCGAAGCCGGCACGCCGGCCGCGAAGGCGGGTATTCGCGGCGGCAACCTCGAAGTGCAGATCGCCGGCGGGAAGGTGGCGGCTGGCGGAGACATCATCGTGAAGGTCGACGACAAATCGATTGCGAGCGCCGAAGCTCTGTCCAGCGCGATCGAGTCGAAGAAGGCCGGCGAAACCATCTCGATCGAATTGCTGCGCGCGGCTGGTGGCGGCACCTATGAACACAAGACTCTCAAAGTGACGCTCACGGCACGTCCCAACTCGGTGCCCAACCCCAACACGCCCGAAGGGTAGGGCCCGCTACCGTTGGGGCATGACCGATGCCTCGACCAAAGTAAAGATCTGCGGGATCACCCGGCTCGGGGATGCCGAGCTCGCGGTTGAGTTGGGGGCGTGGGCGGTGGGGATGGTGTTCTTCGAGCCCAGTCCGCGCAGGTGCTCGCTGGAGGAGGCGCAGCGGATCACGAGCGCGCTGCGTCGCCGCGTGGAGTTGTGCGGGGTGTTCGTCAACGCGCACATGGAGGAGATCGTGTCCGTCAGCGAGCGACTGGGTCTGACGTTGCTGCAGCTGCACGGCGACGAGGGTCCGTCGTTCTGCGGTGAGGCTGCGCGGCGCACCGGCGCGCGCATCGTCAAGGCGCTGCAGGTGTCGGGCCCTGGCGACATCCGCGATGCGGCTCGCTTCCACACCGACTTTCACCTGCTTGACGCGCGCTCGACCACGCCGGGGCGCGAGGGGTTGCGCGGTGGGACGGGGGAGACGTTCGACTGGGAGCTGTTGGCCGGGCGGCGGTCGAAGACGCCGCTGATCCTCAGCGGGGGTCTCGGTCCCGGCAATGTCGCCGAGGCGATCAGGCGCGTGCGTCCGTTCGCGGTCGACACCGCCAGCGGCACCGAGAGCGCACCTGGGCTCAAGGATCCGGTGAAGCTGCGTGACTTCTTCGCCGCGGTGGACAGTGCAGCGTATGACCAGCCCATGGATCCAGCGTCAGCGGATGGCACGCGTATGCCAACCGAGTCGCCGTCACTGACGGAGCCGACATCGCCCGCGCCCGGTGAGCCGACATCGCTGATCGAGTCAGCACGGCCTGTGGGGTCGACACAGCCCGTCGAGCCCGCGGCCGAGGGGACTCCGCCGGTAGGCTCGCCCGCGTGAGCACCGTCGAGCACCGTTTTGGGCGCTATGGGGGACAGTATGTCCCCGAGACGCTGATGCCCGCGCTGGCGGAGCTGGAGCGGGCGTGGAGCTCGGCGCGAGATGATCCCACCTATCGCGCCGAGCTGGACCTGTTGCTGCGTGACTTCGCCGGCCGTCCCTCACCGCTGTATCGCGCGGAAGGACTGTCGGAGCGCGTGGGTCACCCGGTGTATCTGAAGCGCGAGGATCTCAACCACACCGGCTCGCACAAGCTCAACAACGCGCTCGGTCAGGCGCTGCTGGCCAAGCGCATGGGCAAGCGCAGGATCATCGCCGAGACCGGCGCAGGCCAGCACGGCGTGGCGACGGCTACCGTGTGCGCGCTGCTGGACCTGGAGTGCGTGATCTACATGGGCTCGGAGGACACGCGCCGTCAGGCGCCGAACGTGCAGCGGATGGAACTACTGGGTGCGAGCGTGCACGCCGTGGATGCGGGCGCGCGAACGCTGAAGGAGGCAACCTCCGCGGCGATCCGCGACTGGGTGACCAACGTGGACTACACCCACTACGTGATCGGCTCGGTCGTGGGCCCCGCTCCTTACCCTGCGCTGGTGCGCGACCTGCAGCGGGTGATCGGCGACGAGGCGCGCGCGCAGATGCTCGAGCGCGAGGGACGTCTGCCTGCGCGTGTGGTGGCGTGCGTTGGCGGCGGCTCCAACGCGCTGGGTATCTTCACCGCCTTCCTCGACGATCCGCAGGTGCAGCTGATCGGGGTGGAGGCTGCGGGGGACGGGATAGACACGCCCCGTCATGGTGCTCCACTGACGGTGGGCGGACGCGCCGGGGTGCTGCACGGGGCGCTGTCGGCGGTGATGCAGGACGAGGAGGGGCAGATCATCGAGGCGCATTCGATCTCCGCCGGACTGGACTATCCGGGCACGGGTCCCCAGCACGCGTTCCTGCGCGACAGCGGGCGCGCGCGCTATGAGGCGGTGACCGATCGCGCCGCGCTGTCGGCGTTCCGCGAGATCTCGCGTCTGGAGGGGATCATCCCGGCGCTTGAGACCGCGCATGCGCTGGCGTGGACGCTTGCGCAGACCGATGGCGAGCTGGATCTGGTGTGCTTGTCGGGGCGTGGCGACAAGGATCTTGCGGAGGTGTTGAATGCGGGCTAGCTGTCTTTTTTTGGGAAACAAGATTCGCTTGCGTCGCGACCGTCACCCAGGCAGCCGGTTCCCGCGCCTATGGGCCCGACGAGAGCTACTTTTGCGGGAGCGTCGTGCGATGAGCGAAGTGGATGCGGCACAGCGCGTAGGGGCGCTATGAGCGTCACCGCCACAACCGGTGTCGAGCGGATCGCAACCGCATTCGCCGCGAGCGGCAAGCGGGCTGCGCTGATGCCCTATCTGATGGGGGGTTTTCCAACCCACGAGCAGTCGATCGAGATCGGTCGTGCGTGCGTGGCAGCGGGTGCAGACTTGCTGGAGCTGGGTGTGCCCTACTCCGACCCGCTTGCGGACGGGCCGGTGATTCACGAGGCGGGCACGCGCGCGCTCGCGGTCGGCGCGACTCTAGCGGGGGTGCTGGAGGTGGCTAGCGCGCTCGCGCCGAGCGTGCCGGTGGTGCTGATGTGCTACGCCAACATGGTGCTCGCGCCAGGCGCCGATGCGTTTGTGGAGCGTCTCGCG
>JBAWFB010000254.1:0-2761 GCA_049591495.1 Solirubrobacteraceae bacterium
GCGCGCCATGAGTGTGCCCTCTTGAAGAGATCGCCATTGTAGACGGGCGCGGCCCGCCCGCGAACCGGGAAAGGCATCGCGAACGGGCAATTATTCAGCCGAACTGGCGCTCCCGGTTACACTCGGGGGCTTGACTTTCGCGGCCTGCGGGCCGCCTGGATTCTCAATCGATGGACGGGCCATGCAAGAGATCCGTGTCCGCGGGGCACGCACCCACAACCTGAAGAGCATCGACCTAGACCTCCCGCGGGAGCGTCTGATCGTCTTCACGGGACTCTCCGGCTCCGGCAAGTCCTCGCTCGCCTTCGACACGCTCTACGCCGAGGGGCAGCGACGCTACGTCGAGTCCCTGTCGGCATACGCCCGGCAGTTCCTGTCCATGATGGATAAGCCCGACGTCGATAGCATCGAGGGTCTCTCGCCCGCGATCGCCATCGAGCAGAAAGCGACCTCGCGCAACCCGCGCTCGACCGTCGGCACGGTCACGGAAATCTACGACTATCTACGCCTGCTCTACGCGCGTGCGGGGACGCCTCGCTGCCCGGATCACGGGATCGATCTGACGGCTCAGACGGTGAGTCAAATGGTCGACCAGGCGCTCAAGCTCCCGGAGAGCACCGCGGTCGTCCTGCTGGCACCGCTGGTGAGCGACCGCAAGGGAGAGCACGCGGATGTTCTCGACACGCTGCGCGACCAGGGCTTCGTGCGCGTCAGAATCGACGGCCACATCCATGACATGGAAGGCCTCCCGGAGCTCGATCCGAAGCGCAAGCACACCGTCGAAGCGGTGGTGGACCGGCTGCGCCTGAAATCCGACGCCCAGCAGCGCCTCGCCGAATCGCTCGAGACGGCGCTACGCCTCGCCGGCGGACTCGCGCGACTCGCTTTTCTGGATGAGCCGCAGCGCGAAGAGCTCGTCTTCTCCAGCCGTCACGCCTGTCCCATCTGCGGCTACAGCGTGCCGCCGCTCGAGCCCAAGCTCTTCTCCTTCAACAATCCCGTCGGCGCCTGTCCGACGTGCGATGGCCTGGGCACACAGCAGTTCTTCGACCCGCAGCGCGTCATCGTGCATCCCGATCTGTCGCTTGCGAGCGGCGCGGTGCGCGGCTGGGATCGGCGCAACAGCCATTATTCTCAGCTCATCCAGTCCCTGGCCCGCCACTATCACTTTGACATCGAGACTCCCTGGACGGAGCTGCCGCAGCGCGTCCGTCAGGTATTGCTCGACGGTAGCGGCGAGGAGGTCGTCGAATTCCGCTACAGCGAAGGCGCATCCGCAGGCAAGCACCGCGCGACGGTCAGGCGTCATCCCTTCGAAGGCATTCTGCCGAACCTCGAGCGACGTTATCGCGAGACCGAATCGGCGACGGTTCGCGACGAGCTGGCGAAGTATCTCGGCGTGCGCACCTGTCCGGACTGCGGCGGGACCCGTCTCACGCGCGCGGCGCGCTTCGTATTCGTCGGTGACAAAGCCCTTCCCGAAGTCACGCGATTGAGCGTCGGTCACGCGCTCGAGCTCTACCGCGCACTCACGCTCCAGGGCTGGCGCGGCGAGGTCGCCGCTCCGATCGTGAAGGAGGTCGTCCAGCGCCTCAGGTTCCTCGCCGACGTCGGCCTGCAATACCTGACACTCGATCGCAGCGCCGACACGCTCTCCGGCGGCGAGGCGCAGCGCATCCGTCTCGCGAGTCAGGTCGGCTCGGGTCTCACCGGCGTCATGTACATCCTCGATGAGCCCTCGATCGGCCTGCATCAGCGCGACAACGCGCGACTGCTCGGGACGCTGAAGCGCCTGCGCGACCTCGGTAACACGGTCATCGTGGTGGAGCACGATGAGGAGGCGATCCGGGAAGCGGACCGCGTGATCGATCTAGGCCCCGGCGCCGGAGCCCACGGCGGTCACGTGGTCGCCGAAGGCACGGCCGATGAGATCGCGGCCTCTTCGGCCTCGCTCACCGGACAATACTTGAGCGGCAAGCGCAAGGTCGCCCTGCCGCGGCTGCGCACTTTGCGCTCGCCCGAGAAGCAGATCCGGATCGTCGGCGCCTCGGGCAACAACCTGCGCAACGTCACCGCGGAGATTCCGTTGGGACTTCTCACCTGTGTCACGGGAGTCTCGGGGTCCGGCAAGTCGACCCTGATCATCGATACGCTCTTCGGCCATGCGACCGCCAGGGTCAACGGCCGGTTGGGCGCGCCCGATGCGGCACCCTGCGAGCGGATCGAGGGACTCGAGGATATCGACTCCGTGATCGATATCGACCAGGCGCCGATCAGCCGCACTCCGCGCTCGAATCCCGCGACCTACACCAATCTCTTCGGTCCGGTGAGAGAGCTCTTCGCCGCCGTGCCCGAAGCGCGCGCGCGCGGCTACGATGCGGGTCGCTTCAGCTTCAACGTCAAGGGTGGGCGCTGCGAGGCCTGTCAGGGCGATGGCGTCATCAAGGTCGAGATGCACTTTCTTCCCGATGTCTACGTCGCCTGCGACGTATGCAACGGCCAGCGATACAACCGTGAAACGCTCGATATCCGCTATCGGGGCACGAACATTCACGAGGTCCTCGAGATGACCGTGGAGGAGGCCCTGCGGTTCTTCCAGAGCGTACCGGCGGTCGCCGCGAAGCTGCAGACGCTCACCGACGTCGGCCTCTCCTACCTCCACCTCGGCCAGAACGCGACCACCCTTTCCGGTGGCGAGGCCCAGCGCGTGAAGCTTTCGCGCGAGCTCGCGCGCCAGTCCCACGGCCGCACGCTCTACATC
>JBAWFB010000255.1:0-2876 GCA_049591495.1 Solirubrobacteraceae bacterium
GCTCTGAGGGGAGCGATGAGCCCGCCGCGTAAACGCGTGCGGGCGTTCGCATCTGTAGGGTGGCCACCCATCACACATGCCCGAACAACTAGCGACACATAGCAGCGCGCCCGTGCCCGCGCGCAAAACGATCGCCTCACAGGCGTCCTCCCGAGCGTACCCTGTCGAGGCTGACACGGGCGCCGGTCCTGCGCGCGGCACCGTCTCGATCCTGGGATATCTCGATCTCGTGTTTGTCGTGCTCGCGACGCCCGTGGCGCTGCTGCTCGGGGCGCCCGCGGTCGGCGTTGTGGTGGGCGCGGGCGCATGGTTGACACAGCACTTGGTGGCCTCGGCCTCTAGGCGCTGGATCGCAGAGCGAGGCTCCGACGCCCGCTTCGGTCTGAGTTTGGTTGACGCCTACGGGCGTATCTGGCTGCTGGCGGGCGCGATCGTGCTTGCCGCTGTCATCGGTGGACACTCAGATGGGCTGGCCGCGGCGCTCATGATCTTCGCCGCCTACTCGGTCGCATTTGCCTTGCGCCTGGTCGGTGGGCGGCCGCAGGGAGCCACACGACGATGAGCGCGGTGGCAGCGACAGCGCCCGCCGGAACGCCGGCTCCCAAGGCCCCCGCCAAGCAGGGGATGACCCAGGGACGGAAGATCACCTATTTGGTCGTGGGCGCGTGGATGGGTGGGATCGTGCTGTTCGCGATCCTGTTCGGTATCACCGCCCACAAGGCTCCCTCAGTTGCCAGCAAAGCCTTCTCCCCGACCGATGAGTTCAAGCTCGACACCTGGTTCCAGCTCGGCCCGATCGCATTCAACAAGGGTGTGCTGTACCTGCTGTTGACGGTCGGCATCACGATCGGCGTGATGAGCTACATCGCCAGGCGCCTCACACAGCGTCCCGGCCGCCTGCAGGTCGTGGTGGAGATGTTCTACGAATTCACCCGCCGCATGTCCAGTGAAAACCTCGACAAGGACATGGAACGCAAGTACTTCCCACTGATCGCCACGATCTTCGTGTTTATCCTCGTGAGCAACCTGATCGGCTACATCCCGCTGCCCGTCGACAGCGGCGAGACGTTCAAAATTTTCGGCGCGAACATCCCGTCTTTTCAGATCTACGCGGCCGACACGAATGTCGCCTTCCCACTGATCCTCGCGCTCGGCGTGTTCATCCTGTTCACCTACGAGGGCGTCAGGCACCACGGTCCGATCGGGTACCTCAAGAGCCTGATGCCCGGAGGTGTGAATGGCGCGATCGCACCACTGATCTTCGGGATCGAGATCCTCTCGAACTTCCTGCGTCTGATATCGCTGACCGTCCGGCTCTGGGCGAACCTGCTCGCCGGTCACATGCTGATCGCGTTCATGGGCGGAGAGCTGGGCGTGCTCGTCGGTCTGCAGCTCGTGTCCTGGTTTCTGCTGCCGGCCGGTGTCGCGATCTTCCTGTTTGAGGCCGTGCTGATCGCCGGCCTGCAAGCCTTCATTTTTGCCATCTTGACCGCCATCTACCTCGGTAGCTCGGTCTCCAGCCACTAACAGACAAGGAGCCCTTTTACATGCTGACTGACCTGTTCACGGCCCTGCACCCGCTCATCGGGGCGGCCACCAGTGCCGAAATCGGCAAGGAATCCGGCAAAGCGATCGCGCTGGGCGTCGGCGCCGGTGGCGGGGCTGCTGGCGCCGGGGCAGGCATCGGAGCGGTGTTCAACGCTTCGATCCAGGCCAAGACCCGCCAGCCTGAGCTCGCTCAGGAGGTAGAACGCGATCAGTGGCTCGGTTTCGCGCTCACCGAGGCGTGCTTCTTCTACGGCCTTGTCGGCGGCTTCATCGCCTTCTTCCTGTAAGCCACATGCTCTCCGCACCAAACATCCCACTCGCGTCCAGCGGCTCGTTCCTGATCACCCCCAACGTGGGGATCATGATCTGGACCTTCGTCGTGTTCGCGATCTCGCTGTTCGTCCTGCGCAAGGCGGTGTTTCCACGCATCGGCGACGCCCTGGACAAGCGCGCGGAAACGATCAACGGTGAGATCGACGCAGCCGCGCAGACTCGTAAGGACGCCGATCAGATCCTCGTCGAATACCGCGAGCGTCTGAAGGAGGCTCGCGTGCAGGCTGAAGAGATCCTCCAGCACGCTCGCCAGAACGCCGACACCAACGAGCAGGAGTCGCGCGAGCGCGGCAAGGAGATCCTGGCCGAGGCCGCCAAGAAGACCGAACGCGACATCGAGGCCGCCACCAAGCGAGCGCTCGACGACATTCGCCGAGAGGTCGCCGACCTCACGGTCCTGGCCACCGAGAAGGTCACGCGCAAGACACTCGACGACGCCGACCAACGGCGCCTGGTCGAGGAGGCCTTGAGCGAACTGGACTTCTCCGGCATTTCATCGAGCGCGCACAACTGATGGAGGAGCTCGCTCAGGTATACGGTCGCTCGCTGTTTCAAGCAGCGCTCGATCTGGGCCGCATCGACGAGCTGCGCGAGCAGCTGGGTCAATTCGCCGATGCCTTGAACGAGCATCGCCAGCTGGCCGTGTTCTTCTTCTCGCCCTACTTCTCAAGCGCCGAGAAGCAGCAATCGCTCCAAACGCTGCTGGATGGGGCGGATGAGATCTTCGTCAACTTCCTGGCGCTGCTGATTGAAAACCACCGCATGCCGGTGATCTTCCGCATCCGCCAGGAGTACGCGCGACTGTGGGATGAGGAGAACAAGACGCTGCCAGTCGAGATCACCAGCGCGATCGAGCTCGATCCGGCCACCGCCGAGAGCCTCGGCAAGAAAATCGGCGAGCGCGCCGGTCGCAAGGTCACACTCGCGGCCCACGTCGACCCGGACATCCTCGGCGGCATCATCGTCAGGGTCGGTAACTCGATCCTCGACGCCTC
>JBAWFB010000256.1:0-30131 GCA_049591495.1 Solirubrobacteraceae bacterium
ATTGACGGTGACGATCGCCTTCGGGGCCTCGCTGTTCGACGAGCGCTACGGCCTGCACGCGCGCAGGCCGCGCCGCTTGCAGGCGATGCCGAGCTTCGCGGGCGACGAGCTCGCCCCGACACGCACCCACGGCGACCTGCTTGTGCAGGTGTGCGCCGCGCACCGCGACACCGTGACGCACACGGTGCGCGAGCTGATGCGCGCGGTGGCGGGACGCCTCACGCCGCGCTGGCGGATCGACGGGTTTCAGAGCACCCGGCGCGGCCCCACCCCGCGTAACCATCCACGCAATCTGTTCGCGTTCCGTGACGGCACCGCCAACCCGGAAGTGGACGACGCGGGTTTGATGAACCGTCTGATCTGGGTGCAGCCGCGCGCGGGCGAGCCCGCATGGGCGAGCGGCGGCACCTACCAGGTGGTGCGCACGATCCGCATGCATGTCGAGTTCTGGGACCGCGTCGGGATGTTCGAGCAGCAGAACATGATCGGCCGCTATCGCGTCAGCGGCGCGCCGCTGGGCGGGACAGACGAGTTCCAGGACCCTCGCTACGACCTCGACCCGCTGGGCAAGCGCATCCCGCTGAACGCCCATATCCGTCTCGCCAACCCGCGCACCCAGCCGACAGCCGACCAGCGCATCCTGCGTCGCGGCTACAACTACGACCGTGGCCTCGACGAGGCCGGCGACCTCGACCAGGGCCTTGTGTTCGTTGCCTTCAATCAGGACGTGCAACGACAGTTCGCGACGATCCAGGGGCGCTTGGCAGAAGAGCCGATGATCGACTACATAACCCCAGCGGGAGGCGGCTACTTCTTTGCGCCGCCCGGCGCACGCGGCGCAGCCGACTGGGTCGGCTCGCAGCTTTTCAGCTGAGTGCGCGAACACGAAGCGCGATCGACTCGCATCGGCTGCCTCGGCACTTGAACGAAGCTGAGCCACGGACGATCGGCGGATATACCCAAAACCACTACTACAAGCCAGATCCCTCAAGTAGCGTGCAGTTGGAGTCGATTGACTGCGCATGGTCGCCACCCGTCCACGTCTGTTCGCCGGCGGCGCTTCGATCGTGCTGCTGGCGCTTTGGATCGTGTGCAGCAGCGCCCCCACCTCGGCCTTCGCGGCGGGCCTGTCGCGCTCGTACTGCTCTAGCTCGGATGGCCTGCTCGGTTGCGCGCGCACGCCGGCGATCGCGCACGCTAGCGAAGCAGAACCCGAAGAAGAACTGGAAGAAGGAGCCGAAGAAGCCGCCACCGCCGAAGTGGAAGCCGAAGAAGAAGCAGAAGGCTCTCAGCTGGCCGGCTCGCCGTCTCACCGCGCGGGGTCTTCTGGGGTCGCCGTGCTGTCCGATCTGCGGCTCACCGCGCAGGCAACGGCAGCTCTGGACCGCCACCGTCCATCAGCCTCGGAGATCGGCTTCTCATTCATGCTCAGCGCGCCCTCCAAGGTGCGCGTGACGCTCGTCGAGCAGAGCGAAAGCCATGGGCACAAGCGCTGGACCGAGCTCCCGGACTCGCTGACGGTCAACGCCGCTGCAGGACGGGTCAGCCGCACCCTGGGCGGCCACAACCACCTTTCCCCCGGGCGCTACCGGCTGAGCGTCACGCCACTGATGGGGCGCCCGCGATCCATCTATCTGAACGCCCGAGAGTAGGCGGCAGACATTTCGAAGGGAGCTGCGAAAATGGGAGGCATGAGACGCGCAGAGAACCGCGTCCCAGCCATGCTCTGGGGAGCTGTCGTGCTGTGCACGGCACTTGCGCTGGGCGCCCCGCGGGCGGCGGGCGCAGCGACGGTCTCGCCGCTGCCGGAATCGAATTACGTAGCCACGCCCGCGTGCCCACCGCCAACACCAGGGCGCGCCACATGCCTCGCGCTGGAGCTCCGGCCGCGGACGCTCGCCGCGAGAGAGCTCAAGCACCCGATTGGGATGAGTCGCAGCGCGCCAATCGCTTCACCCACAGCCCTGGACGGTGTCTTCGGGCTGAGCCCAGAAGACCTGCGCAGCGCTTACTTCCCCGGAGAAAAACCCGAAGCCCCCGATCCGCAGACGATCGCGCTCGTCGACGCTTACAACGACTATCACGCCGAAGCTGACCTGAATGTGTACGACCAGGAGCTTGCGCTTCCAGAACTCGGGCGGCCCGAACCCACCAAATGTGCGACGACAGGGACGCAGAGCGGTTGCTTCGAACAGGTAAACCAGCGTGGAGAAAAAACCAAACTGCCGTTCCCTGAAAACGAAGCGGAAGAAAAGTCCGAGGAAGCGCTCTGCGTGAACGAGGAACCGACGGAAACAAGCACCGAAGCAACAGAGAAAGCGGAAGTCTGCCACCAACTGAAAGAAGCCGAAGGGTGGTCGGTTGACATCTCACCCGACATCGAGATGGCGCACGCCATCGGCCATAACTGCAAGATCCTCCTGGTGGAGGCCGATTCGCCCTCCTACGAAGGGCTGGAGGAAGCCGAGAAGACGGCCGTGGGCCTCGGCGCGAACGAGGTGTCCAACTCCTGGGGGGGCCTGGCGCCGATCGAACCAGACTCAGCGCAGGAGTCCGCCCAACTGAATGCCGCCCTCGCCGCTTTTGACTATCCGAAGACGGTGATCACCGCCGCGGCCGGCGACGACGGCTACCTCAACTGGACAGAGGCCGACGAAGTCGAAAGATCCAAACAGGAATGTCTCGAACAGGCCAAAAGCAGAGCGGCGCGAGAAGCCTGCGAAAAGATCGTCTACTCCGACAGCGCCAACTACCCCGCGTCCTCTCCCTATGTCGTGGCGGTCGGCGGCACCAAGCTGACGATGAGTAACGGCGTCCGGCAAAGCGAAAGCGTCTGGGGCGAGAACCCCGCCGAAGCGGAAGACAACGGTGCCGGGGGCGGTGGTTGCAGCACATATTTCGAAGCGGCCGAATGGCAACTGAAAGTCCCCGACTGGTCGAGCGTGGGCTGCGAAGGCATGCGGGCGGTCGCCGACGTCGCGGCGGACGCCGACCCCTACACCGGAGTGGCCGTCTACGACTCGAAGACCAACTGCGAATACGAAGACAGCCATGGACGCTTCGCGGTCCATTGGTGTCCAGTTGGAGGCACCAGCGTCGCCTCACCGATCGTCGCCTCGATGTTTGCGCTGGCGGGCGGGTCAAACGGCGTCGCGTACCCAGCAGAGACGCTCTACTCGCACTTGGAGACCACTTCCCTGCATGACGTCACCAGCGGAGGCAACGGCAAGTGCAACGACGACTACCTGTCGTGCAGCGGCTCCCTGAACTTGCAATCACCGCTGTACCCCCTCGACTGCGGCGAAGGCTCCCTGGCCTGCAACGCCGCCCCGGGTTGCGGAAGCCAGTACTACGACGGCCCCACAGGGGTCGGCACGCCCGACGGGATCGCAGCCCTCAAGCCGGGCACCCAGCCGCCCATCGTCAAACGGGAATGCGAACCAAATAGCAAGCCGAGCAAAGAAGAAGTCAAACAAGAAGAAGGCGGCTCAGCAGGCGCCGGGCCCAAAAGCAGCGAAGATCTGGGCGGCGGCGAATCGAAGGAAGGCGGCGAACCCGGGACCGGTGGCTCAAGCGGCAGCCCCGCGGGCAGCGGCTCCACGGGCACCAACTCCACACCGACCGACACCCACGCGAATTTGGCACCGGCGCCCCTCCGCCTATCGGCCCTCACGCTCACCGCCAGCGCGCGCAGTGCCGTGCGCCGCGGCAAGCCCACGGTCTCGCAACTGGCGTTCTCCTGCACGCTGAGCCGGTCCGTCGTCGTGCGCGTGGTGCTCGCTCTAGAGGTTCGCTCGGGCAATCGCACGCACTGGCGCACACTCCACTCCTCGCTCACATTCACCGCGCGCGAGGGCCTCAACCGTCGCCATCTGCAGGGATCCACCGGGCTCGCGCCCGGCACCTATCGCCTGACGCTCACACCGGCCGGCGGCGAGGCGCAGTCGATCTCGTTCCGCGCTCTTTAGGCTCCACCTCGCCCGAAGGCCGCTCGCGCAGTTGGAGCTCCAGCGCTTCGCCGCGCTCGGTGAGCCACCATGAGTTGGGAGTACCGCGCGCTGGGCCGCTCCCCCCACGATTGACCAGCAATCCCTGCGACTCCAAACGGGCAAGGATCTTCGAGATCTGGCCCTGATCGACGATACCCGCCCGGTCGGCCACTTCGCGGTTGCTGGCGGCCGGCAACTCCGCGATCGTCCTCAGCACACGCACGGTGCGATACGTCAGGCGCGCCCCCACGTGCTCAAACGCCGGTCGCCCGATCGGCGGCGGAGTGACCGACACCAAGCCGGGCCGCGGAGGAGGTGGAGGCCTGAGCAATTCCCTGGCAGCGACCCCCGCGCCCAAATATGGGAGCGCGATCAGGCTCATCAACTCTCCGTGCAGCTCTATCAGTGGCGATTCCTCCACGGCGGACTCGACATGGCCGCCTGGATCACCCACACCGCGGGCCAGTAAGCGGGTGTAGAGCACCGCAATCACCGCACCCACAACTCCCTCGGCAACCACGGGACCGGACACACGACTGTTGGGCGCCTCCTCGCGCCCACGGTCGATGACCTCGCAAAGCTCGCTCATCACCCGCGAGCGACGCTCGAGCACGCGTGGACCGCCGCCCGCCGCGTGCACGACGCACAACTGCGCGATCAGCGGCTGCCCGTCAAAGAAACGCAGCAGTGCCGCCAAGCCTGCCCTGATTCCCTCGCGCCAGTCCTCCTCCGCGGTGTACGCCTCGACCATCGCAACGCGCGCCTGCTCGACTCCCCAGTCGAACGTCGCCAGCAGACAATCCTCGATGTCGGCGAACAGCTCGTAGAAGAGCCGCCGCGACACGCCCGCACGTGCGATCACGCGCGCCACGGTGACCGATGACACGCCGCCGCGGATGGCCACCTCTTCGGCCATCGCTCCCAGGATCCTGGTTCGCTGAATCTCCTCCACGGTTGGTCGCGTCGATCGATCAGACTCCTCGACGCGTTCGAGGAGACCCCCAATGCTCCGCGTTCGTTTGATATTACCCATGGTGAGCATCTGCCTACTGTCCAGTGACGCTCGGCCGGTAGATCTGTGACCGAACACGGCCGAATCTGCCGTCGCACGCACACGTCGACAAACACGCGCGTACGTGCAAGTCCGTTTGCAGGCACCGCCTCACGCTTGTGATCGGCACGCCGCGTGGCTAGCTTGCGCAGGGCACAACCAACCCGCCGCATGCAGGTCGCGCTCACAAGGGCCAAATCTCCAATGCACACCAATGGCTTCCACCTCCCACCGCTGCGCCTGCGCTACGCGCTCGCGTTGCTGGCGTTGCTGGCCGCCGCCGCAGCCGCTCCGGCGCTCGCCGGTCAGTCGCAGGGCTCGCTCGAAAGCAGCATCGATTCCTCGACGGCAAAGGCGGGCTCACTCAGCGCCGAAATCCAAGCCGACTCCGGCAAGATCGACGGTTTCCAGGGAAGCATCGACGACCTGCAGGCGCGCCTGCAGGCGCTTGAATCGAGTCTCACCATCGAGCGCGAACTGCTCGACCGCCTGCAATCGAGGCTGAAGACAGCAAGCTCGCACCTCGGCTCGCTGAAGATCCAGCTCACCCACGACCGTCAGGTGCTTGTCGCCCAGGTCGTCGCCGCCTACGAGGCTCCGCCGCCGAGCGTCGTCACGGTGATCCTCCAAGCCCACGGCTTCGCCGATCTGCTCGAGCGCATCGACGATCTCAAGGCGATCGGCCAGGAGAACGCCAACGCAACCACGGAAGTGATCCACACGCGCGCAGCGGTGGCGCAGGAAGCGAAACATCTGGCGGTGCTCACAGCCAGCCACCAGCGCGAGACCACAGCCGTGCTCGTGCAGCGCGACGAGGTCGCCCACTTGCACCTGGCGTTGCTCGACCATCAACTCGAGTACATAAAAGCCCGCAACCAGAAGAGCGCACAGCTCAGCGAACTGCGCTCTCACCAGCAGGCCCTTGAAAAAGAACTCATCACGATCGCGATCCACGAGTACGCATCCGAGCAGCAGTCCTACGCCACCGGCTACTCGGTCGAATCAGGCGGCCCCTCTGGCGAATACGGCTTCTTCCAAGCGCCGGGCACCAACTACACCGTGGGCGTCGAGCCAATCCTCGTGCAGCGCCTCAACACGCTTGGCAAGGCGCTGCACCTGCATCTGATCGGGATCTCTGGCTACCGCACCCCGCAGCACTCCATCGAGGTCGGCGGCTTCGCCAACGATCCTCACACGCGTGGCGAAGCCTCGGACACCCCGGGGGTCGAAGGCGTCCCGGAGTCGATCCTCGAAAAGTTCGGCCTCACCAGGCCATTCCCAGGACCAGCCGAGGCCGACCACATCCAGCTGCTCGGCAGCGCGCCGTAGAGCGCCTGCGTTTGGGGTCACCGATCGGTGTCACTGGTCGGTGAGACTCGCGCGTAAATGCTTCGCGTGTCCGGAGCAATCCTGGAAGCGGCGGTCTCGTTGGGGTTTTGGGTTTGGTCTTAGGCTTGGTCGGCGCTAAGCCACGTCTTTGCGCTCTCAAGCTCCGGCTCTTGGAATGCGCGTATCTCGCCGGGCATCATCCACGCGAACAACTCAGACGCGCGACGCACCCAGCCCATATCCGAGACCACGGCGACTCGTTCCCAAGCTTGACGGTGGCGGAGGCCCAGCTCGACGTCGGCCTTGAGGGCCTCCCAGATGGCTGCGGGCTCCTCACGAAACTCGGGGCCGACCGCGATCAGCACACGTAGCTGCTCACCCGCCTCCACGGCGGCGCGTAGCGGCGGCAACATCACGTCTCGGTAGTCCTGCGGCGTGATGTTCCCATGGGCTCGAAACCCGAAGATGCCGTCTGGCATGTTGGCAATCGTCTCGATCATGGCCGCCTCTCATGATATTGCGCCACTTCGAAGTCTGGAAGTCGCCAGGAGCCGTCGAAGGCAGGTTGCTCAGGGCCATAGATGCGGAAGTAGACAAACCAGCCCTTACCGGGGATCGTCTTGATCCAGCGCTCCTCGTACCCCTCTGGCGCGTTGGGGCCGAAGTAGAGCGTGATCGGCGCATCGGTGGGCGCGGTGGCCAGCTCGAACATCGAACGCAGCGCGGCGTTGTCCTGGTCTGTCTGGATCTGGCTGCGCGTCTCGGTGTCGTAGACGGTAATCGACCAGAAGAGCTTGCCCGGCACGGGCTGGGGCACAGTGAGTGTGTAGGCGTTCTCGCCTTTGAGGTAGGTGCCCTTGGAGTCGCGCAAGCCGAGCCAGTACAGCGACCCTGCGCCGGATTCGCGGCGGAACATCGCGGGTGACGCGCCGATCGCCTGGAAGAACCACTTCTCGCGCGCGTCAGTGTCGAGATAGCCGTCACCTTCGAAGTCGCCGTTCTCGAACCGCAGCGCCGCCCACTCCCACTGCGTGCCTGCCCAGACGACACGATCCGCACGCCGGTCGGCGAATGCCTGCACGCGCATCTGCCCGTTCGCGATGCGTGCCGCCTCCTCCAGGACTTTAATCGTTTGCGCATTGGGCGCAAACGGTGTCCCCTTTGCGATGCCCAAAGCCGCGAGCTCGCCGTAGAGCGGGCCGAAGCTGTCGAGGTGTGGCTCTGTGTCGATCACTTCGTGCAGCTTGCGCCAGAACTCGATGTTCGTCTCCCACGCCAGCGGCGTGGTGTCCTGGGGTTTGTCGCTCAGATTCTGCCACGACGGTTCCTGCCAGTCGGAGGACGGATCGAGCGGATACACCTTGAGCGTCGTTATGCGCTCGTTCGCGCCCTGCACGTCCCCCTGCAAGGGAAGCGACCTAACACCCCCCAGTAGGCGGTTAGTCGTCGCTTGCCAAACGTAATAGCCATCGGGAGCCTCGCCCTTCCAGCCAGGCGGCAACAGCAGGTGCTTGCCACCCTCGCCGGCGTCCGGGCCGGGAACACCCATGTCCGCGACCCAGCGCTGATTCAAGTCGAACACCGCACAGATCAACGGACCGGGAGGGACCTCGATCACCATCGGCCCATCGCGCAGATCCAGCACCATCGGCCCATACGGCGTGTCGGAGTTCAGCGTGAACCCAACCTGCTCCGGCGTCGTGTCGAGTACACCGAACGAGCGATTGCTGAGCACGCCGATTGCCTCATTCCCATCGAAGATCGCCAGCGCTGAGACGGTCGGAAAGAAGAACCGGTATGCCTGAATCGCACGGTTGCGGTCCGCGTCGTCGTAGGCGCGCTTGACCGTGTCCGGTGTTGGAAACCCACCCTCGAAGACGTATCCGCCGTTTGTGGTTGCCATCATCGTGCCTCCTTGGCTAGCCGGCCGTTGCCGATATGCCTCAAAACACCATTGACCGCAGAATAGCCGGAAGGTCAATTCTCACGCACACGCACGGAGATACCGGATAGTTGATTGCCTCCGATTGTGTGGACGATCCAATCGATGGCGGTGTTATCGAGACGGATGCAACCGTGACTGTCGGCGCTGCCGAGTGGGTCGCGCAGGCTGGCGCCGCCGCGGCCGTGGATACCGACGCGCCCGTTGCCGCCTTCGAAGTGGTGAAGCGCGTCGCTGTGTGCAGTGAGCCCCAGGATCCAAGACCCGAGGAAGGAGCCGGGCGGGGAGCGCCAGGTGCCGATAATCGAGAACAGTCCCCTGGGTGTGGGTGTTGGCGAGGCGCCCGTCACGACTCTGAATCGCCGTGCCGGTGTCCCTGAGTGCTCGATGGTGAGCGTGCGGGCTGCCAGGGAGATGACAATGCTCCAGCTGGTGGTCTCCAACCGGACTCGTTCGCCGTTGATCCAACCCGCGCTTGCGTTGGGTCGCTCCGGTAGGCGCACCTTCAGCCAGCAGCGGCCGTGACTGTTCTGTGAGGCGAGCACCAGCAACGCGGCGGCCTGTGACGGGGAGATCGAGCTGCTTGAGCGCCGGCCGGCATCCGATGCCGAGGTGTAGACGGGCGCCGTTTCTAGTAGTTGTGCTCGCCAGGAGATGCGCGATGTCGGACCCTCGACGATCTGCCGACTTGCATTTTCGGTACGACACTCCGGTTGAGCCGCTGCGACTGCAGGCACAGCGAACACCAGCACGGTCGCGGCGCAGGCGAGCGGAAGGAGGTGGTGTCCTTGTAGCGGTCGAATCGCGATCCCTTCCAGAAGGGAGATGTGGTCCCGCTTCTCGTGATAGCGGATCAGCGCTGAGCCGCTCGTTTCGTGGTCGGCGGAAAACACGAGACTGGACGAATGATCGATAGGTTCAAATAGGCCGTTCAGTTAGGTGTATGGTGGAGGGGAGGCGTCTCGTCCGTCTCGACGGCAACCGCCATCCTTGGAGGTGCGGTTATGCGGGAAGTAATCAGGCAAGCGCGACATTTCGGTGATCGGGCAAACTCCCGTCCAGGCCTGGCTTGCCTGTCGCTCCTCACCGGGGTGCTCTTGGGTCTTTGTGGATCTCCGCAGAGCGCATTGGCGACGGTGCCGGGGTTCCCTGGTGAACCTCAGCCGCCGACGACGATCTACTCGGAGGGTTTTGAGAACGGTGTGGGAAGGTCGCCTGTTGCGCTTACAGCCTACACGGGGGGACCGCCTCTACTGGAGAAGTACACGGCGGCCAGCGCTTTCCTTAAGAACTGCGATGGCAATGTGGTTGAGTTCGAAAGCAACGAACGGACAAAGGCCACCGACTGTGAAGAAGTAGCTTTTGACAGGGTGCGGCAGCTGGCGTGGGTGCTGGGAAAGCTCGAGGGCGTGGATCCGACGACGAATCACGCCGTAACCGCGTACACCGATGGAGGCGGCACGCTGCCGGCAAATGCGGTCCAGTTTGAAACGGTGATGCCGATTCCGCTTGCCGCGAGCAGTCGCTTCATCACTTTCTCAGTCGATGCGGCCGAGACCAACTGCAAGCACAGCCACGCGGAATTCAAGTTCTATCTGCTCAGTGGCTCGCTTGAAATCCCCACATTCACCAGCCCGATCGATCCGTGCAGCGACAAGAGCTCCACAACCTTCGAACCGCCCAAACTGGGCACGAAGGTGCCAGAACCCTTCAAGGCGGGCACCTTCGCCGGCAACGCCGCCACGCTGTTCAGTGGCTCTCAGCTCGGCATCAGGATGCGAAACGGGCAGACCAGCGAAGACGGCAACGACGCGTCGTTTGACAAGATCAAGGTGCTCGACGCCACACCCCAGCTTGACAAGTCTTTCAGCCCTGCAGTTCTCAGCGTCGGCGGTGTCTCCCAGCTCACCTTCACGATCACCAACACAAGCGAGCTGGCAGCCAAGAACGGGTGGGCGTTCACCGACACCCTTCCATCCGGTCTCGTCGTGGCCTCCGATCCCGATGTTGCCACCACTTGTGTGCAACCCACGACCGTCAAAGCAGCGGCGGGCGGCAGGACGATCTCGGTTACCGGAGATCTGGCCGCGGGCGTCAGCTATTGCACCGTCGCGATCGACGTCACCTCCGGCACCGCCGGTGTCTATAAGAACGGGCCGGAAGACATCAGCGGAGAAACCGGTATCAACCCGCCCGGTCCGGCAATCGTGGACTTCACGCCCAACGCCGATCTGCAAATCGAAAAGAGCGCATCCCCGAACCCAGCGATCCCGGGATCCCAGGAGACTTACACACTGGACGTCACCAACAAGGGGCCGGACACCGCGGAAAACGTCCTGGTGACCGATCAGCTCCCTGCGGGACTGTCGTTGAGCTCGGCAAGCCCAGGCTGTCAGGTCGTCGCGTCAGCCCCCACCAAAACACGCCTACCTCACTCCCCCAGACGGCGTCGACTGAGCCTGGAACGTGGACCGAGGGTGCAATGCTCGCTCGGATCCCTCGCATTGGGAGCGCACGTGACGATCGTCCTCACCGTACAAATAGCGAGCACCGTCACCGAAGGTTTCGTGAACGTCGCCGTGGTCTCGAGCACCACGCCCGACCCAGAACTCTCCAATAACGCCGCCGAGGCCGATACACCGGTACCGCCGGCCGCCGACCTGGCGATCCAGAAGACGGCGTCGCTGGCCACCGTCCCAGCTGGGGGTCAGGTGAGCTACACACTCTTGGTCAAGAACAATGGGCCAAACGAAGCGACCAACGTGGTCGTCCTCGACCCGCTGCCCGCAGGACTCGAGATCGTCTCCGCCCTGCCCAGCCAGGGCGAATGCACGACCGGCAACGGAGTCATCTGCAAACTCGGCGTGATCGCCGATGGCGGTGGCGCGCAGATCCTCGTCACCGCCAACGTCGCCGCGAGTGCGGCCGGCAAGATCGACAACACGGCAGTGGTCGCCGGTGGACAGGTGGACCCGGATCCCTCGAACAACACATCCTCGACGTCGATCGAAGTGACACCGCTGACCCCGACCCCACCGCCGCCATTGCCGCCGCCACTACCGGCGCCGCCTTCATCCGAAGCGCTCGCGAGCATCACCACTTTGGACGTGCCCAATCAGCTGGTGTCCGACCTTCGGGTCCTCAAGCACGTCAACCACACCACGGCTCACGTGGGCGAGCGGCTGACCTACACGCTGAAGGTCACCAACGACGGACCCGACGCTGCGCCCAATGTGCAGCTCACCGACACGTCGAGCCTGGACTCCAAGATCCTCTCAGTGCACACGCCGAGCGGGTCCTGCCAGCGTGGCCAGCCATTGAAGTGCTCACTCGGCACCCTGCGCTTGGGGGAGACGCTGACCATCACGGTTGTGGCCACCGTCGAGCGCGCCGGTCATCAGCGCAACACGGCGAAGGTGACCAGCTCGAACAGGGACCCGAACCTTGCCAACAACCAATCGAGCGCCGAAACCGATATCACCGCAAGAGCTCGGCCAGCGCCCATAGTCACCGGCTAGCCACGATCGCCGGCGCCAGAGCGCAGTGGGCGCCGGCGGGCTTCGAGCGCAAGCGCTTGGGCGACTTGCTCCCGTAGGCGTTTGAGCTCCCGTTGGCGCAGGAGCACGCCGATCGCCAGCAGCGCCACGATCAGGAGACTGACCAAGCCGAGCGCAGCCTCGATCTTGGCGGTGAGAGTGGTGCCCGCTGCCTCTCGCGGGGGCAGCGCGACGCCATGCAGGAGAGCCGCACTCGGCACGGGCGGGACGGCTTTTGGATTGCCGACAGGTCGTGTGTGGCGAGCGATAGTCACCATCTCTTCCGGAGAGAGGCTGTAGGTGAGGGTGTTTTCGATCCAATAGACGCCCTTGCCTTCGTGCCACGCGACCGTCTTGATGTGTTCGCCGTCATAGAAGAGGCTGTACGTGCGCGACCCGATCTGAATCGTCTGGCTCGGATCGTTGAGGAGCGGCAGGCCACCCCAGGAACTGCCCTGGATGTCGTAGTACTGCCCCAGTTCGCCATCGTCGACAACGATCACATACGACGGGTAGCGGTGCCGGCCATTGGGGCTCTGGATGCCGTACAGAAGCAGTTCGTCAGGGGCGGATTCGGCGGTGGTCTTCTGGTAGAGAGGAACCTCGAGGGCAAACGGCAAACGTGGCGCCTGAACCAACGCTTCCGTGAGCGTCGAGCTCGGAGTGGGTGTGAGGGAGAGAGCCGAGGCGGAGACATGACGGTGCTTGTTGACCGAGCGCACCGCGCTGTTCAACTGGTGCTTGGGGATCGCAGCCGTACCCGCCAGGAATGAGTGCGCCGCTTCTTCCAGCTGCTGCGGCGTCGCGGTGTCGTAGGTTGGGAGCAGGTTGACGTGGAAAGGCACCTGGCGCACCGGCTTGCCGGCCGATTCCCCCAACAGCTCCAGCAGCTGGAGTACCTGTTCTTCACCGTGGAGGTCGGTTTGGACGGCCTTGCCGAGAACCTTCTCGAACTTTTCGCGGTCTTCAAAGAGCGTCGAGCCATACTGCGCCTTCGCGTCCAACAGGAAGCGCTGATCGCGAGCGTCGCGGATCAGCGATGTGCTTTCGTGGCGATTGGCTACGAATTCGAGTGCCTGCTTGCCACATAGGCGCTGGTAGCCCGGCTCGAGGTTGATTTCGAAGTACTGTTCGGCACCCGGTTCTTCGTTGCTGTGGTAATAGCGCTTGTCCACGGTCATGTACACGCAGCCCATTTCATCGACCGCGTGTTCGAAGCGTTTGAAGTCGGTGACGAACACGTGGTTGACCGTGATGCCAAGCAGGCTCTTGATCGTTTCAAGCATCAGCTTGACCCCGCCGGAGGTCCCACCGCCGTCCTCATAGCCGTAGGTGTAGGCGGAGTTGATGCGGTTGGTGATCACTTCCCCTGTGGGCGCGGTGAACGTGACTCGCAGCTCGCGGGGAATCGAAAGCATCGAGATGGTCGGCTTGCTCGGGTCGACCCGCACCAGCAGCATCTCGTTGGAGTGCGGCAGCACCGCCCCGCTGGGATTGCCCTTCGGGGCCTTGCGTTCGTCGTTGCCAACCAGTAGCAGCGTCTCTGGTTGACCCCTGCTGGTGGGGATCAGCACCTTCGGCGCGACCTTGACCGCCTTGTTCTGGTCGAGCGCGCTGACGACAGCGCTGACCTCGTTGCGAGCCAGCATGTAGGTCCCCGCGCCCGCAAACAGGAGGATGCCAAGCGTCCCGAGCAGAAAGCGCCTGGCCATCCACCAACCACGACGTGGCGGCTCCGGAGGCAAGAGCCCTGGCGGAATCCCACCAGAGGGCGGTAGTGGAGTGGGCTGGGTCGTGACAGGGCTCAAACGCTGTGGAGATCGTAATGCAGAGCCCACCGGTATTTCGCAGCAGCCCGGCAAGATCGTCATCATCTTCGACCAATGCGCCCCCCTTCAGAGCACGATGGGGGCCGCAAAACTGAGCAGAGCAGGCCCAACGCGGCCGTCACGGCCAACGCACAGCTACCCGAGCTGGACGAGCACGCGCTTGCGGCATTGAGCGAGGTGGGCCGCAGCTGGGCAGGGTGCATGCCGGCACGGCGGATCTGGGAGCGTGCGCTGCCCGTCGATCGCCGGCTTGACTTCGTCGATCCCCAACAGTCGCGCAGCGGGCGGTTTGTGCATATCCGCAGCTCAAGGAGCGGGGAGGACGACGACGAGCTCGAAGCGACAGCCGAGGCGGGTGAAGGCGACTCGCGCGTAGGCCACGTGGCCTACGCGCTACGCCGTGCGCTAATCGGCCCGGCGCTGCGCAGCACAGCCATCGCCGAGGAGCAGATGGGACGCCTGCTCGCGCTCGCCGTGCTCTCGCCCGACGCGCTCTCCTCGGTGGCCTACGGGCCAGAAGCGATGATGGCGATCCTCCTGCTCGCCGGTTCGGGTGAGCTGAAGCTCTCGCTGCCGATCGGGGCGGCCCTTGCGGTGCTGATGCTGTCCGTCGGCCTCGGCTACCGCCAGGTGATTCGGGCCTACCCGCACGGCGGGGGCTCCTACATCGTCGCAAGCGACAGCCTGGGACATCGGTGGGGCCTGCTCGCGGGGGCCGGGCTGATCCTCGACTACATCCTCACGGTCGCCGTGTCGGTCGCCTCCGGGGTGGAAGCAGTCACCTCAGCGATCCCTTCGCTTGACTCGGCGAGGGTGGTGATCGGCCTTGTGGTGATCTTGCTGCTGGTGGCCGGCAACCTGCGCGGCGCGCGCGACGCCGGCGCCGCGTTTGCCGCCCCCACCTACCTGTTTGTGGGCGCGATCGCGCTGGTCGTGATCGCCGGCCTGGCCAAGGCGAGCTCCCATGATTTTTACCCCGCGGCGGCAGCGCCCCACCGGGCTACCGAGGCGCTCGGCGTGCTGCTGCTGCTGCGCGCGTTTGCTTCCGGAGCTACGGCGATGACCGGGATCGAGGTGATCTCAAACGCGGTCCCGGTCTTTCACCCGCCGCAGGCGCGGCACGCCCGCCAGACCCTGTCGGTCATGATGGGTCTGCTGATCTCGATGTTCGTCGGTGTCGTGCTCGTCGCCCACTTCGACGGCGCCACCCCAGGCGGGAGTCAGACGGTGCTCTCCCAGATCGCACACGACAGCGTAGGCGGTGGAGCTCCCTACTACTTCGTGCAGATCGCCACCACGCTCGTGCTGCTAGTCGCCGCCAATTCCGCGTTCAACGGGTTTCCGCGGCTCCTGTACTTCATGGCCCGCGACGGCTATGTCCCGCGGCTGTTTCTGCGTATGGGCGATCGCCTTTCGTTCAGCAACGGCATCCTCGTGCTCGCCGTCCCTGCAGCCGTGATCTACTCGTCCTTCGGCGGCGAGACAGCCCCGCTGATACCACTGTTCGCGATCGGTGTGTTCCTCGCCTTCACGCTCGCCCAGAGCGGGATGGTCGCCCACTGGTGGCGCGGCCGCGAGCGGGGGTGGCAGGCTGCGCTGGCTACCAACCTGCTCGGCGCGATCCTCTCAGGGGCAGTTGTGCTGATCGCCGCGATCACCAAGCTCACCGAGGGCGCCTGGGTCGTAGTGGTGCTGATCCCGCTGATCATCCTTGCGTGCCAGCGGGTGCACACGCACTACGAGCGTGTCCGCGAGGCGCTCACGCCACAACCCGACGCAAACGCTCACCGTATGCGCAGGACCCAAGTGGCACCACCCCGACTCAGCTCGGAGGCCTCCCAGCGCTTGGCCGAGGCTCAGGACGACCCCTCCGAGGTACACAGCTTTGCCGTCGTCCCAGTCGCGGTACTCGACCTCGCCGCACTGCACGCGCTGGCCTATGCCGTATCGCTCGCCCAGCCGGTGCTCGCGCTGCACATCAGCCCCACCGAGGAGGAGGCCGAGCGCTTTCATCGCTCATGGCAGGCGTGGGGCGACCATCTGCCGCTGGAGGTCGTGGTGGCTCCCTACCGTGCGACGGTCGCGCCGTTGGCCAACTACATCGCCGCGCTGCACCGCCAACGCCCGGACGTGACCCTCACGCTCGTCGTGCCCGAGCTCGTCGTCGCAAAGCGCTGGCAGCGCGTCCTTCACAACCGCGTCGCCGCACGCCTACGAGCGGCTCTCATTGCCTACGAGGGAATCGTCATCACCACGGTGCCGTTCCACCTGCCCCGTTAGGCTCAGTCGGGCTCAGGCGCCAAGCACCGCGGGCGCGCCGTAGACGGTCAGCGCCTCGGGCAGTGCCACGGTTCCGTCCTCACGCTGACCGTTCTCAAGCAGCGCGATGATCGTGCGCCCCACCGCCACCGCCGTGCCATTGAGCGTGTGCAGAGTCTCGACGCGCTTCTCGCGGCGCAGGCGGATGTTCAGGCGGCGCGCCTGGTAGTCGGTCGTGTTCGAGCACGAGGTCAGCTCGCGATAGCGCCCCTGGCTCGGCAGCCACGCTTCGCAGTCGTACTTCTTCGCGGCCGAGTTGCCGAGGTCGTTAACGGCGATGTTGACCACCCGATAGGGCAGCTGCAGGGCGGTGAGGATCTCCTCCTCGATCGAGAGGATGCGCTCGTGCTCCTCGGTCGAGAGCTCCGGCTCGACGAAGCTGAACATCTCCACCTTGTCGAACTGGTGCACGCGGAAGATCCCGCGCGTGTCCTTGCCAGCCGCTCCCGCCTCACGACGAAAGCACGGCGAGAAGCCCGCGTAGCGCAGCGGCAGGCGCTCAACCGGGAGGATCTCCTCGTCGTGCAGCGAGGCCAGCGCAACCTCGGAGGTGCCCACGAGATACAGGTCGTCGTCGGCCAGGCGGTAGATCTGCTGCTCGGTGTCGGGTAGAAACCCGGTGCCGTACAACGCGCGCTCGCGCACCAGCACAGGTGGGATCACCGGCTCGAATCCGTGAGCGCGCAGCTTCTCCAGAGCAAAGCGCACCAGCGCCAGCTCGACCATCACCAGGTCGCCCTTCAGGTAGGCGAAGCGCGCACCCGACAGCTTCGCGGCGTGATCCATGTCGATCATCGCGCCCGCCAGTTCGAGATGGTCGCGCACGCCTGGCGCCCGCTCCCCGTCGCCATCCTCGCCGACACGCTCGGCGCCGGCACCGACACGCGGCTCACCAACGACCTTGACCAGCTCATCCTCGGGTCCCGGCGCGGCAGTCGGGTCGGGCAGGTTGGGAAGCGGGGCCAGCGCAGCCTGCAGCCGCTCCTCCACCTCGGCCAGCTCGCGGCTCAGCTCCTTCTCGCGCGCCCCCAGCTCGCGCTGGCTTGAGATCGCCTCGGCAGCGTCCTCGCCCGCGCGCTTGGCCTGCGCGATCTGCTCAGCCGCGGCGTTGCGCGATGCACGCAACTCCTCCACGCGCGGAATCAGCGAACGCCGTTGCCCGTCGAGGTGCAGCACGAGATCGAGCCCCGCAAGCGCGTCCCCGCCGCGGCGGGAAAGCTCGGCCCGCACCCGCTCAGGATCGTCGCGGATCAGCTTCAGGTCGAGCACGCCGTCCTCACTCCCCAGGCCCTATGTGGTGGGCTGCGCGATGGGTTGAGCTCGCCGCGCCCACCCGGAGGTGCCTATTTGGTCGACAGCGTGATGTTGACCGAAGGCACGTGCTGCGCCTGCAGCCCGGAGTAGGCCGCCAGGAATTTGGCGACGTCGATCGCGTCGTCGCCGACGACCAGGTTCTCCGGCATGATCGCCCCCGAGAAGCCACCGTTGCGGATCGCGTAGAGAACCTGTTCGACGTTCTCCTTGCGGATGTTGAAGTTGGGCCCATTGGTCTTCACGCGGTCCTTGATCGAAGTCGCCGAGCCCTCGGCGCCGACGACAGCCAGCGAGTGGCATCCCGAGCAGTGGTCGCGGAAGATCACCGCGCCGCGGTAGTTGGGGTTGGACTTCGACAGCGAGATGGTCTGCGTGCCACACGCCCCCAGCGCGCCGGCGACGGCGAGCAGCGTGATTGCGAGCGCGAACATCTTCAAGGGCGGCCTCATGCGCGCCGGACTATATCGGTTGGCGCCCATGCCCGAACCGGTGGTGGGATGAAGGCAGCTCTCAGAAGCCGTGAGCGGTTCCCGCGGCGCGCAACGCCAGGAACACCACGACCAGCGCCGAGAGGGTCATCACGCCCATCTCACGCCGCACGATCGCGGAGACCACCTCGTGCTGCTCGTGCTCGGGCAGCGCACCAACAGCCTGCGCGTCGGCCAGATCTCGCTGGTCGAGAATCGTCTGCGCGGAGGTCACGCGCAACTGCTCGGCGACGAACCCGACCGCGAGCGGCAATAGCGCGTATAGGTAGAAGAGCCGTTCGCTCGAGGAGTGTCCGGCGGCTGTCAGCACGCCGATCGCCACCGCGTACACGAGCGCGCCCAGCTGTGCCACACGCAGCGCCACCCAGAAGCCGCGGCTGCTCTCGTGGCGATACCAGCGCCACCCCCCGAGCAGCATTGGGACCACATTGAGGGCAGCCAACGCGACCGCACCCGCAACGACGGCCTCATTCATGCCGATCCGATGTTGGGAGAGATGGCGATGTGCTCAAATCCGGATACATAACACTTCACAAAATGAAGTGTTATGTATCCACAAAGTAAACACACAGCACACGACCGGCCTCCGATCCGACCCTGTTACGACGGCGTATCTCATCCTGCCACGAGTGAGGTCATTGAGACAATCGTCACTATGTAACAGTTTGTCACAAGGGTGATATAACAGCGCGGTGCTCCGCAGCTACCTCCCGGCGATCGTGTTCCTCGTCCTGGGCGGTTCCGTGGGCGGACTGTTCGCGATGCTCAACACCATGGTCGGTCCGCGCCGTCGCGTCAAGCACAAGCAGGACCCGTACGAGTGCGGACTGCCCTCGGAGGTCAAGCGCGGGATGCGCTTCGGGATCAGCTTCTACCTGATCGCGATGCTGTTCATCCTGTTCGACATCGAGGTCGTGTTCCTCTACCCGATCGCGCTACAGCTGCGCGTCTACGGCGGGTTCGCGTTGGCGGAGACGATCACCTTCATCGTGCTGCTATTCGTCGCGTTCGTGTACGTGTGGCGCAGGGGAGCACTCGAGTGGAGATAAAGCGTGAGCCGGCCGCAGGGAGCGGGACCCGCGCGAGCGGTTCCAGCGGCGTATCGGTCGATCCGCGAGCGTTGCGCGTCAACAAGCTCGACTCGCACGAGCTGCTGCGCGGCGCCGAGCTGCTCGGGCCGACGCAGCCGGCCACGATGGAGGCAGACGAGCTCGAGCGCTATGTGCACGAACGCGTGCTCACCACCACCCTGGAGAAGGCCGTCGCGTGGGGACGCTCGAATTCGTTCTTCCCACTCGCCTTCGGGTTGGCGTGTTGTGCGATGGAGCAGTTCCAGGCCGCCGGCCCGCGCCTTGACATCGCACGGTTCGGCTACGAGGCGTTCCGCGCCTCCCCGCGCCAGGCCGACCTGATCATCCTGGCGGGACGCGTGTCGATCAAGATGGCGCCGATCATCCGCCGCCTGTACGACCAGATGCTCGAGCCGAAGTGGGCGATCTCGATGGGCGCGTGCTGCAGCTCGATGGGCGTGTTCAACAACTATGCGCTGGTTCCGTCCGACAAGTTCATGCCGATCGACGTGCACGTCCCGGGCTGCCCTCCGAGGCCGGAGGGACTGATGCACGGCATCCTCAAGCTGCGCGCGATGGTCCAGGACGATCCAGACGCGGGCTGGCGCGAGCGCTACGGCGCGCAGGGCACAGAGGAGATCCTCCCCGGTGCCTGACGCCACGGGGCTGGAGCTGCTCGCCAAGGAGCTGCGCGAGACCGAGGGCGTGGGCGCGGAGGCGATTCTCGGAACGCTTCACTTCCGCGGTCGCGCGACGCTGGAGGTATCGCCTGACAGCAACCGCGCCGTGCTCGCATATCTACGCGAGCGCGGGTATCGATCGCTGATGAGCGTGCACGGCGTCGACTACTACCCGCACGAGCCGCGTCTCGGCGTGCATTACGAGCTGCTGGACATGTCCGCCGTGGACCGGATGACCGTCACTTTGCGTGTGAGCACCGAGGCGCCCGAGGTCGAGTCCGTCACACCCGACGGCCCTGACGGCCCCGGCTGGCCAACCGCCGACCACCAGGAGCGCGAGGTGTACGACATGTTCGGGGTCGTGTTCGCCGGCCACCCCGACATGCGACGCATCCTGATGCCCGAGGACTATGAGGGCCACCCGCAACGACGCGACTTCCCCGTCGGCGGCGAACCGGTGATCTTCACCTACAACGAGGACGACTCGCTGGGAGTAAGCCGGTGAGCCCGACCGAGCAGCAGATGTCCGACTACCGCCGCCAGGAGGAAAGCATCACGATGTCGGTGGTCGGCGAGCCGGTCGCCGAGGGCACTCACGACGAGCTGTTCACGCTCAACTTCGGCCCCCATCACCCCGCCACGCACGGCGTGCTGCGCCTGCTGGTGACCCTCCAGGGCGAGGTCGTGCGCTCGATCAAGCCGGTCGTCGGATACGTGCACACCGGCATCGAGAAGACCGCCGAGGACAAGGCCTACTGGAAGGTGATCCCGGTCGTCGAGCGGATGGACTACCTGTCCTACTACTTCAACGCGATGGCGTTTTGCGGCGCCGTGGAGACGTTGGTCGAGGTGGAGGTCCCCAAGCGCGCCCAGTATCTGCGCGTGATCCACCTGGAGCTCAACCGCATCGCCTCGCACCTGATCTGGCTCGGCACGAGCGCGCTGGACCTCGGCGCGGTGTCGATCTTCCTGTACTGCCTGCGCGAGCGCGAGCTGATCCTCGACCTGTTCGAGATGTCCTCCGGGCAGCGCATGCACACGCGCTACTTCCAAGTGGGCGGTGTGATGGAGGACATCCCGGTCGGCTTCGAGCAGAAGCTGCGCGACTTCACCAAGATCATGCCCGGCCGCGCAGATCAGTACGGGGCGATCCTCAACTCGAATGAGATCGTGCTGCAGCGCCTGCGCGGCACCTGCCCGCTGGACGCTGAGACGCTGCTGAGCCTCGGCGTCACCGGCCCGCTGCTGCGCGCCGCCGGCAACCCGTGGGACCTGCGCAAGGCCGCCCCCTACAGCTCCTACGACGACTTCAACTTCAAGATCCCGGTGGGCACCGTGGGCGACAACTACGACCGCTTCGCCGTGCGTCTCGCGGAAATCTACGAGTCGGTGAAGATCATCGACCAGGCGCTCGACGGGTTGCCCGAGGGTCCGCACATAACGACCGACCGCAAGATCGCGCTGCCCCCGCGCCACGAGCTGGCGACCTCGATGGAGGCGCTGATCCACCATTTCAAGCTCGTCACCGAGGGTTTCCGCGTGCCGCCGGGCGAGGTCTACTACCCGATCGAGAGCCCGCGCGGCGAGCTTGGCTGCTTCGTGCGCTCGGACGGATCCTCCAAGCCCGCGCGCGTGCACATGCGCGATCCCTCGTTCGTGAACCTGCAGGCGCTGTCGCACATGGCGGAGGGCTCCTACATCGCCGACATGATCGCCACGCTCGCGATGCTCGATCCGATCCTCGGAGGCATCGACCGATGAGCGTCAAGCGCTACGCCCACGGCTCGCGCGTGCCGGGTTGGTATGAGCCGGTCGACCCCACCAAGGCTCCGGCGCTCGTGCCGGACTCGGCGCAGGTCGAGGTGCCGGCCGAGCTGCGCGCGGAGATCGAGGCGCACATGGCGCTGTATCCCGACAGCCGCTCCGCGGCGCTGCCGGCGCTTGAGGCCGCGCAGCGCGTGCACGGCTGGTGCTCGCCTGAGGCGATCGATCAGGTCGCGTGCGTGATGGGCCTCACCCCCGCGTATCTCGCGGCGGTGGCGACCTTCTACGACATGCTCGACACCGAGCCGGTGGGACGCCACAGCGTGTATGTGTGCACCAACATCTCCTGCTCGCTGCGCGGCGCCGACGCGCTGTACGACGCGATGCGCGAGGCCGCCGGCGAGGATCCGGAGTTCAACGTGCGCTCGTTCGAGTGTCTCGGCGCGTGCGACATCGCGCCGATGGCGTCCGTCGACGGCGTGTACGTCGGCCCGCTCACCGCCGAGGACGTCCCACAGCTGCTCGACGACGCGCGCGCCGGGCGTCCGGTGCTGCCCGAGAAGCAGCTGGCAACCATGCGCGTGGCCGACCCGCACGCCAACTCCCAGGAGTTCCCGGCCCACCCCACGCAGCCCGGGATGCCGAAGTCCGGCTCGATGGGTAATGCTCCCGCGCCGGAAGCGCCCAAGGGGAAGCCCGTGCCGGCTCCCGGCGCACCCGAGGGAGACCCTCGATGACCGACATGCTGCTGTTTCACGACATCGACGAGCCGGGCCTTGCCACGATCGACGTGTATGCGCGCCGCGGCGGCTACGAGTCGCTGCGCAAGGCGTTCGCGACGACGCCCGAGGAGGTGCTGGCCCAGCTTGAAGCCTCCGGCCTGCGCGGGCGCGGCGGGGCGGGCTTTGCGATGGGCAAGAAGGTGTCGTTCCTGCCGAAGGGCACGATCGACAAGTACCTGGTGTGCAACGCGGACGAGTCCGAGCCGGGCACGTTCAAGGACCGCGAACTGATGCAGAAGTCCCCGCACATGCTGATCGAGGGGATCGTCATCGCCTCCTACGCAGCGGGCGCCAGCCGCTCGTTCATCTACATCCGCGGCGAGTACGTGCACCAGGCCGACATGCTCGACGCCGCGCTGGCCGAAGCCACGGCCGCCGGCTACATCGGCGAGGACATCCTCAAATCGGGGCACTCCCTGTCACTTGTGGTGCACCGCGGCGCGGGCGCGTATATCTGCGGCGAGGAGACCGGCCTGCTCGACTCGCTGGAAGGCAAGCGCGGCAACCCACGTCTGAAGCCCCCGTTCCCGGCCAACCAGGGCCTCTACCAGGGCCCAACGCTGATCAACAACGTCGAGACGCTCGCCACGGTCCCGGCGATCATCAAGATGGGTGGCGAGGACTATGCGAAGCTCGGCACCGAGACCTCCAAAGGCACCAAGCTCGTGTCGGTCTCGGGCCACGTGCGCAAGCCCGGCAACTACGAGGTCGAGCTGGGCACCCCCTCGCGCGAGATCATCTACGGCCTGGCCGGAGGCCCCCCCGAGGGTCGCGAGGTCAAGTGCTGGTTCCCCGGAGGCTCCTCCTCCCCGGTCCTGACCGCCGACGATCTGGACCTCCCCTACGACTTCGACTCGATGGCCAAGGCCGGCTCGATGCTCGGCTCCGGGGCGATCATCGTCGTGGACGACTCCACCCCAATCCTCGACGTGGCCCTGAAGGTCGCGAAGTTCTACCGCCACGAGTCCTGCGGCAAGTGCACCCCCTGCCGCGAGGGCACCAACTGGACCGTAAAGGTGCTCGAACGCATCGACACCGGCGAGGCCACCCCAATGGACATAGAGATCATGGCCTCAGTCCAAGAGCACATAATCGGCAACTGCCTGTGCGTCCTAGGCGACGCCATGGCCATGCCAATCGGCTCCATGATCGCCAAGTTCCGCGACGAGTTCGAAGCCCACATCGAGCAGGCCCGCGAACGTTCGGCGCGCACGCTGGAGGTCATCGGTGCCTAGACCTGAGACTCGCGTCATAACGTTCACCATCGACGGCCGCGAGGTGCAGGCCCCCGAAAACATGATGCTGGTCGATGCCGCCAAGCTCGGCGACGTCGAGATCCCGGTGTTTTGCTACGAGCCCAAGCTCGGCAACCCGGTGGGCGCGTGCCGCATGTGCCTGGTGGAAGTCGAGGGCATCCCCAAGCTTCAGACCGGCTGCTCCACCCCGGTGAAGGACGGCATGGTCGTGCACACCCAGTCCGAACGAGTGAAGACCGCCCAGCAGGCCGTGGTCGAGTTCCTGCTGATCAACCACCCACTGGACTGCCCCGTGTGCGACAAGGGCGGCGAGTGCCCGCTGCAGGACATCACTTTTGGCTGGGGGTCGGGCACTTCGCGCTTCGTGGACCAAAAGCGCCATTTCGTGAAGCCCCTGGAGCTCTCGCCGAACATTGCGATCGACCGCGAGCGCTGCATCCTCTGCTATCGCTGCGTGCGCTTCTCTCAGGAGATCTCAGAGGACTACCAGCTGGTGCTGCTGGAGCGCGGCGCCCATTCCTACGTGTCCACCTTCGACGGTCACCCCTATGTGGCGCCGTTCAGCGGCAACATCGTGGAGCTGTGCCCGGTGGGCGCACTGACCTCGCGTGCCTACCGCTTCCGCGCGCGCCCATGGGACATCGAGGATGCGGGCTCCGTGTGCACGCTGTGTCCGGCGCAGTGCAATGTGACGCTGACGGTGCGCGACGAGAAGATCATGCGGGTGCTGGCGCGCGATCACGCCGAGGTGGACGACGGCTGGCTGTGCGACCGCGGGCGCTTCGCGTATCCGCGCCTGGGCGATGAGGGTCGCGTGACCGAGCCGATGATCCGCGACGGCGGCGAGCTGCGCCCGGTCTCCTGGGATCGGGCGCTGGATGAGGCTGCCACGCGCCTGAAGCGCGCGGGCACGCAGACGGGCGCGATCGCCGGTGGCGGAGCCACCAACGAGGAGGGCTTCCTGCTGGCGCGCGTGCTGCGCGAGGCACTCGGCTCCCCCCACATCGACTCGCGCGTGGCGGGCACGCTGCCGCTGGAGCTGCACCGGGCGCTGGCCGAGCCGGCTCTGCAGGCCAGCGTGCCGGACCTCGAGTTCGCCCACACGGTGCTGGCGCTTGAGTGCAACCCGATCGAGGATGCGCCGATTCTGGACCTGCGCTTGCGCAAGGGCGTGCGCCGCCACGGCATGAAGCTGGTGCACGCCACAGCCGCCGATCTGCTCGACGAGAAGGCCTCGCGCGAGCTCGTGAGCACGCTCACCGCCGCCGGCGAGGAGATCGTGGTGTTGTGGGGCGAGCGGCTCACTGCCGGCCCTGACGGAGCGCGCGCGGCGCAGGCGTTGCTGGACCTCGCCGCGACGCTGAACCTCGCCGACACCGGTGGCGCGGGCCTGCTGGAAATCCCGGTGCAGGCCAACGGGCGCGGGCTGCGCGAGGCGGGCGTGCTGCCCAACGCGGGCCCCGGTCTCAGCACCGTGGCCGAGGATGGGCTTGACGCGCGCGGGATGGCCGGCGCGCTGAGCGGCGGCGAGCTGACCTGCCTGTACCTGCTGGGCGCCGACCCGCTCGGTGGAGCATCCGAGCAGGATCGCGCCCTGTGGGAGCAGGCGCTTGAGCGCGCGACCACGGTCGTGAGCCACGCCACCTTCCTCACGGACGCGATCCGCGAGCACGCCGACGTGGTGTTTCCCGCGGGCGCCTACGCCGAGAAGGAGGGGACGATCGTGCACCCCGACGGGCGCGTGCAGCGCCTGCGTCCGGCGGCCGCCCATCTGGGCGAGAGCCGTGCGGAGTGGCAGGTGATCGCCGATCTCGCGCAGCGCATCGGCCTCGACCTGGATGTGCTGAGCGGCGCGATGGCCTCCCAGCAACTGTTTGACGCCGTGCCGTTCTACGAGGGACTCACGCTCGAGGAGATCGGCGGCCGCGGGGTGCGCTGGCAGGAGCGCGAGACGGCGGTGGCATCGTGAGGTTCGCGCAGATCGGTCGCACCCGGGCGCAGCGACACAAGACAGCGGTGGTCTCATGACCCTCGCGACTGTCGGTTTCTACGAAGCGTGGTGGATCCAGATCATCAAGGCGATCGTGATCTTCGCGGTGGGTCTGCAGCTGGTGCCGATCGTGCTGATTGCCGAGCGCAAGCTGCTGGGACGCTTCCAGGCGCGCTACGGTCCCAACCGCGTGGGGCCGTTTGGCATGTTGCAGCCGATGGCTGACATCGTGAAGCTGCTGACCAAGGAGCAGTTCCGCCCCTCCACCTCGACCGGCTTCCTGTTCGCGCTGGCCCCCACGATCTCGATCCTCACGGCGGTGGCGGCGTTTGCGATCATCCCGTTCGGCAATGTGCAGCACATCTTTGGCACGCCCGTGGGGCTGTACGGCATCGACGTGTCGATCGGCCCGCTGTACCTGTTCGCGTTTGGCGCGGTGGCCTTCTACGGGATCATGCTCGGCGGCTGGTCCTCGGGCTCGAAGTACTCGTTCCTCGGCGCGATGCGCGGCGCGGCGCAGCTGATCTCTTACGAGGTCTCTCAGGGGTTGGCGCTGGTGGGCGTGATCTTCACCGCCGGCACGCTGTCGCTGACGGGGATCGTGGAAGCCCAGCAGGGCATGTGGTACATCGTGCCGCAGTTCTTCGGCTTCATCGTGTTCCTGGTGGCGGGCTTCGCGGAGACCAACCGCGCGCCCTTTGACCTCACGGAGGCCGACGCGGAGCTGGTGGGCGGCTACAACACCGAGTACGGTGGCGGCCGCTTCGCCTCCTACTACTTCGCCGAGTATCTCAACGTGTTGGTCGTCTCGGGCATCGTCACGACCGTGTTCCTCGGCGGCTGGCTGATGCCGTTCGGGATCCACCCCCCCGGCTGGGTCGACCCGTTCGTGGTGCTGTTCAAGATGGGCCTGATGACGTTCTTCTTCATCTGGATCCGCGCCACGCTCCCGCGCCTGCGCTACGACCAGCTGATGAGCTTCGGCTGGAAGATCCTGCTGCCGCTGGCCACGCTCAACGCGCTGGTGACGGCGGTGCTCGTGGTGGTGACCCACTGATGACGCACAGCCCCAACACCCACCCACAGCAAAGCCTCCCCTGGAGACTGCCATGACCTGGAATCCCAAACACCCACTCCAACCCAGCCTCCCCTGGAGGGTGTCATGACCTGGAACCCAGGCGATGACGTGATCGAGGTGATGCGCACGCCGGCGCCGGGCGCCGGGCGCGGCGCCTACCGCGCGTTCGGAGAGACGCTGCGTGGCCTGAAGACCACGTTCGGGCGGTTCACCGAGGAAGCGGTGACGATCGAGTACCCCGAGGAGAAGACGCCGGTGTACCCACGCTTCCGCGGCCGCCACAAGCTGCACCGCTTCGAGGACACCGGTCTCGAGAAGTGCGTGGGCTGCTCTCTGTGCGCCGCCGCGTGCCCCGCGGACTGCATCCGCGTGGTGGCAGCCGAGAACACCCCAGAGGTGCGCGTGTCGGCCGGCGAGCGCTACGCGGCGGTGTATGAGATCAATCTCTCCCGCTGCATCTTCTGCGGCTACTGCGAGGTGGCGTGCCCGTTCGACGCGATCACCATGGGCCACGACTATGAGATGTCCGACTACACGCGCTCGGACCTCATCTTCACCAAGGAGATGCTGCTGGCCGAGCCGCTGGAGCGCACTCCACTGCGCCGGGAGGGCGAGTAATGGATAGTGCGCTGCGCGCGGATTTGCAGTTCGAACGAACAACTATCCAAAAAAAACGAGGGGCGCTCTAGTCGTGTCGGCCGTCCTGTTCTTCATAGCCGCGATCGGCGTGATCGCGGGTGCGATCGGTGTGGTGACCCTCAGCAATCCGTTCTACAGCGTGCTGGCGCTCGTCGGGCACCTGTTGAGCCTGGCCGTGCTGTTCCTGCTGCTGCGCGCGGAATTCGTGGCGGCCGCCCAGGTGGTGGTGTATGCGGGCGCGGTGATGGTGCTGTATGTGTTCGTCGTCGCCTACGTCGGCGGCGAGGAGCAGTCGCTCGACGACCAGCTCACGCGCCGCGCGCGCTCGCGCAGCGCGGACGGACGCAAGCTGAGCGGCACGCTGTTCGCGGGAGTGCTGCTGGTGGAGCTGTTCATCGCGCTGCTGGGCAGTGGCCTGAAGATGGTCTCAAGCGTCGGCGCGTCCTATGCCCCCGGTCCGCGCGCATTCGGCACGCCCGCCTACATCGGCAACCTGCTGCTGACCCGCTTTCTGCTCGTGTTCGAGGCCGCCTCGCTGCTGCTGCTGATCGCGGCGGTCGGCGGTGTGGTGCTGGCGCGCCGCCGCGGCGGGCTGGAAGACGAGGGTGAACGGCTGACGCCGCTCGACATCCTGCGCCCGCTGGGCACCGGCACGATGACCGAGGGCGTCGAAGGGTTGGCGCTCGCGCACGCACGCTCCGGAGACTCCGAGGAGCACGACGCGGACGGGGGCGGCTGGTGAACATCGGCTGGTATCTCGCCGTGTCGGCGGTCGTATTCTGCGTGGGCGCGTTCGGCGTGATGACGCGCCGCAACCCGCTCGTGGTGCTGCTGTGCCTGGAGCTGATGCTCAACGGCGCCAACCTCTCACTGGTCGCGTTCTCGCGCATGTGGGGCAACGGCGATGGTCAGATCCTCGCGCTGATCGTGATGACCGTGGCCGCCTGCGAGGTGTGCATCGGGCTCGGCATGATCGTGGCGATCCACCGCCGCCGGCTGCCCATAGATGTGGATGAGCTACGGGAGCTTCAAGGGTGAGGATTTGATGTTCGTTCTGGCTGACAACAGTGACGCTTTGCGCCATCAGCGAGAGGCTGTCCCAGTGATGACAAAGACAGCGTCACAGGTGTTCGCGGATGCGTTCTATCTGGCGATAGTGGGGTTGTCCCTGTGAGCACAACCACGTACGGCTGGCTTGTGCTCGCATTCCCGCTGCTCGGCACGATCGTGATCGGCGCCGGCTACAAGAGGTTGCCCGGCCGTACCGCCGGCTGGATCGGCACGGCCGCGATCGGCCTCGCGTTCCTGGCGGCGCTCGGCGCGCTGCTGTCGCTGCAGAGTCACGCCCCCCACGACCGCCAGCTCGTGTCCTCGCTCTGGAACTACGCCTCCACGGCCGGAATCGACGGGCAGATGTCGATCCTGGTGGACCCGCTGTCGGTGTTCATGATCCTGATCGTCGCGGGCGTGTCGACCACGATCCACCTGTACTCGGTGTCCTACATGGACGCCGACCGCGGCTTCGCACGCTACTTCGCGTATCTCAACTTCTTCGTGTTCTCGATGCTGCTGCTGGTGCTGGCCGGCAACTTCCTGTTGCTGATCGTGGGCTGGGCGTTTGTGGGCGCCGCGTCCTACCTGCTGATCTCCTTCTGGTACCGGCGCACAACGGCCACGCGCGCCGGCATCAAGGCGTTCGTGATCAACGTGATCGGCGACATCGGGCTGGTGCTGGGCACCTTCTTCCTGTTCAAGCACACAGGCACTCTGGACTTCCTCAAAGCGTTCGCTGCCGCCCCGCACGTGTTCACAAGCGGCGACGGCGACGTCACAGCCGGCTGCCTGCTGCTGCTGGTGGGCGCGTTCGCGAAGTCCGCGCAGGTCCCGTTGCACACGTGGCTGCCCGACGCGATGGAGGGCCCAACGCCCGTCTCGGCGCTGATCCACGCCGCCACGATGGTGACCGCTGGCGTGTACCTGATCGCGCGCATGCACCCGTTCTTCGAACTGGCGCCCGCCGCACAGGACGTGGGCGCGATCGTGGGTGCGGCGACGCTTTTGATCGCCGCCACGACCGCGCTCACCCAGACCGACATCAAGCGCGTGATCGCCTACTCCACGATGTCGCAGATCGGCTACATGATCATGGGTGTCTCGGTGGGCGCCTACGCCGCGGGCCTGTTTCACCTGATGACCCACGCCTTCTTCAAGGCACTGCTGTTCATGGGCGCCGGCTCGATCATCGGCGCGATGGGCGGCGAGCAGTCGCTTGAGAAGATGAAAGGCTTCAAGAAGGCGATGCCGTTCACGTTCGCCTGCTTTGTGATCGGCGGGCTGGCGCTGTCGGGCATCCCTCCGTTCTCGGGCTTCTTCTCCAAGGCCGAGATCCTGCTCGTCACCGCCGAGCGCGGCGGCTGGCATTGGGCGCTGTACGTGGTCGGCTACATCGGCGCGTTCCTGACCGCGATCTACACGTTCCGGATGATCTTCCGCGCCTTCTACGGAGACCCCGTCGAGCAGGCACGTGAGCTTGAGGGCGGACACCTCTACCACGCCCCGGAGCCCACCAACCCGGCCAACGGCGAAGTCGAGGACACCGACGTCGGCTTCCCCGGCCCCACCCACGCGATCGCCGAGCGCGCGCTGCCGATGCGCGTCGCGATGGCGATCCTCGCGGTCGGCGCGATCGGTGCGGGGCTGGTGCAGATCCCCAACGTGGACTACGTGATCGACAAATTCCTCGAACCGAGCTTCTACGGCTCGACGCTCTACACGGTCCACACCCGCGACGGGTTGCTGTGGTTTGGCCTGATCCTCGGCACGCTGCTGGGCTTGAGCGGGATCGCGATCGCATGGCGCATCTGGGTCGTGGGCGAGGGTCGTCCCGCGACCGCGATGCAGCATCGATTCAAGCCGCTGTACACGCTGTTCGTCAACAAGTGGTACTTCGACGAGTTGATCGACGCGGCGGTCGTGCGTCCCGCCGCCGCCACCGGCCGTTTCTTCACCGGCGCGGTCGAGCGCGTGTTCGTCGAGGGTGCGATTGTCGGGGGCACCACCGCGGTGGTGCGCGCC
>JBAWFB010000257.1:0-1783 GCA_049591495.1 Solirubrobacteraceae bacterium
CTGTGCCGCCTCGGCCTGATCGAAAACAAAGGCCCCGGCCCCAGAAGCGGAGAGAGCAACGCCTGGACACTGACCCCCAAGGGCCACGAAATCCAACAAACAATCACAACCCAACAAGCACACTAACCGCGCCAGCATGAACGCTGGTGTGGTGAGCCTTTACTCGGGTTCGTTGTTCAACGAGCGCCACAGGTAGCGGCAGGCGAGTGTACGGTGCGGGCGCCAACGCTCGGCCAGACGCTCGACCGTCTCCTGGTCGGGGATCTCCTCCAGGCCATATGCGCGTTCGATCGCGCGGCGGATGCCGAGATCGCCGGGCGCCAGCACGTCGGGACGGTGTAGATGGCTCATCAGGAACATGTGCGCGGTCCACTCGCCGATGCCCTTGACGGCCACCAACTCGGCCATCACGTCCTCGTCGCTCAGATCGTCGAGGCGCTCCAGCTCCAATTCGCCTGAGAGGATGTGCTCTGCGAGCGAGCGCATGAAACCGACCTTCGAGCGCGATAGGCCCGCGGCGAGGCGCAGCTCTTCGGGATCGTCGGCCAGCAGCTCCTGCGGTGTGGGCGGGCGCCCGCCGAAGCGCTCCTGCAGGCGCCCGTAGATCGCGGCTCCCGCCTTGACCGACAGCTGTTGGTTGACGACGGCGTGCAGCAGCGCTCCATAGTGCTCCTCCGGGTCGGCGCGCTTGCGCGGCGGGCTGGGGATTACGCCGCAGGCCTCGATCAGCCCGGCCATGACCGGGTCGGCGGCGGCCAGCTCCTCGACGGCGGCCTTCTGGGATGTGGCTTTGCGCTTGGCTGGAGCGCTCCGCGTGCTCGAGCCGGCACGACTCGTCGAGGGGCTCATCTGCTCAGCCCGCCCGCAGCGCAGGGGTGTCGAGTGAGATCGGCTCGCCGTCGAGCGCGTTCAACGCGCGCTCCAGCGAACACGCGATGCACGTGAAGCTCGGCGTGTCGCGCACAGTGAAGCGCGACGCCTCGGTGCTGCGCAGGCGCTGGACGAGATCCAGGAACGTGCCCACGTCGTCGGTGTCGAACGCCACCACGAACTCCTGGTCGTCGAGGCCGAAGGAATACGTGGTGTGGTTGTCCACGCCCGGGTATTCGCGCCCCACCTGGATGTGGCCCTGCATGATCCGCCAGCGCTCCTCGGCGGGCAGCGCGTACCACTCGCGCGACTTCACGAACGGATACACGAACACGTACTTGCCGCGGAACCCGCGCGGGCGCACGCGCTCGTCTTCGGAGTATTCCGAGCTCTTGCGCATCCCAAGGAACGAGTAGGGCTGCTCGGCCCACCTCATCAGGCCGCTCTGCGCCAGCACGACATGGAACTCGTGGATGCGGTCGAGGTTCTCGGCCTCTGAGATCAGCAGCAGCTCGGCGTCTCCGCGTGTGCCCACGAGCGAGAACGACTGCAGCAGGTGCCCGTCGGCGAAGTCCTCGCAGGCGGCGGCGAACTCGCGCTTGCCCTCCGCGCGCGCATCGGACTCCAGCCGACGCCATGCTGGGTCGAGCTTCAGGAATGTGTACTTGACGAAGTGTCGCTCGGTCATCGGTTGCTCGCTGTTGGGCACGGCCGATTATATGGCGTCGTCGCTGCTGCGCTTGCTGTCCTGGTCCGGTCGGGGGGCGTAGCTCTGGGTGAGGGTTGGGGTGTTTTGGGGGTCTTTTGGTGGACCCCCTTGACAACACTTGAGTGTTTGGTATAGGATGGCTCCGTCTTGGCATCAATGGTGGTGTCGGGCGGACATAAGGTCGGGTTTGGGTCGGTCTTCGTG
>JBAWFB010000258.1:0-32477 GCA_049591495.1 Solirubrobacteraceae bacterium
GTGCAGGGTCGGCCACGATCGCCTCGCCCATCGGCGCGCGCGCTGCCTCGTCGGGGTCGCTTGTGATCGCCACGAGCGTGGTGCCATCTGCCAGCAACGGACCCGGCACGTTGGGGTAATAGGGGAACACCGACGTGCCCACCGCCAGGACGAGGTCGTGCGCGGCGAGCGCTTCTCCGAGGGGCCCCACGGCAGGTGGCAGGATGCCCTGGAACAGAGGGTGACTCTCGGGGAATCCGATCCGTCCACCACCGGTAGCGGGCGTCGCGTAGACCGCCAGGCGCTGGAGCTCGGCGAGTCTGATCGCCGCTTCCCAGCCGCCACAGGCGTCGATCTCGGGCCCGGCGACGAGTGCGGGGCGCTCGGCGCGGCGCAACCGCTCGACCAGTTGCGCGACGGCCTCAGGGGCGGGCTGGGTGGCGCCTGTGACCCTGCGGGCGCTGTGGTGGGCGACATTGCCGTCATCTATCTGAGCGCCCCAATCGTCCATTGGGATCGACAGGAACGACGGTCCGCGCGGCGGCAGCGATGTCATGTGGATCGCGCGCGCGAGTGCGTGGGGAACGTCCTCGGCGCGCGGTGGCTCATAGCTCCACTTCACCAGTGGCGCCGGCACGCGGGTGGCGTCGCGGTTGGTCAGGTTGGCCTGCAGCGTCATCAGCGAGCGGTATTGCTGGCCGGCGGTGATCACCAGCGGGCTCTTGTTGGCCTGCGCGTTGAAGATCGCTCCCATCGCGTTGCCGACGCCCGGGGCGGTGTGGAGATTGACGAGCGTTGGGCGTCCAGAGGCTTGGGCGTAGCCGTCCGCAATACCGACGACGGTGGCCTCCTGCAGGCCAAGTACGTAGCGAAAGTCGGCGGGAAATTCGGTGAGCATTGGGAGCTCGGTGGAGCCGGGATTGCCGAACACGGTCGTCATCGACCGTTCACGCAGCATCTCGAGCACGGCCTCTCTAACTGTCGTCACGTGTGTCTCGTCTCTTTTTGAAGGAGGTTCTTAGGCGGCGCACAATACCCCCAGCGCATCATTTGCGGTGGTGGTTTGTTGTGGAGGTCGGTGTGGCTCGCTGGCCGCGGTCGTCTTGTTGCATGGGTGGAGCCGGGTTGGCTGTGTGAGTACTTTGTCGCGGAGGTCGGATCTCAATGAAATGGAGCGCACGCATATCACCGGTCTGTAGCAGGCCCCTGCTTGCCCTGGCGGTGGTTGCGTGGGCACTCGCGTCCTCGGGCACGCCCGCCGAGGCAGCGGCGCGCGCTGGCGAGGGAGCGGGCTCGCGCTATCCGCCCGGCGCCCAGTGGCCGCGCAAGCTTGCGCGGCCTGATGAATTCGCGCGCAGCGCGTCGAGCACCGGTGGTGTTCCCGCGGGCACGACCACACCGGCTAAGACCCCGGCCACGCCGGTAAAGACCTCGACGCCGAGCACGAAGACCGCCAAGAAGCCGGCTAAGAAGAAAACCAAGCCGGTCTTGCACGGCGACCCGGCGCGAGCGCTGGTGGCCTACGAGGCGATGCAGCAGAACTACTACATTCCCGGCACCGGGCTGTACGAGGGCGAACCGTACTCCTACCTGTGGCCGTTCTCCCAAGCGCTCGCGGCGACGGTGAGTGTCTCCAACATCCCCGGTCAGGTCGCGACCGCGGCGAGCACCTACTCGCGTGAATTGAACGTTCGCATGTACGGCCTGCAGCAGTATTGGGGTGCGGCCGGTGAGGCGATCGCCGGCGAACAGCCCGAAGAGGAAGAAGCAGGCGAAGGCTCGGAACCCTCCGAAGCCGCCGGCGTGGCGCCCCCCTCGCTGCCGTCGTTCAACGGCGAGGTGGTGCCCCCGGGCGGGGCCAGCTACTACGACGACAACGAGTGGGTGGGGATCGAGCTGGCGCGGCTCTACAAGCAGCGCCACGAAGCGACGCTGCTGGAAAAGGCCGAGCAGATCATGCAGTTCGTGATGGCCGGTTGGTCGAGCAATCCGAAGCTGGCGTGCCCGGGCGGCGTGCCGTTCTCCGACGCGCCCGGCAACACCGATCGCAACACGGTCACAGACGGTCCCGCCGCCGAGCTTGGCGTGCAGCTGTTCCGCCTGACCGGCAACGCTGCGTATCTGCAGTTCGCGCAGCAGGCTTATGAATGGGTGCGCACCTGTCTGAGGGCGCCGAACGAACTGTATTACGACCATATTCGCCTGCACGGTGTGATCGACCCCACGGAGTGGAGCTACAACCAGGGGTCGATGATCGGCGCTGGGGTGTTGCTCTACCAGGCGACCGGCAACGCTTACTACCTCTACCAGGCGCGCCAGACCGCGAAGGCCGCGCTGTCGTACTTCACGATCCCGCGGTTGTTGAGCGAAAACCCGTTCTTCGTGTCGGTGTACTTCAGAAACCTGATGTATCTCGATTCGGTCACCCACGATCCGCCGGGCGCGACGCTCGTGCAGACCTACGTCAACAGCGTGTGGGTCCACCAGCGTTTGACAAGCGGTTTGTTCGTGTTCGGCTCGCCTCCCTCCTCGCAGCTGCTGGACCAGGCAGCGGTTGTGCAGGACTACGCGCTGCTGTCCACCTCGCCCACCACCTACTTCTGACGATCACCCCTACATTGATGGTCTCGGGCTGGGGATCACTTCTGACGATCGCCCACATTGACGGCCCCGGGCTGAGGGTCACGGCCCTCGCATCCCCCGAGATCTCTGCTCCCTGGGTTGCCCCCGCCAGAGGGGCAACTACCCCAAGGGTCTCTGAAGGGTAGGCTTCCGCTGGATGACCGCTGACGCCCCCAGCATGATCACCTCCGAGGGGCTCAAGGAGCTCGAAGGGGAGCTGGCTGCCCTGGAGGGCGAGGGTCGTCGCGAGATCGCCGAGCGCATCAAGACCGCGCGTGAGTGGGGCGACCTGAAAGAGAACAGCGAGTACCACGACGCCAAGAACGACCAGGCGCACCTGGAGACCAAGATCGCCAAGCTGCGCGAACGGATATCGACGGCCGAGGTGGTGGAGGAGTCCAAGGCGCCCACCGGGGCTGTTGGGTTCGGCTCGACGGTCGTCGTCCGTGACGAGGCGGGCGTGGAGCGCAGCTGGCGGATTGTCAGCTCACACGACGCCTCTCCTTCAGAGGGGCGGCTTTCGGCGGACTCTCCGGTCGCGCGCGCCCTGCTCGGACGCAGCGCCGGCGAGCGGGCCTCGGTCGTGCTCCCCAGGGGGGAGAGCGTGCTCACCGTTGTCAGCGTCGCCTGAGCGTCGTCGCGACTGTTCAGGAGCCGGTGTGCTCAGGGGGCGCAGCAACACGTCGACTGTGCCTGCGCTCAGACGGGCGCGCCGCGCCGCGACCTCCTCCTTGCGCCGGTAGAGCCGCTGGTCGGCGAGCTGCATGATCGAGTCGGGATCGTCGGCCTCCGCTGGGATCCGCACGACTCCATGGGAGGCGGTGATGGAGAAGTCGTGAGTGTGCTCGCAGAGGGCCGCCACGCTCGACTGCGTAAAGCCCTCCGGCTTGGCGTGTGAGCAGTCGAACAGCACGCAGAACTCATCACCGCCCATGCGGTAGGCGGTTCCGTGGGGCTCGACGGCCCGCTTTAGCCGCTCGCTCAAGCGCATGAGCAGCGTGTCGCCCGCGGGATGGCCGAACGTGTCGTTGTAGAGCTTGAAACCATCGAGGTCATACAGCACCAGCTCCCACGGTTCGGGCGTCAGCGCGGTCTTGCACGCGAGCCGCAGGTCGCCCATCAACAGACGCCGGTTGCCCAGGCCGGTGAGGGGATCGGTCAACGACAGGCGCCGCGAGTGGGCGAGCAGCATCAGATTCTGGCGCAGCGTGAGAATCAGGTGCACGCCAACGGCCAGCACGGTGGCGGTGGCGAGGATCAGCGCGGGGACGTCCAGCTGTGGGCCGAGATTGCCGTAGACGAGGATCCCAAGCGCGCTGAGCAGCGCGAGCGTCGGCACGAGCACCATCTGCCAGCCCTTCATCTGGCGCGGTTGCACGTGCGCGGAAGGCATCCAGGCGGCGATCGCCAGCAGGATCGCGGCGAGCGGCCACAGGCATTCGATCCAGGTGCCGGCTTTGTAGGCGTCGGTGGCGGTCAGGTACAGGTATGTGGAGTCGGCGATCGCGCACGCCAGCATGCTGGCGGCGATCGGCAGCCATATGTTGCCGGCGCGCCAGCCGGTTATACCGAGCGCGCCGACCGCGAACATCATCAGCAGTAGGTCGCCCATCGGGTAGGCGAGCGACACGACGATGGAGCTGTGTGCGCCGGTGGCGCCGGCGAGGATCGGCGGCAGGATTAGTGCGGTTGCCACGCTGGCCGCGCCGAGTCCGGCGATCAGTCCATCCAGCCACATGCCGATGCGCAGGTTGCGCAGGCGCCGTCTGGCCAGCAACCCGAGCGCGACGTAGAAGCAGGGGTACATCGCCAGGTACAGCGCGTCTGCCGGCGAGACGCGTCCACCGGCTTCCCCGCTCGTGCCTTCAATCATCAGCGAGTAATACAGTTCGCCCGCGCACCACAACAGCAGGCCCGCGCCCATCGTCAGCCAGGCCGCACGCTCCTCGCGCCTGAGCGCTCCGCGTGCCAGCACCGTCAGCGCCGAGCCCAGCATCAGGACGTTGTAGATGCCCTCCTCGAAGAGTCCCTCATCCGTGTGTCCGCCGAAGTCGAACGTGGTGTGCAGGACGAGCACTCCCAGTCCTCCCATCAGAGAGGCCAGGAGCAGGATCGAGGTGTGGGGTAGCAGTCGCGCGCGCATCGAGGTATGCGGGTCGTCAACTACATCGGCCGCGCGCGGGGAAACCCTGAATGGATCAGCGGGTCAGCGCGGACTCCATGCGCCGGGTGAAAGCGCCCGGTTTGCGCTTGTACAGGCGCGCTCCGGCGCGCAACGCGCGCTTGCGCAAGCGTTGGCGGCGCCTGCGGATTTGCTTCGACAACGCCCGCTCGGCATCCTCGTCGTCGCCGAGGGCGTGAGGATGCTGTTCGACATAGATGGCGAGCATCCACAGGTCGTGCTCCTCGCCCAGCAGGTCGCCAAGACGGTCGGCGCGCCGGGTGGCGCGGCGCGCCTGCTTGGCGCCCGCCCCGCCGAGCATGTCGAGTGCGTAGTAGAGAGCCTTGACGCGCTTGCGCCAGTCGTGGAGATGCTCGGGGTCGCGACCTCGCTCGCGTCGCACGCGCCGGTGGCGTTGCCGTCCCTGGCGATATATCCGACGCAGCCCCGGCGCGAGCACGTCGAAGTCGGGAGCGGCCAGGCTCCAGCGCGCGAGGTGGTTGCGCATTCCGGCGATGTCGGCCAGTACCTCGTGTGTGTCGGTGGGCTCATCGGCCTGCTCGCGTTCGCGCTCCAGACGCTCCCACAGTCGTTCGATCCCCTCGTGCGCGAGCGCCTTGGGGTGCTTGGAGCGCAGGCACTCGAGCGTGGCGATCCGCACCTCGGCGTCGCGCGCGCCCGACAGTCGCTGCCCGGTGGCGCGCAGCGAGCCGTTGACACGCTCGAACTCCTGCTCCCCCAACTCGTAGCGCAACAGCCGCGCCAGTGCGCGCATGCGCTTGATGGCCTTGCGCGCCTCGTGCACGATCTCGGCGCTGGACTTGGCGGTCTTCGGCACGTCGCCCGTGCCTGCCGGCGGTGTGCCTGTGTGGCGTCCCTGGTTTGGATCGTCGCCGCTTGTCATTGCGCATCGCTCCGGCCTCGGACAACGCCCCGGCCCCGGTAGACACTCTCAGCCTACCGGCGCGACAATGTGTGCATGTCGAAATTGCCGGCGGCTCGATGGTGGACGGTAAGAGGCGCGCACAACCGCAAGCCCGCGACCTACCGCTGCCCATTCTGCGACCGTCATCTGCCGGCGCTCAGCGAGCACATGCTGATCTTCCCCGAAGACGACAAAACTCGTCGCCGCCACGCCCACACCAAGTGTGTGCTGGCGGCCCGCAAGCGCGGAGATCTGCCGGCGCGTGACGAGTGGTTGCGTACCCAGCCGCGGCCACCGTCGCTGTGGCGGCGACTGCTGGGCCGGGTCAAGCACGATTGAGCTGCCCCGCCCACCCTGCATCGGGTGAGCGGCACAGGACCGGATGAAGCTCAGGAGCCGTACACGTGCACGTAGTCGGGCTCGATCCGCACGATCACGCGCTGTTCGCCGGGCTGGCGGTAGGGGTAGGTGTCCTCGCCCAGGTACTTCATCGCGAGTCTGTCGATGTGCTCGTCGGCGCCCTCATGCGTGCGCTCAGCCACGTGCCCGCGGACTGTGAGGTACTCGTAGGGGTTCTGCATGTTCTGCACGGTCAGCGTCACACGCGGGTCGCGCTCCAGGTTGCGTGGCCACGCACGGCCCTCTGCGGTATTGACCACCGGGCGCCCGTCCTGCACGTCGACCCACACGGGCGCGGCGTGCACGGTGCCGTCGGGGCGGATGGTGGAGACGACGCAGAAATTCTTGTCCTTCAGCAGCTCCTCGGCACGGCCTTCGATCGCTGGACTCATCGGATCCCCTTCTGGTTGGAGTTGTGAGGTCAATCTACCCGCAGAGGGCGTTCCACTCGCGCGTTTTTCGTCGGGTGAGGATTCCGATGACGGAGTCGCGGCCCACGGGTCTTCTACTGCCGGCTCGCCGGGTGAGGCCATGGTGAGATCGCGCCCCCACGGGCGTCCTACTGCCGGCTCAAGCCTGTTTGTGAGCTGGCCGGGGGGATCGGATTGAGCGCGACGAGCTGGCCATTGTTGAGCTGGAAATGGACGGTCGCCTGTCCTCCGCCGGGGCAGCACAGCGAATCATGCGGCTGATACAGCGGATAGGCAAGCGTCACTTCGGTGTCGCTCTGGCTAACCACATTGACCGTTGCGCTCGGTTCCTTGGTGTCGGTGCCGAGGTAGCGTCCGTCCACGAAGAAGAACGCCTGCTGACCGTGGCCTTCGCTTGCGCCTTCACGCGTGCCCACGAGTACGCGCAGGGTCTGTTCGGGGTGGTAGACGGAGGTGTCGCTGGCTGTATATCCGTGCGCTTTGACCGTCGCCAGCGCTGCGCCCAGGCCTTCGGCAGTGGTGGGCTGTTTGGTGAAGGCTGGCGCTGTCGTGGTGCGTGTCGTTTCTGCGGCGGATGGCGTGGTCGAGGTCGTGACGGTGGTCGCCGGGGTGGTGGTCGTGGGAGAGGAGGGGGTCGTTCTCGTGGTCGTCGTGCGCTGTGTGGTCGTTTCCGGAGGGGCCGCGCTCGATACCGACACCGTCTTGGTGGCAGCAGAGCCGCACCCGCCCAGCGCGAGCGCGCCGGCCGCCAGCGCGGCAAGTGCCGTCCAGGGTCGCCGGGCTCTGCTCGTCGCGACAGCGCTGCGCATGCGGTTTCTCATCGTGGCACCCCCTGTTATGGCAACCGTCATCCTGGCGATCCTATTCGCCATTGCGCGCTTCCATCCTCGCATTGGTCGCTGCATTGCGCGCCATTACCCCGGTTTGGGGAGGCTTGTCGCGACGAATGCCAAGTTGCCCTTCCAGCAGCGCTTTCGGGGCTCGAGAACGACCCCATTCCCAAAAATTATTAGCGACTGCTAATATTCTGGAAAGAGTCGATACTCGAGCATGGGAGACCGCCCTATGACAACCGCCACAACCACCCCCGCAGAAGCTTTGGCAACCGCCGCCGCAACCCCTGCCCGTCGCAACTGGACGCTTGGGATCGTGTCCGTGGCGCTGTTTATGACGGTGCTCGACAACCTCGTGGTGTCGGTCGCGCTGCCCAGCATCCACCGTGACCTCGGGGCCTCGATCCAGTCGTTGGAGTGGACCGTCAACGCGTATGTGCTGTCCTACGCCGTGCTGCTGCTCACCGGCGCTGCGCTCGGCGACCGTTTCGGGCGCAAGCGCATGTTCGTGCTCGGGCTCTCGCTGTTCACCCTGGCCTCGGCCGCGGCCGCGCTTTCCCCCACCACCGAGCTTCTGATCGCCGCCCGCGCAGTTCAGGGCGCCGGCGCTGCAATCGTCACGCCGCTGACGCTCACGCTGCTCGCCGACGCCTTCCCCGCCGAACGCCGTGGGATCGCGCTGGGGGTGTGGTCGGGCATCTCCGGCATCGCGGTGGCGATCGGCCCGCTGGTGGGTGGCGCGGTCGTGCAGGGCATCTCCTGGCACTGGATCTTCTGGCTCAATGTGCCGATCGGCCTCATCCTGGTACCCGTCGCGGTGCGCCGGCTGGCCGAGAGCCGCGGCCCCTACGGCACGCTGGACCTGCCCGGTCTGCTGCTGGGCGGCGTCGGCGCGTTCGGGATCGTGTTCGGGCTCGTGCGCTCGCAGTCGCTCGGCTGGACCAGCCCGACGATCCTCGCGTCGCTGCTGGGCGGCGCGCTGGCGCTTGCCGCGTTCGTCGTGTGGGAGCGTCGCGCGCCCGAGCCGATGCTGCCGATGAGCTTCTTCGCCAAGCGCTCGTTTGCCGTCACCAACGTGGTGTCGCTCAGCATGTACTTCGGCATGTTCGGCTCGATCTTCTTCCTCTCCCAATACATGCAGGACGTGCTCGGCAACACCCCCCTGCAGGCAGGGCTCAAGCTGCTGGTGTGGACAGGCGCCACGATGATCGTCGCGCCGCTCGCGGGCATCTTCTCCGAGCGCTACGGTTCGAGGCCGTTCATGGTCGCCGGCCTCACACTGCAAGCGATCGCGCTCGGCTGGCTCGCCGCGATCCTCTCCACGAGCCTGCCCTACACCCACATGCTGATCCCGTTTGTCTTCGCCGGTGCCGGCATGGCGCTCGTGTTCGCGCCCTCCGCCAACGCGGTGCTGTCCTCGGTGCGTGTCGACCAGGCTGGCCAGGCCTCCGGTGCCAACAACGCGATCCGCGAGGTCGGTGGGGTGCTCGGGGTGGCGATCCTGGCCTCGGTGTTCACCGGAGCCGGCGGCTACAACTCGCCGCAGGCGTTTGTCAATGGACTGATCCCCGCCATGTGGGTTGGGGTCGCGGTGCTCGGCGGCGGCGCCCTGTTGGCTCTGTTGCTGCCGTTTCGCACTCCCCGCGCCGCCGATGTGGCCGCCGCGGCTGAAGCGCAGCAGCGGGTTGCGGTCGAGCCGCGAGTGGCGGTGCTTGCTGGAGACACCGCTTGAGCGTCGAGCCGTCGAGTGTGCGACGGCGCGTGCCGGCCGCCGAGCGCCGCGAGGCGCTGATCTCAGCCGCGGTGCACGAGTTCGCCGCCAGCGGACTCCACGGAACGCCGGTCGATCGCATCGCGCGCCGCGTTGGCGTCGCCCAACCGTACGTGTTCAGTCTGTTCGCCGGTAAGCGCGAGCTGTTCCTCGCGGCCGTCGAACACTGCTTCGACCGTTTCGCCGAAGCGTTCAGAGGTGCGGCCGCCGACTTCCGCGCCGGTCGCGCGTCCGAGGACTGCGAGGACGTGTTGATGGCGATGGGTCGCGCCTACAAGCAACTGCTGTCCACCGACCGCGATTACCTGATGCTCCAGCACCAGGCCTACGCCGCCTGCGACGACGAGCTGGTGCGTGCGCGGGTGCGCCGCCGCTCCGCCGAGTTGATGGCGCTCGCCGGCGATCTCTCAGGCGCCGAGCCAGAGCGCCTCGACGACTTCTTCCGTCATGGCATGGCCCTCAACGTCGCCGCCGCGATGGGCGTCGCCGAACTGTCTGCCGGCTGCGAGTGGGTACAGGCCGAGTTGAGCGCCCACGCGCCCGTGGGCGAGGCGGAGCCCGGAGAAGCTGTGGGAGAGCAGCCCCCAGCTGGGCCCGAGCTTTGATCCGAGGTTGCGCATCGGTGTCCAACGGGTAGCATCACTAGCGATGTCGGACGCCACGCAAACCTCGGAGCGTCGCAGCCGACGCGAACAGGCCCGGACCGGGGTATTCGTTGTGCTGGCCGTGCTGATGACGTTGTTCGCCGTGCTCAACGTCAAAGAGGTGGAGGTCAACTGGATCTTCGTCAAAAGCAAAACCCCGCTGATCATCGTGATCGTGGGGTCGCTGCTGGTCGGCATTCTGCTCACGCACTTCGCCGAGCTGCGCCAGCGTCGCAAGCGCTGAGATCTCTCAGGCGACCGCCGGGGGGCGCTCCTCGGTCACGATCCGCGCGGCCTCCTCGGCGCCGAGATACGGCGCCAGCACCACATAGGCCAGATAGTCCGACAGCTCCGGCAGCGTGCCGGCGCCCCCACTGATCGTCTGCAGGTAGATGGTGTGCCAGATCGCCCCTTCGATGCCCTCGTGGGCGAGCCCCGTCAAGGGCTCTCCCGGGGCGCCGGCGATCAGCCTCACGGCGACCTCGTGGGCCAGCTCTGCGCCCAGATCGACGGCGCGCTGGCCCATCGTGAACACGCCGGTGGCGATCGTCTGGGTGTAGGAGGGGCGCGCCGCGAAGTAGCGCATCAGCGCGTCCAGGGCACGACGCACCGCCGCGGGCCATTCCTCTGGGCGCTCGAGTCCGGGGTCCGACACCGCGTCGCGAACCTCCTCTCCAAGCTTCTCCAGGGCAGCCAGGAAACACGCCTCCATGTCGTCGAAGAGGTCGAAGAAAGCGTCGATCGACACGCCTGCCTCGTCGACGATTCGCATCGGCGTAAGGTTTGCGTAGCCTTCGAGGGCGGCCAGCTCCAGCGCACTGTGCAGCACCCGTGCGCGATCGTCCTCATGGCTCGGATTCACCGCGACTGACACTTCGCGCAGGCGCATCCCAAGTGGGCTCGGGCCGTCTGTCTTGAACAGGAGCGTCCAGCTCAGCATGTCTCCCACCAGTCCCGGCATCTCATCCGTGCGCTTCTCCAGCAGGCGCAGGAACGTCGAACGCCGTAGTCCCCCGACGATCGCTCTGGCCACCGGCTCTGGCAGCCGTGCCGCATCGGGCGCGTGGGCAAAGCTCGCTGCGAGGCGCTCCTCGAACACGGTCAGCGTCTCGGTCAGCCGCTCCCAGCCTGCTGGACCCGCCGAGGGCGCGTCTACCAGCATCAGGCGTGCGCCCTTCGGATTACGCTGCACCACCTCCGCGAACGCGGTCAGGGCGGCGTGCAAGCGCTCTTCGAGCGTGCCGTTGGTGGCGCGATAGGTGGAGGCGATGCGGTCCATCGCCTGCGCCGCAATCAAATCGAGCGTCGCAAGGAAGCATTCCTGCTTGTTGGCGAACTGCTCGTAGAACGCACGCCTGGAAACGCCGGCGAGAGTCACCACCTGCTTAACGCTGGTCCGCCCGTAGCCGCTGGTCGCAACCGCCTCGATCATCGCGCCGTACATGCGCCGGCGCTGGTTCTCAGCCACCTCCACCGGGTCCAGCTGGTGGGGTCCTCTCGGCAGGCGCTCATACAACGGCGTCGTCGTGGCGTCAGCGGCGGTGTTGGTCGTGTCTCCGGTGGTTTGTGGAGGGGGGACGGGGACGGTTCGTTCCCCAGCGATATTGGTGGCTCGGGCACGTGGAGACCGTCGAGGCGCCAGGGCACCGCGTCCGAGGTTGTTCCCACCCTCCGTCAACGTGTTCGATCTCCTCGAATGCTTGGAGCCCCTCGACTATCAAGGAGTCTTGAAAACAATATCATTCCATGTCAGAGATTTATTGTCTACGTGCATGCAGCGCTCAGGCTACGACAACGCGCGAGAATTCGCACCGATGTCGAGGCCGCCCGGCGCTCGAGGGCTAGTGCAATAGTGCCCGGAGCACGAGGATCGCAAGCCCCATGCTTGCGCCAACCGATACCTCCAGGGCCATTTGGATCGGTTTCGCGCGCGAGCGAATGCTGGCGATCGACTCGAAGCCGATCAGGCTCGCGACGGCCGTCCAAACTCCGGCGGTCACGGCAGCTTGCTGGCTTGCCCCAACCGCCCACGCCACCAGCAGCGCGAGAACCGGTATGCCTGCGCCTCTCACGATCGCCCAGTCCTGAATGAATGCCTGCCACAGCTCTTTCCCGCTGAGGCTTCGCTGCTCGGACAGTCGTACGCCGAGCACGTTGGCGTAGGAGTGCGCGAACCAGTACAGCAGCGCCGCTATCGCCACCGACCCGATTGTCTCGGGGTAGGTGTCACGCAGCCCGCTCTCGGCGGCCAGTAGCGCGCCGATCGTGACAAGTCCGTAAACCGCTGCGGCGGGGTTTTGCTCTGGCACGACCCAGCGCAGTGCGCGCTCGCCCAAACCGCGCGGCTCCGATGGGCTTGTAGGCGGCGGCGCGTCATGCGCCGCGCGCGGCGCCACCGGCTCATGCGGTGTCTCTGACTCCCGTGGGGCGCTCGGCCCCTGTGGTTGCGCTGGCTGCATCGTGTGACTCGACTCGCGCCAAGTCCACGCGATGGTAACCGGCGGGTCTCACTTCGTTCACAAATCGTGCGGTCTTCGCGGCGTAGGTTGATGGCACAGCGCGCATAGTGTGGGGGCGTCCGGCTGGGGCGTCCCCACATGCTTGATGGCCCTCGGGGCGTCTGGTGTGTTCCAGAGGCGCAGGAGTGTCGCGCCGGGACCGACGCCATAGGATCTAGCCGGTCTGTCAATTTTTCTTGATCAAACAAAGAGAGAAACCACATGACTGGATCGGATCAAGGCCAGCTGCTTGTCTGCTACGACGGGTCTGAGGACGCCAAGCGCGCGATCGCACGCGCAGGCGAGTTGCTCTCGAGCAAGCGCGCGCTTGTCTTGACGGTGTGGCAGCCCGCCGCCGGCTTGGGGAGCTTCGCGTGGACCGGAGTGATCGGCGGCGTGGCGGACTTCGCCGAGCTCGATCGCTCTGCCCGTGAGGTCAACAACCAGATCGCTCAGGAGGGTGTGGGCGTCGCGCAGGAGGCCGGCCTTCAGGCTGAGCCGCTCACCGAGGAGTCGGCTGGCCCCGTTTGGCAAACGATCGTGCAGGTTGCCGAGGACCACGACGCCGCGGTGATCGTCATGGGCTCAAGAGGACTCACGGGCTTGCGCTCCGGGTTGATGGGCAGCGTTTCCACAGCCGTCGTCCACCACACCCACAGGCCCACGCTCATCGTTCGCTGAGGATGAGCGTGGGGCGCCGATCGCGCGCGCCGATCGCAGCCAACCAACCGCATCCGGCTGATAGCCGCTGGCGGGAGCCGACCCGTCAATCGTTCGCCTTCGCTGGCCGACCGCTGTCGTTGAGCGCGTCCAGAGGATCGACCTGCCAGGGTTCATCGATCCCAGGTGACATGTTCAGCCACGCGGTCGCGTCCTGGGCGCCCATTTCGATCAGAGCGCTGATGAACTCGTGGTCGAACAGCAGATAGCTGAGGAGCTCGCCGTGGGTGTGGCTCTGTCCTCCGAGCAGGCGGCTGAGAACGGCAAGATCTGGAGAGCGCAGTGCCTTCAGGCCGCCGTAGCGCGAGTGGAAGACATCGGTCGCGAGCTTTGCGATCGCGCTGGGTGTGCGCGGCGCGATGAACATGTAGGGGATCTGACGGTAGGGCGGCTTGCCGTGCGCCTGGCGGTGACGCGCGGCGGCCGGTGAGCTGCCTTTGTCGGTGTAGAAGGTGTTGATGTCCGCGAGCTTTCGCAGGTCCTCGACCAGTGGGTCGGCGAGCGCACCTTGCAGCAGGTGCAGAGCGCTCGAGCCGAGGTCAGGGGCGGGCGCGTCATGCCGGCCGGGATTCTTCGGCGCTGGGATGACCGAGCCGGTGCCAATCACGACCAGACGCTCGGCTCCGAGGTCGAGCGCGGGCTTGATCGGCGTGTTCAGGCGGGTCGCGCCGTCGATGTACCAGCCGCGAGCTTCTGGTGGATCCTCCACCCGCACCGGTGGGAACAGAATCGGGATCGCAGCCGATGCACGCACGTGCGTCTCATCGAGCGATGCGGGAACATAGTCGATCACGTGCGAGGTCGTTATAGCCTCGTGGGTGTCGCCCTCGACGAAAGCGACCGCGCGTCCCGTGCGCGCGGCGGTGGCGATGACGGCCAGGCGGCACGTGGAGGTGCCAGCGAGATTCCGGTGCAGCTGGGGCCAGTCGATCCAGCGACGCAGGTTGCGCTCAAGCGGCGAGGGGTCCAGCAGGCTCGCGACGCGCACACCTGGCAGCGAGAGCAGCTCACCGGCGAAGCGGATCGCCGTGAGCGGCAGCCGCGGGAGGATCGGGCTGATCACCGCGCCACGGTCGACTTCGTGCCAGCGCGCGAGCTCTCCTACGATCGCCTCCTGCGCCGGCAGATGTGAGGTCGCGGCGAGGCTCGCGGCGTTGATAGCGCCGACGCTCGTACCGACGAAGATGCGAGGGGATTCACCGCGCTGCTCGAGCACCGGCAGCAGCACCGAGAGTGCGCCGAGCTCATACGCTCCGCGAGCCCCGCCGCCGGCCAAGACCACGCCCACGACCCCACGCTTTGAGGCGTGGGCCGATGTTCTTTGACGGGGCATCAGAGCTTCTCATCCTATGTGCCAGGGGGGTAGGGCGAACCTTGTGGCATCCCTCAATCCACTGGCCGAAGACCCGAGTCGCCTTAGGCTACGATCTGTCGCTCGCGCCGACGTAGCTCAGCTGGTAGAGCACCTCCATGGTAAGGAGGGGGTCCGGGGTTCGAGTCCCCGCGTCGGCTTCGCTTGCGTATTGTCGTCTTGCTCCTGCTTGCGCACGAGCTGGTCCACGCTGAAGATGGGCTGGCCACAAACGCCAAGACAAACGTGTGTTCGCCTTTCCCGTCCGGGTAGGTGAGTAGCTTCGACGGCGTCTACGAAAGGGCGGTCTCGGCGAGCCGACATGAAGTGGTGGCCGAGGTCTCGGCACAAAGGAGGGCCGAACAGATGGACGAACACGGCGGCTGTGTCATCGCAGAACAGGAGAGACAGGCGGAGGGTGCGATTCTCGGCCTGCTACTGAACTTCGAAACGGGAAGCATATGGTCAGTGGATGAGGTCGTGGGTCAGCTCAGCGCTTCGCGGTTGGAGGTGATCGATGGCCTGGCAAGCCTGCATGCGGCCGGCTTGATCCATCGCCTCGGCGACTTCGTGTTTGCAACGCGCGCGGCGTCTCGCTTCGATCGGCTCGAACTCTAGATCGGGTGCGTGTTACGGAGAGGGCCTGGCGAGCCGCGATGCGCCACGGCCCGGGCATTCCAGGATCGTCAGCTGATCCCATCGAGCAGCTCGGCGGGCGAGGAGAGCTCGAGTCCCCTGGAGAGGATCACGATCGTCTCCAGTCGTGGGGAGCGCTTGCAGCGCTCCAGCAGACTGATCTCCGTTCTGTGCAGGTCGCACACGTCGGCGAGCGCCTCCTGGGAGAGCCCAACGCGCGTCCGGTGACGGCGCAGATTTGCGGCGAACTGCTCGCGGACAAGCTCCATGACTAACACTGTCGCTGGCCGCAGACGGAAGGTCTACAGACGATCGTCGGCGCTGGATGGCGGGGGCAGGATTCGAACCTGCGAAGGCTGAGCCGCGAGATTTACAGTCTCGTCCCTTTGACCGCTCGGGAACCCCGCCGCGGGTGGCGATGATAGCGATCAAACCTCATCGCGCGACGGGAGCGGTCGGCCCGAGTCAACCTCGAAACCAGCGTACTTGGGTCCGCCCAACAATATCCCGGTACCGCCCGCGACTGCACCTGCCGGTATGAACCAGCGTCGTCCGTCGCCGACGAGCACAAAGAGATAGTCGATCTGCTTCGGGTCGAGATGCTTGACGAGGCCATTCCAGCTCTGATTTCCGCCCCTTGTGCAAAGGGTGACCTCCCAGCGGCCGCCACGGAAGACCGTGCAGGTCTTGACCTGCACACGCATTAGAATTCCCGTCTTTTCGGCGATGAGATCGCAGTGCGGGCTGTGCCCCAAGGGCAAATAGATTGAGTGCTCTTGGGCACTCAACCATTCGATCGCAGAGATCTCACCAAGGTCTCCCTGGCGGCGAGGCGACAACGTTACCATCACCCAAACATACGTTCGGGTACGGATGGATCACGGAACGTCGCTCAGCTGGCCTCGCGAAGCTGCTGGGCCTCGGGCGCGGTCTGCAGCTTCTTGAGCGTGCGGCTCTCGATCTGGCGGACGCGCTCGCGCGTGATGTTGAAGGCGCGGCCGACCTCGTCGAGCGTGCGGACACGGTCGCCGGTTATGCCGTAGCGCATCTCCAGCACCTCGCGCTCGCGCCGCGGCAGCGAGGCGAGCACCTGCCCGACGCTCTGCCGGCGCAGCGCCGCGGAGGCGAGATCGAAAGGCGACTCAGCAGCGGCGTCCTCGACGAAGTCGGCCAGCTCAGAGTCGTCTTCGTCGCCGATGGGCTTCTCCAGCGATATGGGCTGCTGGGCCATGCGCTGCACCTCGCGCACCTCGCGCGTGGTGCACTCCAGCTCGGTGGCTATCTCGTCCGGGGTGGGATCGCGACCGAGCCGCTGGATCAGTGCGCGTTCGGCATAGATGACCTTGTTGAGCCGCTCCACCATGTGCACCGGGATGCGGATCGTGCGGCCCTTGTCGGCGATCGCGCGAGTGACGGCCTGGCGGATCCACCAGGTGGCGTAGGTGGAGAACTTGTAGCCGCGGCGGTAGTCGAACTTCTCGACGGCGCGAATCAGTCCGAGCGAGCCCTCCTGGATCAGATCAAGGAAGTTCAGACCACGGCCAACGTAGCCCTTGGCGATCGACACGACCAGGCGCAGGTTGGCCTCGATCATGTGCTGCTTGGCGGCGATGTCTCCGCGTTCGATGCGCTTGGCCAGAGACACCTCCTCTTCGGCGGTGAGGAGCGGCACATGGCCGATCGAGCGTAGATAGAGGCGCAACGAGTCGAGACCCGGCTCGACGCTGAGATCCATCTCAGCCTTGCGCAGCTCCTCCAGGCGCGAGCGCAGCGTGAGCTGGTCGACCTCCTCTTCCTCCATGTCCTCCAAATCGGCTACGGAGGTGTCCGTAGCCATCAGCAAACCCTCAGCGTTTTCAAACACTTCGGACCCCCCAGGATCCCAACTTCTCCCCATCGAAGCGAAGGTCGCCTCGACCCTCCAATCCTGACTGCCTGTCCTCCTATGCGATTCCGTGTTGCACTTGCGGTGCTGCACTCCAGCTTGCCTGGGCGCCGGTCCCAACCGAGTCGCACCGTTGACCAAGCTGTGTGGCGAGTGATACCAGATATCGAGGTTGGGGGACGCCGGTGGGAAGGAAGCGGCGAGCCGGGCCGCTAGTCTTGCGCTGAGGTGTCCACGACGATGCGCTCCACACCACCGGTCTCGCCAAGCGTAGGCGGCGAGGACGTGCAAGCCCGCGTACCGTCGATTCCCGTGGGCCTCTCGCGCGTGGGTGTCACTGGAGTCGAGAAGGTCATCCGCATCCGCGACGAGCTGTTCTTCGCCCGCATGGAGTGCTTTGTGGATCTGGGCTCCGAGCAGAAGGGCGCGCACATGTCGCGCTTCGAGGAGGTCGTCAATGAGGCGATCGGCGAGGTGGTGCTGGGAGAGTCGCCGTTCCGGGCCGAGACGCTCGCGGAGCACATCGCCGAGTTGGTGCGCGAGCGTCAGGGGGCAGAGCGCGCCGAGGTGACGATCGCCGCGCGCTATCCCGAGCACAAGCCGGCGCCCGTGTCGGGGATCGCCACCCAGGAGATCTACACGCTCTACGGTCGCGCGGTGGCGTTGCCGGAGGGCACCCGCCGGATGGTGGGGGTGTCGGCGACGGGCATGACCGCGTGCCCGTGTGCACAGGAGCTCATTGCGAACCGTGCGCGCGCGCGGCTGCAGGCTGACGACTTCACCGACGAGCAGATCGAGCGGGTGTTTGAGCACGTGCCGGTCGCCACCCACAACCAGCGCGGGCTTGGCACGCTGCACGTTGGGTGCCTGGAGAGCTGCGACGCGGAGATCGACGCGTCGGCTCTATTGGAGATCGTGGAGGGGTCGATGTCCTCTGAGATCTATGAGCTGATGAAGCGCGCGGATGAGGTGGAGGTGGTGGAGAAGGCCCACCGCCGCCCGCGCTTCGTGGAGGACTGCGTGCGCGAGATGGTGGCGGGCGTGGTGCACCGCTTCCCCGAGCTCGACGACGCGAGCTTCATCTCGGCGCGTCAGGAGAACCTGGAGACGATCCACCAGCACAACGTGGTGGCCGAGCGCCATGGTCTCATGGGGGAGTTGCGCCGCGAGATGCAGACGGCGCGGCCGGCGTCGCATCAGACGACGCTGGACGAGTGGCTCGACGGAAGTAGTCGAGGCCCGACAGCACCGTGATCGCAACTGCGAGGTAGACCAGCAGCGATACCCACAGCGGCGAGCCGTGGAAGGCGATTACGGCGAGGATCGCGGCGATCTGCACGCAGGTCTTGATCTTGCCGAACATCGATGCTTCGATCACCACGCCGGATTGCCCGGCGTTGGCGCGTAGCACGGTCACGGCGAGCTCGCGCGCGATGATCACCATCGCGACCCACCCTTCGAGGCGGTGCAGCGATACGAGTGACAGCAGCGCGCCGACGATCAGCAGCTTGTCGGCGAGCGGGTCCATCAGCTTGCCGAAGGTCGTGATCGAGTCGCGTGCGCGCGCCAGGTAGCCATCGATGAAGTCGGTGAGCGAGGCGAGCGCGAACACGACCGCGGCGAGCACGTCGCCCGAGGGGGTGTTGCCGAGCAGTGCCACGACGAGCACTGGCACCAGCATGATGCGAAGCACCGTCAGCACGTTGGGGAGATTCAGGGGAACCATCGCGACCACCCATTATGTCCGTGTTGGCACGCGACCGGGCGGAGGTTCAACCGGGCGGTGTATGGCTCGGTTGGCGCGAATGCGCCGGAGAACGAGGACGGGTGGTGGCGGCGGTGCAGCGGGTCGTACCGGGCAGGGGTGCGTCGAGCGATAGGGTGTCCCGACATGCCCCTGATTCCAATGGTCATAGAGCGCACCGCGCGCGGCGAGCGCGAGTTCGACATCTTCTCGAGGCTGCTCAACGAGCGGATCATCTTCTTGGGCACCCCAATCGAAGATCAGGTCGCCAACCTCGTGGTCGCGCAGTTGCTGCACCTGGAGTCCCAGGACTCTGAAAAGGACATTTCGATCTACATCAACTCGCCGGGTGGGAGCGTGTACTCGGGCCTGGCGATCTACGACACGATGCGCTTCGTAAAGCCCGACATCCACACGATGTGCGTGGGCGTTGCGATGTCGATGGGCTCGCTGCTGCTGGCGGGGGGCACAAAGGGCAAGCGCGCGGCACTGCCGAACTCGCGCATCCTGATCCACCAGCCCTCAGCAGGGTTCGAGGGTCAATCCACGGACATCGAGATCCATGCGCGTGAGATCCTCAACGTGCGCGACCGGTTGGACGAGATCTACGCAGAAAACACGGGTCTCTCCAAGGAACAGGTGCGCGAAGACATGGAGCGCGACCGCTTCTTCACCGCTGAGCAGGCGCTGGAGTACGGTCTGATCGACCGCGTGCTCGACAGCCACTGACAGTCACACGGCATCGCGCTTGCGGCGCGTCTTTGAAGGATGGGCCGGCAGGGCCGGCCAACACGTTCTCGTGGCTCTGAGGACTGCCGCGCCAGCCACTATTGTCGCCTGGGTCCATGGCTCGGCTCACCCCGCAAGAGCGCTCCACCCTGCTGTTGGTCTCTGTTTTTGCGGTGTTGGCGGGCATCGCCAACTACCAGCCGTGGCCCGCGATCCCGCGCTTTGCCGTAGCCACCCTCGCGTTGGCGGGGTTGGCATGGGTGGTGTCGTTTGCCACCGAGCAGCTCGGCGAGCGCTTCGGCCCTGCGATCACGGGGATGCTGCAGTCCACGCTGGGCAACTTGCCAGAGCTGTTCGTGGTGATCTTTGCGCTGCAGAAGGGAGAGCTGGTGGTCGCTCAGACCGCGATCGTCGGGTCGATCTTCGCGAACGCGATGCTGGTGCTGGGACTCGTGATCGTCGTCGGCGCCCGGCGTGCACCGGACGGCATCATGCGCTTCTCCCATCGCCTCCCTCGAGACACTGCCACGCTGTTGCTGGTCACCGTGTTCATCATCGTGCTGCTCGGTCTGTCATTGGCATCGCACGATCCAGCGAGCCACCACGTGAAGGCGATCTCGGCGGTGGGGGCGGTGAGCCTGCTGATCGTCTACCTGGCGTGGGTGGTGCCCTATTTGCGAGCCGACGCCACTCCGGGTGCGGGCACCACCCCACCGAGCACCTCGCCGCCGTCTGGCGGACCGCGGCTCTCGCTGCCGTTCACCCTCACGTTGCTGTTCACGGCAGGCATCTCCTCGGCGTTCGTCTCCGACTGGTTCGTCAACGGGCTGTTGCCCGCGATCGCCCAACTGCACCTCTCCCAGGCGTTCGCCGGGCTGGTGATCGTGGCGATCGCTGGCAACGCGGTGGAGAACACCGCCGGGCTGGTGCTCGCGTGGAAGGGGCGCTCGGATCTGGCGATCTCGGTCGTGAAGAACTCCGTGGCGCAGATCGCCGCGTTCCTGTTCCCGTTGCTGGTGCTGATCTCGTTCCTGCTGGCCACCACGCTCACGTTTGCGCTCGCGCCGGTCTACATCGGCGCGCTGCTGGTGATGGCACTGGCGATGTGGCAGGTCACGGGCGATGGGGAAGCTGGCGAGTTTGAGGGGTGGGCGCTGGTGGCGCTGTACGTGATCCTCGCCACGCTCGCGCTCTACGAGTAACCGCCTCGCCGATGGGCCCGGCTCGGCATCACGGCGCCCGCTCGATTCGCCTCGCTCGACGATCGCGCGTTCCCCGGCCGTGCGCCGCTACGCTTGCGCGGCCATGCGCCTCGCCACGTTCCTGCCCACTCCCGGCTCTCAGCCCCACGCCGGAGAGGTGCGCGGCGAGCGGGTTGTGGCTTACGCCGACGAGGGTGTCACGGTGCTCGACCGTCTGCGTGACCCGAGTATGCCGGCCGCCGACGGGCCCTCGTTCGCTCTGACTGAGGTGACGCTGCTCGCGCCCGTGCCCAGGCCGCGGGCGATTTTCGGGATTGGCCTGAACTATGCCGACCACGTTGCCGAGACTGGCGCCACCGCCCCTGACGCGCCGCTGGTGTTCATGAAGCTGCCCTCCTCCGCGGCGCCGCCAAACGCCCCGGTGCGCTGCCCGCAAGTCGTCAAACGTCTCGATTATGAGGGCGAGCTGGCCGTTGTTATGGGCGCCGACGCTCAGGTGGCCGGCTACACGGTCGCCAACGATCTGACAGCCCGCGATCTACAGGGCCGCGAGCTGCAATGGACGCGAGCCAAGGGTGCTGACGACTTCTGTCCCTACGGTCCGTGGATCACCACCGCCGATGAGATCTCCGATCCGCAGGCGCTGTGGCTGCGCACCTGGGTCAACGGCGAGCTGCGCCAGGACTCCTCCACGTCGAACCTGATCTTCGGGATCGCCAAGCTCGTGGAGTTCATCGCCGAGACCTGCACGATGGAGCCCGGCGACCTGATCCTCACGGGCACGCCGAGCGGTGTGGGTCAGGGCCTCGACCCGCCCCGTTTCCTCGCATCCGGCGACGTCGTTCGGATCGAGATCGAGCGGCTGGGCGCGATCGAGCACTCGATCGCCTGAGCGCGGTCAACTTTTCAGCAGGCCGCCGACAAGCGCTCCTGCCACGCCGCCGGTTGCGGCCGCGCCGGCATTGGTGTTGCTCTGCTCGCCCTCGGCGGGATCGATGAACATGGTTTGGATCGCCAGCCGTCCCGGGCCGGTGAAGCGGTTCCACGTGAGCTTGCCCCCGCCACCGAACATGCCTGACTTCAAGCCCATCGTGACTGCCTCGAGCTTCACCGTTGGGTCCTTGAACAGCCAACCCCCGGCCTCCACGTCGAGCTGCTCGCCTGCGTCCAGCTGCACGAGGAACACGTTGCCGTGTCCGTGCAGCCACACCAGCGCGTCGCCGTCGGTGGCGCGAAACTTGTCCATGAAGAACCCCGACCCTCCCAGCAGCATGCTCTGCACACCCTTGATCCGTTCAAAGCTGTAGTCGAGGTTGTCGGTTGCCGCGACGAACTGGTGCTCGCGCACGTCCAACCCTTCGCCTTGGCGCAGGTGCAGCGGCACGCACTGCCCGGGCGAGTCGCGTGAGAACGCGATCCTGCCCGTCCCGGCGGTGCGCGTGACGAAGAATTCGAGTCCCGCGATCTTGCGCTTGACCGCCCCCGGCAGCTTCTTCAGCTCGATGTCCACGCTGGTCTGCTTCCAAAGCATCACGTGGTGCTCGAACATCACGCTTGCCTCGCCCACCTCGATCTGGAGCTCGGGCACCAGTTCTCCACGGATGTGGTAGGTCACGCCCGCAAACGTCTCGTCGTGAACGGTGGCTTGGATCGGCTCTGGCAGGTGCATGGCTGGGATCTCCTGTCGGTGTGGGTGCTTGATCGATACACGCCGCGACGGACGGACCCGGCCGCCGCTGCGCCGATACGCGAGGCGCGCTAGACTTCGCCTACCTCGCGCCTGGGCGGGGTTTTTCTTTCGTCCGGGTGCTGCTGTCGACGACCACGCAGGGAACTCACTATGGCTCGCGGAGACGTACGGATCGCTATCACCCTCGCCTGCGAGGAGTGCAAGCACCGGAATTATCAGACGAATAAGAGCAAGCGCAACAATCCCGACCGGGTGAGTCTGCGCAAGTACTGTCGCTGGTGTCGTCGTCACACCAGTCACCGGGAGACTCGCTAGCGCGGGAGCGCAGCTGTGGCCCGTGACCGCAAGCGCGCCAGACAACGTCGCTCGAGGCCTGTGCGAGAGGGTGCGCGCACCCCATCCACAAATGGGCCCGCGCGCGCCGATCTACCCGGGGCGCTGTCGCACACCGGCGACGTCGACGAGTTCGACGCCGCGCTCATCCGCGGTGCCGGCGGTGTTCCGCTGGAGCAGGAGGTCACACCGATCGAGCGCGAGCCCCAGCCCGAGCAGAACGGCGAGGGCTCCCTGGAGGCCGAGCTGGTGCCGGCGGGCGGTGGGAGTGGAGGGCGCGGTGGAGGTGGTCGTGCAGCGATCGAGGACCCGTTCGACGCGGGAGCCTCCCCGGAGGCCGCACCTCCGGCGCGCCGGCCCACCCAGCCGATCTACATTCGTGCAATCGCCTTCCTGCGCGCCAGCTGGGCGGAGCTGCACCGAGTACAGTGGCCCGATCGTCGCCATGTCACGCAGGCCACGGCTGTGGTGCTCGGTTTCGTCGCGGTCATGGGTGCCTATCTCGGCATTGCCGACTGGGCTGCCCAGAAGATCGTCAACTTCATCCTCTGACGTCCTAATGACCTGCGTATCTCTGCGTCCTACCGATTGCAGATCGATGGGATCTACAATCGGCCAACTCGTGTGCGATGCACACTTCGCTCACTGCGTCCTTGACCTGCTTGGTCATGGGGCGTCAGAGCGCTAGGCGCGATACCGTCCCGGCCTACTTCCGCTTTGTCCCATCAGTCTTACCCTGTCTTGTCAAGCTTCGTCTTGTCCACCCACTGAGCCGTCAGGAAGCTGCATGTTTCGTTGGTATGTCGTCAACACCTACTCCGGTCATGAGAACAAGGTCAAGCACAACCTGGAGCACCGGGTCGTGTCCTTGGGCCAGCAGCGCGCGGTGCGCTCCGTGGTTGTCCCCACCGAGTCGGTCTCGGAGATGAAGGACAACCAGAAGATCACCGTCGAGAAGCGCACGATGCCGGGCTACGTGCTCGTCAACATGGAGCTCAACGAGGATTCGTGGGGCGTCGTGAAGGGCACGCCGGGCATCACCGGCTTCGTCGGCTCCTCCCAGGAGCCCGTGGCGCTCACCCAGGTGGAGGTCGACCGGCTGCTGCACAAGGAGGTCGCCACCGCGCCTCGCACCCGCGCGCAGTTCGCGATCGGGGAGACCGTCAAGGTGGTCTCTGGGCCGCTGTCGGACTTCTCCGGGGAGATCTCCGAGATCAACGACGATGCCGCCAAGCTCAAGGTCCTGGTATCAATCTTCGGCAGGGAGACCCCTGTTGAGGTCGGATTCGATCAAGTAAAGAAGCTTTAGATGGCCAAGAAGGTATTGACAACGATCAAGCTGCAAGCGCGCGGCGGGCAGGCGAGCCCGGCTCCGCCGGTTGGCCCTGCGCTGGGCCAGCACGGCATCAACATCATGGAGTTCTGCAAGGCGTTCAACGCGCAAACACTCGCGGAGACCGGCACGATCATCCCGGTGGTCATCACCGTGTATGAGGACCGCTCGTTCACGTTCGTCACGAAGACCCCGCCGGCCGCAGTGTTGATCCGCCAGGCACTCAAACTGGAGAAGGGCTCTGGAGAGCCCAATCGCGTCAAGGTCGGCAAGATCACCGACGCCCAGTTGCGTGAGATCGCCGAGCGTAAGCTGCCCGACCTGAACGCGCACGACGTGGACGAGGCCGTGAAGATCATCGCGGGAACAGCCCGCTCGATGGGCGTGGACGTAGCCTCATGAGCTCCCACGGACGCCGCTACACGGATGGGCTGGAGAAGGTGGATCGCGAGCGCGAGCACGAGCCCGCAGAGGCCGTTGCGCTGGTGAAGAGCCTTGCCAACGCCAAATTCGATGAGTCGATCGAGATTCACGTGCGCACCGGTCTCAACGTGCGCCACGCCGACGAGCAGCTGCGCGGCACGATCGCGCTCCCCAATGGGCTCGGCAAGAACGTCAAGGTCGCGGTGTTCGCGCAGGGCGACAAGGCTCGCGAAGCCGAAGAGGCAGGTGCGGACGTGGTTGGCGCCCAGGACCTGGCAAAGCGCATTCAGGAGGACGGCTTCGACGACTTCGACGTCGCTATCGCCACGCCCGACCTTATGTCGGTGGTGGGGCAGCTGGGCCGCATCCTTGGTCCTTCCGGCAAGATGCCCAACCCGAAGGTCGGCACGGTCACGATGGATGTCGCCAAAGCGGTTGAGGACTCCAAGTCCGGCAAGGTCGAGTACCGCACCGATCGCTCCGCGATCGTGCACATGGTGATCGGCAAGGCCAGCTTCGACGAGCAGCGGCTGCTCGAGAACTACGCGGCCGTGATCGAAGAGCTCGTGCGCGCCAAGCCGTCGGCGGCGAAGGGGCGCTACCTGCGCACCGTCACCATGACCTCGACGATGGGCCCCGGCATCAAAGTGGACCCCACCCGTACCCGCGAAATCATCGGAGAGCCGTCAGCGGCCTGATTCAATCGACAGCTCACCGCCCAAGACCCCCGGCGCCGCCGAGAAGCGGAGAAGACCGGGGCAGGTGGAGCAGCGAAGCGGTTCTCATCTCCGCTCTCGACGCCCGCCTGTGCGCGGGCGTTGTGCGTCTCTACGAGAGCAAGGGATGAGATGAACAGAGAGCAGAAGGCAGCGACGATAGAGAGGCTCGCGGAGGAGATCGACGCCTCCGATGCAGTCTTCGCGGTGGACTACCGCGGGATGTCCGTGCCCCAGGCGGCCGAGCTGCGCACCAAGCTGCGTGACGCCGACGCCACCTTCCAGGTCGTCAAGAACTCGCTCACCGAACGCGCCGCCGACCAGGTCGGGGCTGAGTCGCTCAAGTCGCTGCTATCCGGGCCCACCGCGCTGACGTTTGTTCGCGGCGATGCCGCGCTCGCGGCGAAGGCGATCGCCGACCAGGCACGCGCCACCCAGCTGCTCCCGTTCAAGGGTGGGCTGATGAACGGCGAGGTGCTCGACGCCGATCAAATTCGCGCGATCTCACGTCTCCCCTCGCGCGAAGTGCTCTACGGGCAGCTGGTTGGAGTCGTCGCTTCCCCCATCACTGGGCTCGTGCGCACACTCAGCGCGCTTGTCGGTGGTCTCGCGGTGGCGCTCGGCCAGGTGCGCGAGAAGAAGGAGTCCGGTGAGATCCCCGCCGGCGAGCCGCCCGCGGCTGAATCTGCGCCTGTTGAGGAGACGCCTGCCGCGGAGGCCCCGGCTGAGGAGACCCCGGCTGAGGAGCAGCCTCACGCCGAGCCTCCTGCAGCAGCAGAGGAGTCCCAGACGCAGGCGGCTCCCGCCGTGGAGGAGCCCCAGGCTGAGGAGACACCCAGCGCTGAGGAGGCGCCTGCCGAGGAGACCCCCAAGGCCGAGGAGACTCCCACCGAGGAGGACTCCACCAACGACCAAGCTGAGCCGACATCCGAGTCGGCGCAAGACGACAACCAGACGGACGCTTCGGAGCAAGAGCCCGACAGCGCCGAAGCGACCAAGGAGGACTGACCGATGGCATCAAGCACACAGGAGTGGATCGACGAGCTGAAGGCGATCTCGGTGTTGGAGCTCGCGGAGCGCATCAAGGCGTTGGAGGAGGAGTTCGGCGTCTCCGCCGCGGCGGTTGCCGCGCCAGTGGCGGCGGCTGGTGGCGGTGGCGGCGAGGCGGCGGCTGAGGACGAAGGCCCCACCACGGTCGATGTGATCCTCACAGCGGCAGGCGACAAGAAGATCCAGGTGATCAAGGTCGTGCGCTCGGCCACCGGACTTGGTCTCAAGGAGGCCAAGGCGCTGGTCGACGAGGCCCCCAAGCCGGTCAAGGAGGGCATCGAGCGCGAGGAGGCCGACAAGCTGAAGGCCGAACTCGAGGAGGCCGGAGGCAGCGTCGAGTTGAAGTAGTGTGCAGGCCACTCTGTGGCGAATACAGAAGCGCCCCACACCTGACGGCCGGACAAACTTTGTCCGGCCGTCAGCGTCAAATTCGCGGCGAGGGGATCTTACGGCTGCTCCACGGAGTGGTGGCTTCCCGATAGTTGACATTATAGGTACCCTCGGTTGACCGTATTATCGATCGAAGAGGGAGGATGTTCCTAGATGAAGCCGCTATGCGCGCTGCTGATAACAGCGCTGCTCGGTCTCGGCGTCGCCGCATGTGGCAGCACTTCGGCCACAATCGCGACGAGCGGGAGCTACCTCAAAAAGGACGGCGACAAAGACTTCGATGACGACGGTCCTCAAAAGAAGGTCCACACCAACGACGACGCCGTGCTGTTGGCTGCCTCTGGAGGCGAACCTGGCGAACGCACCAAGCAGGCGATAACGGCCGTCGTCAAGCGCTACTACGCGGCGGCGGCTGCGGAGGACGGGGCAACGGCCTGTTCGCTGCTCTACTCAACCCTCGCAAATGCGGTCGCGAGTAGCCAAACGGTCACTGCCTCGGCTGGCGGGAAGACCTGTGCCGCTGCCATGTCGCTGCTGTATAAGCAGCAGCATGTGCAGTTGGCCGCCGACAACGTCGCCACGATGCTGGTCACGGGGGTGCACGTCAAGGGCAACCTGGGACTGGCGGTGCTGGGTTTCCGGACGATGCCCGAAGGCGAGATCCTTGTCGAGCTGGAAGGCGGCGCATGGAAGATCGACTCCCTGCTTGACAGTCTGATGCCTTAGCTGGCTCGCATAGCGCCACGCCGCTCGTTCTACTGGTGCCAACCCCGATTCATCCGCATGGTGCTCGGCGGCTGAGCCTACGGCGCGATCTATCACGACATCTCAGGGTGCAACGGAGCGCTCCACGACTTGCTCGGCAGTTTTCCCAAAAATGCTGCACTTCCGGTAGAATCCCGCCCGCTGGCCGATAGTCGCAGCCACCCGAGCAGCAGGATTCCGCGCCACATACGCGGGCATCGAGGGTGGGGTCCGTGAGCGCTGGCTGCCCCACTTGAGGGCGCTGATGATCTGTGCTATCTTTGGTGGTCGCGCGTTTGCGCCCGCCTCTGCCCGTTTCTCGCCCTCCGAAGGAGTCATTCCTTGGCTGCTGTTGATGCTCTCCGGACGCGCCGGACCTTCGCGCGTCTGAACAAGTCGGTCGACGTACCAAACCTCATTGATATTCAGCGCCGCTCGTTCCTGTGGCTCACCGATCCCCAAAAGGGCGGTTTGCGCGAGACGATCGACGACATCTCGCCGATCGAGGACTACACGGGCAACCTCGCCGTGCAGTTCGGTGAGTTCGTCTTCGACGAGCCGGTCGCCTCACTTGAGCAGTGCCGTGAGAAGGACCTCACCTACGCGCGCCCGCTGACGGTCACGGTCGCGTTCATCAACCGCGAGACCGGTGAGATCCGCGAGCAGTCCGTGTTCATGGGCGACTTCCCGTGGATGACCGAGCGCGGGACGTTTGTCATCAACGGCACCGAGCGCGTGGTCGTCACCCAGCTCGTGCGCTCCCCTGGCGCCTACCTGATGGAGCCGAAGGACCGCGAGAAGCAGGTGTTCATCGCCAACCTGATGCCCGCCCGCGGGTCTTGGCTGGAGCTTGAGATCGACAAGAAGGGCAAGGTGTTCGTTCGCATCGATCGCAAGCGCAAGCTGCCCGTCACTGTGCTGCTGCGCGCGATGGGCTACGCGACCGATGAGGAGATCCTGCGGCTGTTTGAGAACTCGCACTACATCCGCAACACGATCGAAGCCGACACCGAGCCCACGCGCACCGAAGAGGGCGCGCTGATCGAGCTGTTCAAGAAGCAGCGCCCCGGCGAGCCGCCGAGCGTGGAGAACGCGAAGGCGCTGCTCAACCAGCTGTTCTTCGACCCCAAGCGCTACGACCTCACGCGCGTGGGTCGCTACAAGCTCAACTCGCGTCTCGGGCTCGACATCGACATCGACACCCGCACGCTCACCCACGACGACATCCTCGCGTTGGTCAAGGAGCTTGTGTCGCTGCCCAAGACCTTGGGGATGCCGGAGGAGCCGGAGTTCGAAATCAAGGACTACGCGGCCGAGGCGATGAGCATGCCGCGCGAGCCCGTCGACGAGCACCTCGACGAGTACGAGCACTTCGGCAACCGCCGTCTGCGCACCGTCGGCGAGCTGATCCAGGAGGCCTTCCGCATCGGCCTGTACCGCATGGAGCGCGTAGTGCGCGAGCGCCTCACCACCGAGGACGCCGACACGATCACCCCGCAGACGATCATCAACATCCGTCCGGTCGTCGCGGCGCTGAAGGAGTTCTTCGGCTCCTCGCAGCTGTCGCAGTTCATGGACCAGACCAACTCGCTGTCCGGCCTCACGCACCGCCGGCGCCTGTCGGCGCTCGGCGCGGGTGGTCTGACGCGTGAGCGCGCCCCGATCGAGGTGCGCGACGTGCACCCCACCCACTACGGGCGCATGTGCCCGATCGAGACTCCTGAGGGTCCGAACATCGGGCTGATCGGCTCGCTGTCGTCCTTCGCGGAGGTGTCTGAGTACGGGTTCGTCACCACCCCCTACCGGGTCGTCGAGGACGGCGTGGCAATCGAGAAGGTCGTGCGCCTGGACGCCAACCAGGAGGAGGAGCAGCTGATCGCGCAGGCCAACACGCCGATCGATCCCAAGACGGGCAAGCTGCTGGGCAAGGAGATCCTGTGCCGCACCCAGGCCGGTCAGTACGTGACCGTTGGCCCCAAGGACGTCGACCTCGTCGACGTGTCGCCCGAACAGATCTGGTCGGTCGCCACGGCGATGATCCCGTTCCTCGAGCACGACGACGCCAACCGGGCGCTGATGGGCTCCAACATGCAGCGCCAGGCGGTGCCGCTGTTGAAGACCGATGCGCCGCTGGTGGGCACCGGCATGGAGCGCCGTGCGGCGCTCGACACCGGCGATGTGCTGCTGGCGCGCAACGCCGGCACGATCGACTTCGTCGACGCCAACCGGATCGTCATAGAGACGTCTGGGAACCCACCCACCCGGGACGAGTACGAGCTACAGAAGTTCATGCGCTCCAACCAGGGCACGCTGATCCACCACAAGCCGAAGGTGAGTGCTGGCCAGAAGGTCAAGGCAGGCGACGTGCTCGCCGACGGCTCCTCCACCGACAAGGGCGAAATGGCGCTCGGCAAGAACCTGATGGTGGCGTTCATGTCCTGGGAGGGCTACAACTTCGAGGACGCGATCATCCTGTCCAAGCGCCTCGTGCAGGACGACGAGCTCACCTCGATCCACATCGAGGAGTACGAGATCGACGCCCGCACCACCAAGCTGGGCGACGAGGAGATCACCCGCGATATCCCCAACCGCTCTGAGGAGTCGCTGCGCAACCTCGACGACCGCGGCATCGTGCGCGTTGGCGCCGAGGTGGCCTCAGGTGACCTGCTGGTCGGCAAGGTCACGCCCAAGGGCGAGACCGAGCTAACAGCCGAGGAGAAGCTGATCCGCGCGATCTTCAAGGAGAAGGCACGCGAGGTTAGGGACACTTCCCTTAAGGTGCCCCACGGCGAGGGTGGCGTTGTGATCGACGTGATGACCTTCAGCCGTGACGAGGGTGACGACCTGCCGCCCGGAGTAAACGACCTGGTGCGTGTGTTCGTGGCCAAGAAGCGCAAGATCTCCGAGGGCGACAAGCTCGCGGGCCGTCACGGCAACAAGGGTGTGATCTCGAAGATCGTGGACCAGCAGGACATGCCGTTCCTCGAGGACGGCACCCCGGTCGACGTGATCCTCAACCCGTTGGGCGTGCCGAGCCGCATGAACGTTGGGCAGATCCTCGAGACGCATCTTGGCTGGGCCGCGGCACAGGGTTGGTATGACGACGGCACCGAGGCCTACAAGGAAGCCGACGCCAACGAGGGCAAGCGCCGCGTGTACGTGTCCACGCCGGTGTTCGACGGGGCCACTGTCGAAGACGTCGACACCGCGCTGGTCAAGTGGCAGGACGCGCACGAGGGCCGCATCCGTATGGACATCGACAAGTCGCGTCGTGTCGGCGAGCAGGCCTCGGGCAAGATGACCCTGTTCAACGGCCGCACCGGCGAGCCGTTTGCCGAGCAGGTGACCGTTGGCTACATGTACATCCTGAAGCTGCTGCACCTCGTGGACGACAAGATCCACGCACGCTCCACCGGGCCCTACTCACTGGTCACCCAGCAGCCGCTGGGAGGCAAGGCGCAGTTCGGCGGTCAGCGCTTCGGCGAGATGGAGGTGTGGGCCCTGGAGGCATTCGGCGCCGCCTACACCCTGCAGGAGATGCTCACGATCAAGTCCGACGACACCGTCGGTCGTGTGAAGGCCTACGAGGCGATCGTCAAGGGCGAGAACATCGCCGAGCCGAGTATCCCCGAGTCGTTCAAGGTGCTGCTCAAGGAGATGCAGTCGCTGGCGCTCGACGTCGGCGTGGTCTCCGAGGAGGGTCAGCAAACCGAGCTGCGCGACGAAGACGACGATCTGCTGCGCGCCGCCGAGGAGCTTGGGATCGACCTCTCTGGCGTTCGTGCCCCCACCGGCGAGTTGGGCGGTGAGGAGGTCATCGAGGCTCCGCAGGACGGGGAGGCCGCTCCGGAGGCTGAGGTTTCGCCCGCAGGGGACTCAGATGACGGCGATGGTGAGGATGACGACAGCGACGGCGATGGAGCGCTTGACGTTGGCGATCTGCTCGAGGTCGAGGATGGAATCAGCATCGAGCTGGACGGCGCCGAGGAGGCGCTGATCGAGGAGCCGGTACAGGAGACCGAGACGTAGTCCGCGCGCACACCTCCCGCCCCGCATGAGCGGGAGGTGCAACCGGGCCGCGCCACCGAACGGGCGGTGGCGAGATGGCCCCGGGTCCCACCCCAACGTGAGACTCGATCACACCCCGTTTCACCCGCGAGCGAAAGCGCCACCAGATGATCGACATCAATAACTTCGACGCCATCGAGATCAGCCTCGCCTCCTCCAAGCAGATCCGCTCCTGGAGCTCCGGCGAGGTGACCAAGCCCGAGACAATCAACTACCGCACGCTCAAGCCCGAGAAGGATGGGTTGTTTTGCGAGCGCATCTTCGGTCCCACCAAGGACTGGGAGTGCTACTGCGGAAAGTACAAGCGCGTGCGCTACAAGGGCATCGTGTGCGAGCGCTGCGGCGTGGAGGTCACGCGCTCGAAGGTTCGTCGCGAGCGCATGGGCCACGTCGACCTCGCCGCTCCCGTCAGCCACATCTGGTTCTTCAAGGGCGTTCCCAGCCGGATCGGCTATCTGCTCGACATGGCTCCCAAGGAGCTCGAGAAGGTTCTCTATTTCGCCGCGTCGATCGTCACATGGGTTGACGACGAGGCCCGCTCGAAGGACCTCGACACGCTGGAGAAGGAGGTCAACAAGGTTCTTGACTCCTACGCCGCCGAGCTACAGGAGCGCGTGCTTGAACTGCGCGAGTCGCTGGGGCGCCGCGAGAAGTACCTGCAGAGCGGCAAGCAGACGTCGTTCAACGACGAAGACCACCTGTGGGCCGACTCGCTGGACCTCAACCTCTCGAAGATCTCCGATGAGGAACGCGAGAAGCTGATCAAGGAGCTCAACAAGACCTTCGAGGCTGACATCGCCGACACCGAAGCCTATATAGAGGACGGCGCCGAGCGGATGCGCAACGTGTGGGAGCTATTCAAGACGATGGAGCCCAAGCAGATCGAGCACGACGAGACGACCTTCCGTGAGCTCAAGGAGCGGTTCGGCTCCTCCTACGGCTTCGGCGAATACTTCCGTGGCGGCATGGGCGCCGAGGCGATCCGCGACCTGCTCCAGCAGGTGGACCTGGAGTCAGAACGCACGGAACTGGAGGAGCAGGTGAAGACCGGCAAGGGCCAGAAGCAGGCGCGCGCCGTCAAGCGCCTGAAGGTCGTGAGCGCGTTCATCCAGTCGGGCAACAAGCCCGAGATGATGGTGCTCGACGCCGTGCCGGTGATTCCACCGGAGCTGCGCCCGATGGTGCAGCTCGACGGTGGCC
>JBAWFB010000259.1:0-9554 GCA_049591495.1 Solirubrobacteraceae bacterium
CGAGCCCTACGCTCGACTTGCCAGCGGCGTCTGCCGCGGCGAAGGGGCCTAGCGCTTGAGCGCCGGGCCGGCCAGAGAGAGAGAGAGAGAGAGAGACGCGTCAGCGACGCTGACGCGTCCTATAACGCCAGCACCGTGAGCACACGGACCCTCAAGCACGTTATTCCCCAATGAAACCACGCGAATACAACTCCCTCTCAGAATGCGACCCGGTCCCTCTCCCAAGGGCCCTGCTCTACCGGATGAACGTCGACCACAGGGGCCCACCCAAAACCCGACCTTATGTTTGCCCAGCGTACCTTCAACACACCGGGTACCGAAGACTATAAGCACCTACCGAGTGTCTTGTCAAGTCCCCCTTGAGAAGACAAGCCTTGGTTAGAGTCATAGCCCCGGCGGCGACATGGACGACCATGCAGTCACACCTACGCGGCTGCGCATCTTTCGCGCGTCGACGCTCGCGTGCCCAGGCGTAACGTCAGCGCAACCGCGCGAGCCCGCCGCGGTCGCTACCGTCCACAGACGATGCGCCGCACAAAGATCGTCGCCACCATCGGTCCCGCTTCGCGCGAGCCCGACACCCTGCTCGCGATGGTGCGCGCGGGAATGGACGTGGCACGCCTGAACTACTCCCACGGCACGCTGGCCGAGCACGAGGAGACCGTGCGGCGCGTGCGCGACGCCGCCGGGCGCGCCGGGCGACCCGTGGCGATCCTGCAGGACCTCCCTGGCCCCAAGCTGCGGATCGGGCCGTTGCGCGAAGACGTGGTTGAGCTGAAGCCCGGCGACGTCGTGACGTTCACGTGCGGGGAGGAGCGCGAGGGCGACGCCGCCCACATGTCGATCACCTGGCCCGGGCTGGCTGACGCGCTGAAGCCCGAGGAGGTGCTGTACCTGGCGGACGGATCGGTGCGGCTGCGCGTGCGCAGCGTGCGCTCCGACGCCGGCGAAGTCGATGCCGAGGTGGAGGTCGGCGGCGCGGTGGCCTCACGCCAGGGGCTCAACATCCCCGGTCCCGCCGACACGCTGCCCTCGGTGCCCGAGGAGGACCTCGAGCTGTTGCGCCACGGGGAATCGATCGGCGTGGACATGGTTGCGCTGTCTTTTGTGCGCGACCCCTCCGACGTGGAAACCGTGCGCGAGCACACGCGCCTGCCGCTGATCGCGAAGATGGAGAAGCCCCAGGCGGTTGAACGGGCTGAGGCGATCATTCGTGCCGCCGACTGCGTGATGGTCGCGCGCGGGGACCTCGGCATCGAGCTGCCGATCGAGCGGGTTCCCGTGGCTCAAAAGAAACTGCTGGAGCTGGCGGGCTTCCTGGCGCGCCCCTCGATCACCGCCACGCAGATGCTGGACTCGATGGTCACCTCTTCGCGCCCCACGCGGGCGGAGGTCGCCGATGTCGCCAACGCGATCCTCGACGGCACTGACGCCGTGATGCTCTCCCAGGAGACCGCCGTTGGCGCCTATCCGGTGAAGGCGATCGAGATGATGGCGGCGGTGGCGGTCCAAGCTGAGGCGATCGCGCCGTATGAGCGTTGGAACACCTCACGTGTGCGCCGCGCCGAAGGCGACCCAGCGCACACGGTCGCCCACAGCCTGTGTGTGGCTGCGCGCGAACTGCAGCTCGACGCGCTGATCGTGCCGACGCTCTCGGGCCGCTCGGCGCGCCTGGTCTCAGCGCACCGTCCCACGGTGCCGATCTACGCTCTGTCGCCCGGCCGCGAGACCGTGCGCCGCTGCGGGCTGATGTGGGGCGTGCAGGCCTCCTCGATCCGCCGCCACGAGACCACCGAGGAGCTGATCGCCGATTCCGCCCGACGCGTGGTGGAGCTCGGCTGGTGCGAGAAGGGTCAGCGTGTGGGGATCACTGCCGGGTTGCCCAGTGGCAAGCCGGGGACGACCAGCTTGATGCAAATACAGGTGCTGTAGGAGTTTTTTGGGAAACGCGATTCGCTTGCGTCCAGATGTCCCTCCCAGGAGGCCGGTTGCCCCGCGATGCGACTCCCGCGAGCATTTTCACCGGGGCGCGGCCACGCCCGAGCGCGTGTAGAACTCCAGCTCTTCACGCCCCAGCTCGGTCACGGGCGGATCGCCGTACATCCACTCGCGCGCGATCCGGTGCCAGTTGGCGCCCGCCCGCAGCTGGCCGAGCACCGCGAGCGTCAATATCTCCGTGCGCCGGCCGAACAGGTGGTCGGGGTCCATTGTCTGATGGCGCATCTCGCGGAAGTGGCTGGAGCGGGGATCGGAGCTCTCGATCATCACCTCGGTGGCAATCTCAGACGTGAGCTGCACCCGTTCGTCGGCGGTCGTGTACCACCAGATCGCGTCCTCGATGAAGGCCAGCAGATGATCGGGGTCGACCCGCTCCGGTTCGGGCAGGAAGCCCGACTCGGACAGCAACCGGTGAAGCGTGTGGGAGTCCCTCTCCGATACCGCGCGCTGGCACGCGAGCTCCAGCGCCACCGGCCCCGGGTCAAGGCGCTTGAACAGGCCGAAGTCGATGAACGCGATCCGTCCGTCTGCCAGCAGCATGAAGTTGCCCGGATGGGGGTCGCCGGAGAACTCGCGATGGCGATACAGGCAACCCAGATAGAAGCGGAACACGATCTCGCCTATACGATCGCGCTCAGGCTGCGGATAGCCCTTGAGCTGCTCGAACCCGGCACCTTCGACGAACTCGCTCACGAGCACGCGCTCGCGCGAGAGCTCGCTCACGACGTCGGGGATCGCGATGAACGGGTGGCCGCGGAAGATGCGGGCGAGCGAACGCTGGTTCTGAGCCTCCAGCTCATAGTCGAGCTCCTCGACGACCCGCTCGCGGATCTCGCTCGCCAGCCCCTTCACGTCGAGCGCGGGCGTCATGCGCTTGAGCAGCAGCATGATCATGTCGAGGTTCTGCAGGTCCGAGCGCACCGCCGCCGCCACGCCCGGGTACTGCACCTTCACGGCCACCTCACGGCCACCTGCCGGCCCGCCATTTGTCCTTTGGGCACTCCCGTCTGGGTGGCGCCCAAAGCTTGAGAGATCATCGAGGACGTCCTCCCTCAGTGTGGCCCTGTAGACCTGGCCGATCGACGCGGCCGCGATCGGCTCCTCGTCGAGCTCCGCGAACACGTCGCTCAGCTTTGCTTCGAGATCGTCCTCGATCACGCGCTTCATCTGCTTGAACGACACGGTGGGCGCCGCGTCGCGCAGCTTCGCGAGCTCCTGCTGGAACTCCTCGCGGTGCTCCTCCGGCACCAATCCCACGTCGAGGAACGACATCACCTGCCCCAGCTTCATCGCCGCGCCCTTCATCGTCCCGAGCGCCGCCACGATCTGCTTGGCCGTCTCCAGCTGCCGGCGCGCGCTCGCCTCTCGCGCACCCTGCTCGCTGCGTCCTACATTCGCGGCCTTCGTCCCGAACTGCTTGACGGCCTCGCTGGCCGCGAGCCGCCCTACGGTCGCCGTACGGCGCACCCGCGATGTTGGGATCTTCTCCTGTGCCACCCTTTGAGTTTAGGCTTGCTCCGGCAGCTCGACGCGCGAGCCCGGGACGATGTCGTCCTTGCCGTCCGCCCAGCGCACCCAGGCCTTCTTGCCGCCGTCGTAGTCCTCGCCGAGCAGTATCAGCGTCGCCGGCTCACCAAGCGCGGTGCAGGGCTCTGCGCCCTCAGGGTCAAGACCTCGCCACACGCGGATGAAAGCGTTCTGCTCCCACTCTCTGGCGACGGTCGTCGCGTCGGTGTGGCCCGGGTAGACGATCGTGTTGTGGGGCAGCTCCATCAGCGTGCCCATGATCGAGTCCCTCAGGTCGGTGTAGGTCGTGTGGCCTGGCGCCCGCACGCCCCCAACCGAGCCCTTGAAGAGCGTGTCTCCCGTGAACACCACCGCCTCTCCCCCCCGAAAGCCACCCGGACCCTGACCGGAGCCCGGACGCGGGGGCGTCTGCTGGGCTGTCGAGGGATGAGCGTCGGAGCTTGACACCAGAAACGACAGCATCCCCGCGGTGTGGCCGGGCGTGCGCAGCGGCCTCACCTCCAGCAGCCCGAACCGCAGCGTCTGGCCCGCCTCGACCGCGCCCAGCTCAAGCCCCTTGCCCAGCACGTCGCCCATCGCCTCCAGGGGCTCGTTTTCCAACGGATGAATCGAGACCTCGAGCCTGGGCCAGCGCTTGCGCAACACCCCCAGCTCACTCACGTGGTCGAAGTGGTGATGGGTCAACAGCACGTGCGTCGGCTCGATCGCCAGGCGCTCGGCGGCCTGCACGAGCGGCGCCACGGGGCCGCCGGCGTCGATGAAGAAGCCCGGACCGCCCTCGCCGTCGGCGAGGAGGTAGGTGTTCGACAGAAACTGCTGGTTGAGAGCTCGCTCGATGATCATCGGGAGATCCTCCCACGTTGCGGCTCGGGCCGCGCCCACCGACACTCCACGGCCAGCCAGGCTCGAAATCCAGCGGGACGAATACACGACCGCGGATATACACCGGCGTATTAGATACGCACCGTTGTTCTTTCGTCCACTGGAGCCACAATCACCTCATAGGTGCCTTGACATACACACCAGCGTATGGTTTTGTGGCGGGGCAGCTTTATCAAGACTTGACGATAACAACGGGGGAGGGTGGTAAGGGATCATGGTCCACGACTCGACGTGGCTTACACGGACGCGCGCCGCGCGCAGGATGCTGGCGGTGCCAGTCGGACTCCTGCTCGCGTGCGTGCTGTTCGCCGGACTGCCCGCGGTGGCTTCGGCGAGCACGCCAGAAATGCGCGGCGAATGGGAACTCGTCATCAAAGCCCCGGGCCAGCCAACCGGGAAAGCGATAGCCGTGATCACTGTGGAAGCGAACAGCAAAGAAGAATTCGCGGCCAGCAGCATGCTCTTCGAACACGTGATCCACGGCACCTTCTCCGGAACGCTCAAAGGCAGCGAAGCCAGCATCGAAGTTACTACCGAAGCCTACGGCCCCCTGATGGCGGGCAAGTTCACCAGTACCACGATGACAGTCCAAGCCGGTGGCAGCCTGCCGTCGATATCGGGGTCCGGGGAACTCCTCGACGGCACGACGCCGGTGCCGGGAGCCTCAGTTGTCGCGACGAGGATCAAAAGCCAGAAAGAAATAGAAGAACGAGAAGCACGGGAAGCGAAAGAAAAGGCCGAACGAGAAGAGCAGGAAGCCAGGGAAAGCGTTCGCGGTGAATGGTCGCTCGTCGTCAAAGCCGGCCCACAGGCTTCGAGCGGAACAGCGCTAATCAGGGTCTCGGCAAACACCAAAAACGAATTCGCCAGTAGCAGCGGGTTCGTCGAAGGCATAGTGCCAGGCAGTTTCTCGGGAACCCTGGAAGGAGCCACCGTCAGCGTGACCGTGGCAAGCGAAGCATATGGACCCTTGCCGGCTACCGAATTCACCGGCGAAAAACTCGCGATCGAATCCAAAGACGGCTCACTGTCGATCTCTGGCACGGGCAAGCTCTACTCCAACAAGGTGCTGCTGACAGAAGACGCGACGCTGCTCGCCACGAGAACTAAAACGTTCGCCGAAGTGACAGCGCGCGAAGCCAAAGAAAAGGCCGAACGCGAAGCCACCGAAAAAGCGGAATTGGAAGCCAAAGCAAAAGCCGAACAGGAAGCCACCGAAAAAGCCGAACAGGAAGCCAAAGCTAAAGCCGAACTGGAAGCCAAAGCGAAGGCCGAACAAGAAGCCAAGGCAAAAGCCGAACTGGAAGCAAAGAAAAAACAGGAACTCGAAGCACAGGAGAAGGCAAACGCCGGCAAAACGCCGAGCAATAACGTCGACACGGCCGCGCTGGTATCGGTGCAGCTGTCGGGCAAGACCTTCACCGTCAGCGCCGCCGGATCGCTCTCTCTGCAGGTGAGCAACCCGAACGCATATGCCATCTCGGGGCGCATCACGCTGAGCGAGAGCCAGTCGGGGCAGAGCGGCAAGGGCACAGGCACCCATGGCAAAGCGAGCAAGAAAGCGCTGCCGCTCGGAACCGTGAGCTTTGGGATCACAGCGAGCGGCAAGCAGTCGGTGAAACTGGAGCTGTCCCAGGCAGGGCGTACAGAACTGGCCCATCACAAGACTCTGCGCGTGCTCGCGTCGATCCTGACGAAGGCCAACGGTCAAACCTCAACGACCAAGACGTTCACGCTCACGCTGCACGCCGGCAAAGGAGCGTCGGGCAAGCACTAAGAGCATCCACATCGAAGCTGGTCCCGGGCCTGCGTGAACACACGGCCCGGGATCACACTTTGCACACGGCCCGGGACCACACTTTGCACGTCGGGCGCCGCCTCCTCTAGACTTCTCGCGTGCCGCTGATCCACACCTGCTACCGCATCACCGACATAGACCGCTCGATCGCCTTCTACAAAGCGCTCGGCTTCGAGGAGGTGGGACGCATCCCGATTAGCGACGAGGCGGTCAACGTGTTCATGAACCAGCCTGGTGACGGTGACATGCCCCGCCTAGAGCTGACCTACAACTTCGGCGTCGACTCATATGAGATCGGCAGCGGCTACGGCCACATCGCGATCACCGCCTCCGACCTCGACGGCGCGCTCGCGCGCCTGGCCGAGCAGGGCATCCAGCCCGAGAAGCCGCCTTACTCGGTACACGATGGGGGCTCGCGACTGTGCTTCGTCAAAGACCCCGACGGCTACCGCGTGGAGATCATCGAGCAGCGCTAGGCGCCTATAAGTCGCAAACCGTCCACCGGCTCGACGGCTATAGAGTCGAGATATTGGAGATGTAGGGATAACGCCGCATCGACTGCCACGATCGTGCAGTCATGCCGGTAACTCAGAAGGAATGGATCAAGCGCCTTCAGCGGGAAGGCTGGACGCTCGACCGGGGCGGCAAGCACCAGGTCAAGATGACGAAGCCTGGATACAGGCCGATTACGCTTCCCGAGAACAAGCGCCGCGCATACTCGAAGGGCTTCGAGGCGCAGCTGCGGCGTGAGGCAGGTCTCCAGGACAAGCGCGGTTGACCCGATATCTTTGAGGGAGAGCACGATGCCTGAGTCCCAGCAACTGCACATCAACGTTCGACTTGAGGACGGGTCGCTATGGGCAACCGCGGATGAGTACCCCGGCGTGTTCGCTACGGGCGACAACCTGGATGAGCTACGGGAGAGCCTCCAGGAAGGAATCGCCCTTGTCCTCGCCGGCCCAGAGGACGTGCCGCCAACTGTGACGCTGGCGCCACTACATCCGGAGCCGGTTGCGACGACCGCAAGCTCTGAACTCGTGTACGCCTGAACACGTAAGGGGCGTTGAGGCGCGTCGGCGACAAGTTACAAACCGTCCGCCAGCTCGACGGGTACCTCGTGGCGATCATCAAGCAGCGCTGTTTGGCGGCACTTGGCATCCGGTTGAGTCACACGCCCTACCGCATGACCGGGGGGCCCAGATAAGGCTCAGCGTCGGTCCGCTCCTATAGTGCGTGGCTCGTGGAACTAGGCCTAGCCACCTTTGCCGATGTAGCCCCGGGTGCCTCCCCCGCTCGCGTGGCCCAGCGCCTGGCCGAGCTGCTGGAGGAGATCGAGCTCGCCGACCGGCTGGGACTCGACGTGTTCGGCGTCGGCGAGCATCATCGGCGCGACTATTCGGTGTCCGCGCCCACGGTGGCGCTCGCAGCCGCAGCGGCGCGCACCGAGCGCATTCGTCTCACCAGCGCGGTGACGGTGCTCAGCTCGGCCGATCCGGTGCGCGTGTTCGAGGAGTTCTCGACGCTCGACCTGCTCTCGGGCGGGCGCGCGGAGGTGATGGCGGGACGCGGGTCGTTCACCGAGTCCTTTCCCCTATTTGGCTACGAGCTCGACGACTACGACGAGCTGTTCGCCGAGAAACTGGAGCTGCTGCTGGCGCTGCGCGACTCCGAGCGGGTCAGCTGGTCCGGGCGCCACCGCGCCCCGCTGCACGACGCCGAGGTGTATCCGCGCCCGTTGCAGCAACCGCTGCCGGTGTGGATCGCGGTGGGCGGCACGCCCGGCTCGGTGGCACGCGCGGGGATGCTCGGATTGCCGTTGATGATCGCCATCATCGGTGGCGCGCCCGCGCGCTTCGCGCCGCTGGTGGCGCTCTACCGCGAGTCGGCGCTGCGCACTGAGGCCGACACCGCGCTAGCAGCGGTTGGGATCAACTCGCACATGTACATAGCCGAGACCTCCCAGCGCGCCGCGGACGAGTTCTTTGGGCCCTACTCGCAGATGATGAACCGCATCGGGCGCGAGCGGGGCTGGCCACCGTTGACCCGCGCACAGTTTGACGCCGGCTGCGGCCCAGATGGCCACCTGCTCGTCGGCAGTCCCCAGCAGGTGGCAGAGAAGATCCTCGCTCAGCATGAGCTGTTTGGCCACGACCGCTTCCTCGGCCACATCAGCGTCGGCGTGCTGCCCCACGAGAAGGCACTGCGCGCCACCGAGCTGTTCGCAACCGAGGTCGCGCCCGCGGTACGCGAGCGCCTTGCGCGGAGTGATCGTGAAGATCGTGCTACTGAGTCCGCCGCACCCGATCTACGCCAGTAGCCTGGATCTGAACACCCCACTCGCGGGCCCAACCGAGCCCCCAAACGTCAGGAGAGACCGATGCCCAATCCCGTGGTGCACTTCGAGGTCCTTGGCAGCGACGCCGAGGCAACACAGAGCTTCTACGCCAGCGTCTTTGACTGGCCGATGGAAAAAGTGATGGACACCTACGCGATGATCAAACCGGGCGGCGAGACCGGGATCCCTGGCGGCGTGGGCTCCGCGATGCCCGGCTCCGCCGGACACTCGACGTTCTATGTGGAAGTCAACGACCTGCAGGCGACGCTCGAGAAGATCGAGGCTGCGGGCGGGAGCACGGTACAGCCGCCCATGGACGTGCCGGGCGGTCCCAGCATCGCACTGTTCCACGACCCCGACGGCAACCTCATCGGACTCGCCAAATAACTGCCCGCGCGATACTCTGCGCTCGAGGATGACCGGCACCGGCAAGATCGCCAAGAACCTCGAGCGCTTCGCGCAGGCCATCGCGGCTCACGATCGCGAGAACCCCACGCACACCGCGTGGGGTATCGGGCTGGCGCACTTCGACATGGAGCGGCTCGGCTTGGAGGAGGGCGAGGAGATCCTGCCGGGCATCAGGATCCAAGCCGACAGCGGCCAGAGCGCGAACTTCCGCGTACTGTGCGACGGCCAGCACGACGAGGGCGCGGTCGAGTCGGAGGAGGAGGTCCTCAGCGCCGTCTCCACTGAGGCGGTGCCTGCCATCGCGCCCGCCGGGCACCCTGGGGAATCGCCCCGCGAAATCTGACCGGCGCTTTAGGAGGCAGCCGGCAACGGCACTCCGGCGCACACGGGCCTCAGGAAGCGGCAGGCAATGCCAGGCCGGCGCGCACGGGCCTCAGGAGGCGGCCGGCAACGGCACTCCGGCGCGCACGGGCCTCAGGAAGCGGCCGGCAACGGCACTCCGGCGCGCACGGCGATCATTCCAACCAGCCGCTCAACCGTGGGGCACGCGATCCCGTGACGCGCCGCGGCGCGCAGCACCGCACCGGGGATCGCGTCGAGCTCGGG
>JBAWFB010000260.1:0-17277 GCA_049591495.1 Solirubrobacteraceae bacterium
CGCGGGCGCGCTGCGCGTCCATCAAGCGCTCGAATCCAGCCTCGTCGACGCGCAGGCCCTCCTCGGCTAGCAGCTCGCCGGTGAGCTCGAACGGGAAACCGAACGTGTCGTGCAGCTTGAAGGCGTCCTCAGCCGACACGAAGTCATGGCCCTGCTCGCGCGCGTGGTCGATGTGGGAGCGCAACACCCCCATCCCCTGCTCCAATGTGCGCCCAAAGCTGTCCTCCTCCGAGGACAGCCACTTGCCGATCGCCGCGTGCTGCTCACCCAGTTCGGGGTAGACGCCGCCCATCAGCTCGCGCACCACCTCTGCATAGCGGCCCAGGAAACCGGGCTCCATATCAAGCCCACGCCCCTGCTGGATCGCGCGGCGCATCACGCGCCGCAGCACGTAGCCGCGGTCTTCATTGGAAGGCACAACCCCGTCGGCTATGAGGAACGTCATCGCGCGGGAGTGGTCGGCAAGGATGCGCAGCGCCCGGTCGGTATTGAAATCCTGGCCGTAGTCGCGTCCCGACAGCTGCTCGCCGAGTGCGATCAGCGGCCGGAACTGATCGGTGTCGAACACAGAGTCCTTTTCCTGCAGAATCGCGGCCGCACGATTCAGCCCCAGCCCGGTGTCGATGTTGCGTGCGGGCAGCTCTGAAAGCGTGTTGGCCGGCTGTTGGTTGTATTGCATGAACACCAGGTTCCAGTACTCCAGGAAGCGTTCGTTCTCACCGCCGGGCAGATCGCCTGGCTCACCGAAGTGCGCTCCGCGATCGATGTACAGCTCAGAGCACGGCCCGCAGGGCCCGCTGGGGCCGGCCTGCCAGAAGTTCTCAGAGCGCGGGCAGCGCACGATCCGCTCGCTGGACACACCCACCTCGCGCCACAGCGCGATCGCCTCCTCATCGGGTCCGAGTCCCAGCTGCGCGTCGCCCTCGAACACGGTCACCCAGATGTCGGCGGGGGAGAACCCGAACACCTCGAGCGAGAGCTCCCATGCGAAGGAGATCGCCTCCGCCTTGAAGTAGTCGCCGATCGAGAAGTTGCCGAGCATCTCAAAGAACGTGAGGTGGCGGTTGGTGTTGCCGACGTTGTCGATGTCGACGGTGCGAAAGCACTTCTGAGCACTTGTCAGGCGTGGCGCGGGAGGCGTCTCCTGCCCGAGGAAATAGGGCTTCAGCGGGTGCATCCCAGCAACCGTCAGCAGGGCTGAGGGATCGTGCGCGGAGGGCACCAGCGAGGCCGAGGGTATGCGCCGGTGTCCGCGCTCCTCAAAGAACGCCAGGTATTGCTCACGGATCTCATCGGTTGTCATCATTTTTTTGGATATTGGGTCGTTCTCGGTGACATCAGCCGGCCGTGCGGGAAGCCACGGATCCAGCACGCACCGCCCGATGATCCTAGAGGGCGGCGGACGATGCGATCGTGCCGTGGCCGACGATCACATCGCCGGAGTACAAACACGCGACCTGTCCGGGAGCGGTGCGCTCGATCTCAGCTACCATCCGCACCTGCACGCGCTCGTGCGTGCCGGCGGGCGGGGAGCCTTCCAGACTGCAGGGCATCCGTTGCCCGCGATAGCGCACCTTCACACCGTCGACGCGCTCACCATCGCGATGCAGCGTCACGTCGCGCACGCTCACAGCGGCGGTGCGCAACTGCTCGCGTGGACCGACGGAGACGGTGCGTGTGCGTGCGTCGGTGGCAATCACGTATAGAGGCCCACCCGCTCCGCCCCCACCGAGCCCGAGCCCGTGGCGCTGGCCGACCGTGACAGTGTGCACGCCGTTGTGCTTACCGAGCGTGCGCCCGTCGCGATCGACGATCGCACCGGGCCGCTCGCCCAGGCCGCCGTGGCGCGCGAGGAAGTCGGCGCTCCTGGTTCCCGCCAGGAAGCACAGGTCCTGAGAGTCGGGCCGGCGCGCAACCTCAAGCCCCGCGCGCGCAGCCAGCTCGCGCACCTCGGGCTTTGTGAGGCCGCCGAGCGGGAAGCGCAATCGCGCGAGCGAGCGTGGCGAGAGTGCCGTGAGGGCGTAGCTTTGATCCTTGCTCTCGTCCACTGCCACCCGCAGCAGGGGCTCGGCGGAGGCTGTTTCTCCAGGTGTCGTGTTGGTGTGCCTCGGTCGGCGATGTGAGCGGGTGCCGTCGTCGTCCTCGTGGAACACACGCGCGTAGTGACCTGTGGCGAGTGTCGTGGCCCCCAGGCGCTCCGCCAGATCGAGCATCGCGTCGAGGCGCACGTTGCCGTTGCAGCGCACGCACGGGTTCGGCGTGAGACCGGCCGCGTGGTCCTGCAGCCAGCCATCGACCACGCCGGCGCGGAACTCCGCGCGCAGGTCGATCGAGAAATGCGCGAGCCCCATCCCGTGCGCGATCTCCCGCGCCGAGCGCACAGCCTGCGCCGAGCAGCAGCTGCGCTCGCCGTCGTTCTCGGGGTCGGCCCACAGCTCGAGCGTGACCGCCACCGTGTCGAGATCCGCCGCTGTGTCGAGATCCGCCGCTGTGTCGAAGGCGGCCACCTCGATCGCAGTGGGGACACGGGCACTCTCACTCTCGCGACCCTCCGCCGCGAGCCCATTTGAGCCCTCGTGCACGAGCAGGGCCGCCACCGCACTGTCGACCCCACCGCTCATCGCGACCAGTGTGCGCGAGGGCCTCGGTGCGAGCGTCGCGTGTTCGCGCGCGGCCCACCCGAGCGCCCTGTGCAGCGCGTCGGCCGCCAGCTCGGCGGCGTGACGCTTGGCAGTGCTCAAGCCACCGAGCTCCTCGGCGATGTCGGCCACACCGATGCGCGCGGCCTCCAGCAGGCCGCGGCCGCGTATGAGCCCGATAACGGCGCTGCCCGCCGCTATCGCCGCACCGCAGCCGCTCGCGTCGAATCCGGCATCCACGATCCGTCCTTCGCGGTCGAGCGGATCGACCGCCACCGACACACGGATCAGATCCCCGCACGCCGCTCCACCCGCCGCACCGGTGCTGGCGCCAGACGGCACGTGTCCGCGCCCGATGGGCCGTTCCAAGTGATTGGCGAGCATCTGCACACTCATCGCCTGTCGAGTGTAAGCGGCTGTTGCGATGGCCGGTCGCGCGAACCAGCCATCGCCCACCTCCGTTGGCGAGGCGTAGGCAACGTGGCGCGGGGTTTCGGCGGTGGTCTAGTTGCTGGCGTGCTGAGCTTCAGCCACTGCCTGCTGCAGCGCGAACACGTCGGTGAGCCCGGTCAGCGTGCTCACCACGCCGTGACGGTTGACGATCAGGATCGTCGGAGTCTGGTAGACGTGCACGACTTCGGTGATCGAGCCAAATAGGCCGACCTGGTTGGCCAGCGCCGAATGCAAAGCAACCGTCCCTTTCGAGCCGCTTGCCAACGCTCGAGCCTGAGCCTGTACCTCGCGATCGACAGAGGTCCTGGGATTCCAGAACACGAGCAACACGGTCTTGCCCTGGGCCAGCTCGTGTTCGACAGCAGCCTGTTCGGGGGCGCGCTTACTTGTTGGGGACGCAGCGTTGCCACTGGAGCGCACCGTTGTCTTGTGCGAAGAGGAAGTCGTCTTGTGCACGATCACTGCCGTCGTGTGCGTGGGAGTCTTGTGGACGATCGCCGTGGTGTGGGCATGTGAACGTGTGTTGTGTGCGACCACAACTTTGTGTGAGCGCGAAGCGGTGGTGTGCACGGTCGCCTTGCGAGCCGACGTGGTGGGATCCGACACCTTGTGCGCCGCGACGCTTTTCACGGCTTTCGGCGCGACTGCGCTGGGCGCGGAGGCACTTGCCGGCGACGGTTCGCTCGGATTCGAGCTGTGAGCGCGCAGGGCGATCACCCCGATCAAGCCGAGCAGCAGCACGGCGCCGAGGACGATCTGAAAGGGGCGTGAGAGCTGGGACATCACTCCCCACTTCGGCAGATTCGTCGCCTGAGTTGAACCTTTATGCCAAATCGCGCAGGCCGCGCAACGCGGCGTGCACGACTGTGGCTGTGTCGAGCGTCTCCTGCGCGCCACCCTGCAGGTCCTTCAGCAGCGTCTCTCGCTCCCCCACTATCGCCACGAAACGGGCACCCACGCGGTTGGCGTGATTCAGCTGGCCCTTCAACGAGCGTCCGGCCAGCTCCATCTGTGCCGTCAACCCAGCCGAGCGTGCCTCGCTGAGGATCTCAAACGCAGCGCCCTTCACCCCTGAGAACGACCCATCCTCCTCCCCATCCGCCAGCCCCACGTACAGATCCACAGCATGGCCGCCCGCCGCCGGCGGGCCGCCGGCGAGGAGAATCCGCTCGATCCCAGCCGCCCATCCCATCCCGGGCGTTGGCGGGCCGCTCAATTGCTGCACGAGCCCGTCGTAGCGCCCGCCGCCGCCCACTCCGCTCTGCGCACCCAGCGCGTCGCTTGTGAACTCGAACACTGTGCGCGTGTAATAGTCGAGACCTCGCACCAGTGTCGCGTCGATCTCATACGCCACGCCCGCGCGGTCCAGCAGCTCGCGCACCGTCGCGAAATGCTCGGCATCGGAGGAATCGAGCTCATCCAGCAGTCGCGGCGCATCGCGCATGACCGCGAGCGTGCCCTCGTGCGAGGAGTCGAACGCGCGCAGCGGGTTCAGCTCGATGCGCTCGCGTACCTCGGGCGACAGACTGTTTTCGCGGGCGCGCAGATGATGCTGCAGGCGCTCGCGGTAGCGCGCCCGGCTCTCGCTGCTGCCGAGGCTGGACAGGCGCAGACGCGTCTCCCTCACCCCCATCTGCTCCAGCAGCGTGCCCAGCAGCACGATCGACTCGGCGTCCACAGCCGGATCCTCTGAGCCCAGCGCCTCGGCGCCCACCTGCCAAAACTGACGCTGGCGGCCCTTCTGCGCACGCTCGTAGCGAAAGAAGCTCGACAGGTACCACAGCTTCACCGGCTGGGGCAGCTTGTGCATGCCGTGCTCCACATACGCTCTGCACACCGGCGCGGTGCCCTCCGGCCGCAGCGTAAGCGAGCGTTGGCTGCCGTCGGTGAACGTGTACATCTCCTTCTGCACGATGTCCGTCGAGGAACCGACTCCACGCGCAAACAACTCGGTCGCCTCAAACGCGGGTGTCTCGATCCGCTCGTAGCCGGCCCCCTCGAGGATCGATCTCGCACGTTCCTCCAGCGTCGCGCGCGCCACCGCCTGCTCGCCAAGCACGTCATACGTGCCGCGCGGCGCTTTGATCTTCTCGCCGCTCAACGCCCGTGCGTCCGCTGCGTGCCCTCCGGGCGCGACAGCGCCGGCGACAGCGCCGGGCTCATCGCGCCCGCGCGCAGGTCCGCCAGAAATGGGTTGGCGTCCCACTCACGGCCAAGGCTGGTGACGCCCATGTGACCAGGGTGGACGACCGTGTTGCGCTCGAAGCGCTCCATCAGCAACCCGATCGAGCGCTCAAGCGTCGCCCAGTCTCCACCCGGCAGGTCCACGCGGCCGACCGACCCCTCGAACAGCACGTCGCCGGAGAGCAACACCGGCGCCGCGCCCGAATCCGGGTCCACCGACTCCTGGGAGCCTGACGCGATTGCATAGGTGACGTGCCCAGGGCTGTGGCCGGGCGTGAACAGCACCTCGATGTCGAGTCCTGCAAGCTCCAGCCGCTCGCCGCCCTTGATCGTGTGCTCAGCCTGCCAGCTCTCATACGGGCCGAACCCAGGCATCGTCCATTTCGTGATGTCGGCCAGCACCCCAAGCTCGATTTCCGGGCACCATACGGGCGCTCCCGTGGCCCTCGCGATGGGCGCCACCGCGCCGATGTGGTCGAAATGGCAGTGGGTGATCAGGATCGCCTCGATCTCCGCGCCGAGCGTGTTGGCGGCGTCCAGCAGGCGCTGCGGCTCCTCACCCGGGTCTATGAGCAGCGCGCTGCTCGCCTGCGGGTCCGCGCGCACGATGTAGGCGTTCTCCTGGATCGGACCCACGGTGAACGCGTGCACATCGATCATTTCGGGATGCCCCCACCTGCCTGCTTGGCCTTGCTTCTCATCCGGCGCTTATACAGCCACATGTCGGTGTAGTAGCTGATCGGCACATAGGCGATCAGCACCACCGGGAACAGCTCGATCGCCTCATTGGGCTTTTTCAGCAGGAAGATGCTGATCAGCAGCATCAGCACCGCTGCCGCCATCGCCCGATAGAAAGCACCCGCCCAGGTTGGCTTGCGTTCCAGGCGATCCAAACGCTTTTCCTTCGAGGCCTTCACCTGGCCGGTCTTCTCCGCGGTGGTCGGCTTGCGCCCGGTGCGCCCGCGAGACTCCACCACGCCTGCCGCGTTGCCGCGGTGCTTGGTCTGGCGCTTGCGCTTGGTTTGGGCCATCTCTCGTTTCCGTTCCTGGTTTTCCGCGCCGTGCGCACACGCTGCGCCGCGCGCCGGACACCTAGAACCCTAGTGCGTTCTCGATCGTGTGCACGCCGGGATCGAAGTTCCTCAGCGCAACCTCCGCGGGGAAGCCCTCCAGAGCGGCGCGCGGCGCGAGCCCCACCAGCTCCGCGCAGGCCACCTGCGCGTGCCTTGCCACCGCCTCCACCACCGTTCGCAAAGGCACCTCGAGCGGGCGCTCCACATTGGTTGAGACCTGCGCGACGCTCTCATCTTGCTCAGTGTTCCTACCTTGCTCCGTGTTCCCATCGCGCAACGCCACCCCAATCGCCCGCACACCAGGCAGCCCCTCCGGACCTCCCTCGCGGATCAGGCCGGCGATGCGCTTGGCGTCGTGCACATCCGCGGGTGCTGCCAGCTCAACATTGAACGCCACCAGTGGCTCGCGTGCCGCCACGAGCGTGGCGCCCGCCGTGGGGTGCAGCCGAGGCGGGCCGAAATCGGGGCGCAACTCACCAGCGCTCAAACGCTGCGCCAACCCAGCCACACCTCCCCGTCGCAACTCCGCGCGCGTGCGCTCACCCGCGAGCGCTCCATACAGGAGTACAGGCACGCCGAGATCCTCGCCCAGCTCAGAGGCCACCACAAGCGCCTGAGCGCATGCTGCACCGCGCTGGGCCAAGTCGAGATACACGATCGGCATCACGTCCACCGCACCCACGTGCGGATGCTGGCCGACGTCCGCCGGATCGCGAGTCGCCCCCACGTCGATGCGCTCGACCGCCACGCGCGCACCCGCCAGCAGGGCGCCAGGCAGCTGGCCTTGAGAGGCAGCCAGCGTGAACACCGAACGATGATGATCCGCGTCGGAGTGAACGTCCAGCAGGCGAGCACCGCTTTGCCCCGTGAACGCCTGCGCAATCGCCTCGATCGTCGCTGAGTCGCGGCCCTCTGACACATTTGGAACCGCGAGGAGCGGCAGGTCGGAAGCTGGAGAGGGATGATCGGGCATGCTCGGCACAACAGCCTACGGTGCCCATGGCACACCCAGATACTTCAGCGCCACCGGCTAAACTCCCGCCCCCCGCCGGAGTAGCTCAGCTGGTTAGAGCAGCGGAATCATAATCCGCGTGTCGGGGGTTCGAGTCCCTCCTCCGGCATCATCGAAAGCCCTGCGCGCACAACGATTTCGAGGGTACCAGGGTGATCGCGTTGCGACCGCCGGTCAGGGGGGCGGCGCGGGAATCACCCGAGGAACCGCGGGAAGGATCGCGCCCCGCTGGAGTCTTTTGTAGGTGACGGCGGCCGTGACGCCGCGCGCCGTGCCGGGCCAGCCCATATGGGGATATCGAGGACGAGGAAGGTGGATCTACCGTGAGACCGCGTACGCTTTTGCTTTTTGCCCTGGCCCCCCTGATCGGAGCGGCGATCGTAGTGTCGCCGGCCCTCGCCGCACCCTCCGAAGCGAAGCTCGAAGTCAACGAAAACTGCGTGGAGGCAAACTGGCCGTGCTGGGCAACCCCGGGATCGAGCCAGCCTGCCGCGAAGGTCACGATCGCAAGCGGAGGGTCGGTGACGTATGCCGACAGCAGGACTGCCGCGAACCTCGCGTGGACCGGCACCGCTCCGACATGCGAACCGTCTGTGCCGCTTGCCCCAGCGGCGGCGAAGACAGGCTGGGAAGGAAAGTGCTCGTTCGCGACGCCGGGCACCTACAAATTCGAAAGCTCAACTCTTTGGTTCGAATACACCAAATACGAAGTGGTGGTCGAAGACTCGGCCACAACCACGCCCCCCACCGGCACGACCGGCGGAGGCGGCTCAACCCCTGGCCCCGCCACGCCGAGTCCCACTCCGGTCGTTGAAAGCCCGACCGAATCTCCACTCTCCGGTACTCCCAAGATCCACTCCAGCCAACGAGGCGCGACTGTCAATGGGTCACTGCAAATCGCAAAGGCTGGCGCCGGAGATCGCCTTGAGGTCGAACTGCTTGCCACTACTGCATCGCTGGCGAAGGCCGGACACACAACGCAGGTGGTGGGACGATTCGTGAGCGCTTCGGTTAGCGCCGGTGAGCAGTCCTTCTCGGTAAAGCTCAACGCCGCAGCAAAGAAGGCACTCAAACGCCACCAACGCTTGGCGCTGAAGGTGAAGATCACGCTCACCCCGACCCACGGGGTAGCCACAAGCGTCACCAAGTCCGTGACGGTGCACGCATGAGGCCCAATAAGAGCAAGGCGGTTGAAACCGTGAGACCGTGCATTTTTACCTTTGCTGCCCTGCTGGGAATGGTGGTGGCCATGCTCGGCGCCGGTGCAACTGCGGCGCTGGCAAGCGCCGCGCCCTCCCAAGTGAAGCTCGGATTGAACGAAAACTGCTACATAAGCACGTGGGCATGCTGGGCGTCCCCCGGCTACAACACGAGCCAGCAGCCGCCGAGCATTGTCACGCTCGCCGCCGGTGGCGAACTCAAGTTCGCTGACAACACCAATTTCTCCGCAGACGCCATTTGGATGGGTTCTGCGCCAATGTGCACAGGTGTCCCCACGAGTGAATCGACCCAATGGGAAGGCGGGTGCAAATTTGTACAGTCAGGGACCTACAAGTTCGAAAGCCCACATCTGTTCGTGGGCGATGGCTTCAACTACACCAAATACGAAGTCATCGTCGAAGCGGCCAAGGTCGCCGGAGCGCCGGTCGTGACCACCGGCGCCGCAGCCGGTGTGACCGAAACCCAGGCGACACTCGAAGGCGGAGTGAACCCCGAAGGCAAAGCTACCGAATATCACTTCAAGTACGGGCTCACCAGCAATTATGGAGAAGAAACCCCTGTCACATCATTGGCCGGCACGGGCAGCACCGAAGAGATGGTGTCGACGCTCGTCATGCACCTCGCTCCGGGAACGACCTACCACTACCAGCTGGTCGCCAAAAACGCAGCCGGCACGACCGAAGGTGCCGACCGCACCTTCAAAACCCCCACGCCACCCGGACCGCCGATCGTAAGCACAAGCCAGGCCAACGCAGTCGACCAGACCGAAGCGACGCTCAAAGGCACGGTCAACCCCAACAGCCAAGCGACGAGCTACTACTTCGAATGGGGTAGCAGCGAAAACTACGGGAACAAGACAAGCGAACTGCAGGTCGAGTCTGACGACAGCATCCACGCCGAGACAGCCACCTTGAGCGGCCTGGAAGCCGGCAAGGTCTACCACTTCCGGATCGTTGCGAAAAACCCAAGCGAAACTGTGACTGGATCAGACCAAATGTTCACGACCGCGTCTCCTGCACCGCCGACTCCCGCGAAAAAAGAACCAACACCAACGCCTGCGCCGACTCCCACCAGCGGCAACCCAACGGCTACAACCTCCAGCTCGCCGTCTGCTGGGCAACCGGGGGTCGAACCCGCTTCCGGCCCGTTGTTTGGATCGGTCAAGCTGGCATCCACTCAGCACTCCTCCTCTGTGCACGGAACCATCGATATCTCTCAGGCTGGGGTTGGAGGCCAGCTGGAAATCGCTCTGCTGGCAACCACGGCTTCGCTGGCGAAGGTCAAGCATTCCTCAAAGGCTCGCGTAGGTCAGTTCCTGCTGTCTTCCCTGAAAGCCGGCGTAGTGTCCTTCACGGTGCCCCTGACGTCTAAGGCCAAGTCAGCGCTGCGCCGCCACAAGCATCTGGCGGTGACAGTGCAGATCGTGATCACGCCCGCCCATGGCGCCGCGGTGACCGTAACGAAGAGCGTCGTCCTGCACAGCTGAGCGGCTGTCTTTCTCAGTTTTCTAGCTGCCATCTGGTGAGGGGCGGATCTCGCCCCTCCCGGCCGCCTGCAGGTTCGCCGGCAGGGCGAGATGGGCGCGCTTGGCGAGCACTTCCAGGCCGATCCGCCACTGGACGATCGCCGCGCGCTGTTCTGACTGCGTGTCTGGCAGTTCGTCCAGATCACCCTCCGCTAGGCCGATGGTGAGCGCGCTCAGGTAGGAGTCCTCGAAGACATAGGTGTGAGCGTAGATCGCGTGCAAGCTACGTAGCTGAGAAGTGGCGGGCTGGATCGCCGCAACCTGGACGGAGTAGGCGGCGAAGCTCCGCTCGAGGGCTCCCATCCGCTGCGAGGCGCGCGCTGGTGTGAGGCTTCCACGGTGGTGGGCCGAGAGGATCGGATCGGCGCCTTCCAGCAGCCGGTTGACCGCCAGACGCAGTGGCTCCACCTGGCGCAGGTAACTCGTCAACGCAGCTCGCTGACCTGATGAGGTCGTAACGCTCGATGCGGTGGAGGTACCGCTGCATCCGTAGAGCGCGACTATGCACAAGAGACCAGCGGCCAGCGCGCCGCTGCGGCATCTCACACCGCGAGGAGCGCTACGCCGCACATTCTCTCCGTGGTCTGCTCAGTACCCGTACTTGTACTGGCGCTACTTGACGGCGCCTCCAGCGGCATTGAGCGCATACCAGGTGCCGCCGAACTGCTTTACGCCAACGTAGGAGGTCTTCGCTGGGCCGCTATCGCCACTGTAGGTGTAGAGCGGGTGACCGGCATAGGTGACCTGATTGCCACTGGTCGAGGACAAAAGGGAAGCCTTGATGCCCGGGCCAGCCGTCGGCCTACCGCTTGCCTTCAGCGACGGCCAGACTGCTGAGCACCCGCTGATCGCTGCACAGCTGTTCTTGTTGGCGTGATCCTTCGTGAACTCGTACAGGGTGCGACCGGAGCTGCTGACGAGGATGCTGCCGAGATTTGTATGGCTTAGCTGCACCGTGGCAGCGCGGCTTGAGTGCGCGGCCGGAAGACTCGTCTGTGCGCTGGCGACCGTCGCCGCGTTTGCCACGCCTGCCAAGGCGACGGCCAAGAAAACGTGGGTTCGCTTCATGATTCCTCCAATGTCGGGGTGCTCGGGCGAGTGACTGTCATCTCTATCTATAGACACCGCTACGCCGCTAACCTTCCCACGGGACGGCTCAGTAGCCGCCACCGCTGGAGGATTCCGAGAAGCTGCCTGTGCTCGCGGCGCGGGTGTTCCTGGCATGGCACTCATGCTCTCCTGAGGACGAGCCAGGCAACGTTTGACTGTTGGGAGGGGCCGGACTACTGGGGAACGGTGTCAGTTCGTCGTGATGACCTTGCCGGACGGTGAGATGACATACCACCTGCCGCCGTTTGTTTCGATCCCCTGTCCATTGTCCTGGCCGGCCGCCGCATCGGCCGCGTAGGTATAGAGCGGCCAGCCCGCATAGGTGACGACATGGCCGCCTTCAGGGTCAGGGTCGCTGCCCAGCATCGAGGCGTTCAGCTGGGGTGACCCAGCGGCGGTCTCACCGCTCGCAAGCTTCAACGGCGGCCACAGCGCCGTGCAAGAGGACAGGCACGTGACCTTGGAGTGCTTGTCGGGCGCAAAGGTGTAGAGCGTGCGGCCTTCGGCGTTCACGAGCACCGCCCCCACTGCCGGCAGGGTGTGGACGGAGAGGCTGATTGACTTCGTCGCAGGAGTCGATGGGGTCGTGTTCGTCGCTGTCGCGGATGCCGCTGTGCTCGATGTGGCCGGCTTGGCCGGCTGGCCTTCGTGCAGCAGGTTGAGCGTGTTTTCGCCGTCGTCTACGAAGTAGATGCCGTTCGCGCTCGGGCTGATCGCCAGACCGAACAGCGAGCCGGCACCAGTCTTGGTGTCGGCGGTCTGCAGGACCAGTTGCTTGCCATCTGGGGTCGTCTCGACCATGTTGCCATCACCGCCGTTGGTGGTGATGATGTCACCATTCGGCGCAAGTACCATGCCCAGCGGTTCCTTGAGGTGACCGCCTTCGGTCACAACGGTGCCGCCTTTTTCGGCGGGCGTGGTGCGTGTCATCGCTTCGGAGATCGCAAGGATCTTGTTGTCCTCGGTCGAGGCCACGTACAGCGTTCCGTTGTTGGCGAGTGCGAGCCCGGTCGGGCCGAGCACAAGCGCTTCCGCGGAGTTGACCCAAGGGATGCCCTTGGCGATCACCGTTTCGCTGAGCACCTTCGGTGTCTGGTGTTCACCGGATTCCAGCTCGATCCGCAGCACGGTCGAGTTGTCGATCGTGTGGATGCCCTTCGCCGCACCGCCGTTGAGCGCGTTTGAGATGAACAGCGTCGTCTTGGAGCCTTCACTCTTGGCGGTGGAGTCCCAGGGACCCTGAATGTTCTTGCTGGCGATCGTCTTGATTACCTTGCCTTCGCTATCGAGCACGATCATGCAGCCGTACTTGGCAGTCGCCGTCTTGCCGTTGGTCGTCGGCAGGCTGCCCACAACGACGTACCCGCCCGGCAGAACGTTCAGCGCGGTCGTGAGCCCCACGCCACCGGGGCATGAGCCAGGGAGGGTCTTGGCATCGATCGTCGCGAACGGCGTGACCTTACCGGCGGTCGAGACCTGCACGATCGTCGTGCCGGTGCCCTGGCCGCTCTCCTTGGCGCCTTCCTTGGCGTTGAAGTTGCTGATCAGCATCTGGCCCGCCTGGAGCCTGCCGACGCTGGTGGGGACAAACACGATGCCGTATGGGTTCACATCCCCATTGGTCGGGACCGTCGAGACGACTTTGCTGACAGTCCTCAACGGAGTGAGGAACGCCGCGGTGCTTGCCGCCGTTGTCGAAGCACTCGCGGTTGGGACTGGAGTCGAGGCAGATGTGGAGCTGGCGCTTTTGCTGGAGCTGCCACAGCCCGCGATAGCGAGCGCCACACCAACGAGAGCAATAATCGACAGTCTGGGCACTGGTATATCTCCTGTTATTGGATACAGAGGGATAGAGCGCGCCTTTAAGAAATAGCCCTAACTGCCGTGAACCCCGCAGAGCTCTTCGGGGTTCACGGCAGTTACCGGGTATAACCCGTGATCACGCTTTGGCTGTATTGACTCCGGTGTCGCTGGCATCCTTCCCGACAATCTTCATTTTCTTGGCATACGATCGGGAGCTCTTGGGCTACCCGAGCTGAGCTAGGCGCTTGAACTGCCGCCGCGGGCAGTATGGGCTCCTGTGCAGCCACGGGTGCTGGGTCGCAATCTGTCAACTGCCGGTCGGCTCAGTAGCCGTACCCGCCGCCGCCACCGCTGCCGCCGCTCGATTCTTCGGGTGCCGCCTGTGTGCTGCTCGTACTCGGCGTTGCGCTGCTGGAGCTGCTCGTGCTCGATGTACTGCTGGCGGGGCTGGCTGTGACGACGCTCCAGGTGCCGACGTCTTTGATTCCCTGACCTTTGGTTTCACCGGGCTGCTGGTCTCCCGTGAACGTGTAGAGCGGCGTGCCCTTGTAGGTGACCTGCTCGGTGCCTTCGGGGCGCTTGACGGTGCCGAGCGAGCCGACTTCGCCACTGGGAGGACCGCCAGAGGCCACGGTGAGTGGGTGCCAGATTCCGACGCACGCGGAGCTGGTGCAGATGAACTTACCGTTCTGCTCGCCGCTGAGGTGATATAGCGTCACGCCCTGACTATCGACGAGGATCGTGCCCAATGTCGGGTTGGTGGCTGTCTTCACGACCGCGCTCGACGGGCTGCTGCTCGTGTGCGCGGCGGCCTGTGTGCTTGTGGCCGAGCTGGTTGTGTTGTTGCTTGAACTGCTGCCGCACGCGGCGATCAGGAGCGAGATGGCGACTGCCGGAATGGACAGCTTCAGTAGATGACGCATTTGTTGACTCCTGGATGGCGGTTCAAGGAACGACACTTGTGGAGGTTCCTGCTGTTACTGAGAAAGACTCCACATCCGGCACGTTCCTTCCGGCGTGCCCCGACAAGCGACGCGCCGAGCTCTGTTTGGATTGCTTCACGCGACTATTTGACGGTGAGCATGCCTTCCATCCCACTGCCACGTAGATCGTGCAACTGCAGTTGAACGTCTCGGTGTGAGTGCACGATCCGTGTGACTGGATGGGCGAGCGCTACAGTCCTGCCTTATGGACCCGTTTCCCGTGCGACGGTCGGGACTCTGATGCCCGCACTGGACCCCCGGTCGCTGCCAGGGCACACAGACCGGCTCTATCGTGCTGCGTGGGCGCTCTGCGGATCGCCCGACGATGCGCAGGACTTGGTGCAGGAGACATTTGCCCGGGTTCTGGCGCGCCCGCGGTTGCTGCGCGGAGGAGACGAGCGGGCTTACCTGATGCAGGTGTTGCGCAACACGTTTCTCACCCAGCGGCGCACCGCCTCGCGACGTCCGCAGATCAGCACGACGACGCTCGAACAATTCGACCCCGTCGATCCTCGCGTCGCGGATCGCCCCGAGGAGGCATTGCAGACACATGAGGTGTTCGCGACGATCGCGACGCTCTCCGAGGATCATCGTCTCGCGCTTGTGGCTGTGGACGTGGTGGGGCTCTCCTACCGCGAGGCCGCGCGTGCCCGGGGCACGCGCGAGGCGACGATCGCCACCAGGGTCTTCCGGGCACGCGAGCGGATGGCACGCGAGCTGAGCAGCGAGGAGCCTGCCCCGGCTGACGCTCAATCGGCTCGTGACGGCGACTCGCGCGACGGGAAGCGCGCCACCGATGAGCGAATAGCGATGGCTGAGGGGCCGCACTCCAACGGAGTGGGCGCGCCCGAGGCTGGCGCATCGGGTGTGGGCACAACAGCGACAGGAGCCTCGGCGCAGGGAGCCGCACGGGAAGGCAACGGACTTCGGCGGAGTCTTATTCAGTGAGGTCACCCATGAGCCATGAGCAGAAGGACATCGAGGCGCAACTGGCGGCGCTCGCGGACGGCACCCTTCCTCCGAGCGAGCGTGAGCAGGTTCTCAGGCGCATCGAGCAATCCCCCGAGCTGGCCGTTGAGTTGGAGCGCCAGCGACGCGCCGTTGGGATCCTCACCTCCATCCAGGATGTACAGGCGCCCGCCGCGCTGCACTCTTCGATCCAGTCGCTCGCCGCCAGCGCGCGTCCCCGGCGGCGGCGCGCGGCTGTGAGTTTGAGACTCGCCGGCGCTGGAGCACTGGCGGCCGCCGCCGTTGCGGCTTTCATCATCGCGCTCATCGCCGGTACCACTGGCGAGCCGACCGTGCAACAGGCGGCAAGCCTGGCGTTGCGACCGGCAACGCTTGCCTCCCCGGCCGAGAGCTCACGCGACCGCGGCGTGCTCGACAGCAACGTCGAGGGGATCGCCTATCCCTACTGGCAGGGCAATTTTGGCTGGCAGGCCGCCGGCGCTCGCGTGGATCGTCTCGCGGGACGCACGATCACAACCGTATTCTACACCCACAACGGCACCACGCACACCGGGCCAGGCCGCATCGGCTACGCGATCGTTGCCGGACACCCTCTGACGCTCCCACGCGGCACCGTGAGGACCCTCCGAGGGATCAGCTTCCGCGTCCTCACCTCCGAGGGAGCCACGGTCGTCACTTGGCGGCAAGCCGGGCACACCTGCATCCTGGTTGCACGCGGGGTCCCCAGCAGCACGCTTGTGCACCTTGCCGCCTGGGAGTAGATCGCGCTCGACGGGCGATTTGCAAATAAGATGGCCGCGATGGGGGACCGTGCCGACCGTCTCGAGCGTCCACGGGTCGGCCCGTGACAGCCGCCGATGGACAGGCGGACGCGCCCGAGGAGATCGGTGTGCTGCTCGTCGAGGACGACGACGGGGATGCTGTGCTGGTCGAGGACGCTCTCGCTGAGCGACTCCCCCACGCGCGAGTGACGCGCAGCCGCACGTTGCGAGACGCGTTGGCGGCGCTTGGCTCGGGGATCGATTGCGTGCTGCTCGACCTCGGGTTGCCCGACGCAACGGGATTGGCTGCGGTCGCGACGCTCAGCTCGCGCGCGCCGGCAACCCCTTTGATCGTGTTGACGGGGCTCGACGACGAAGCCGCGGGCGTGGCAGCGGTGCAGGCGGGCGCACAGGACTATCTGGTCAAGGGGAACGTGGGTGGCGATCAGCTGGCGCGTTCGATTCGCTATGCGATCGGGCGACGCCAGGCTGAGGCGGCGGAGCGGGAGCTGTTGCTGGCCGAGGCTCAGGCGCGCGAGGTGGCCCGGCTTGAAAGAGGTCTCGCCCCGAAGCCTCTGATCGAGGGCTCTCCCCCAGTTTGGGTCGCTTCCTGCTATCGGGCTGGGCGCAGTCGAGCCTTGCTCGGAGGCGACTTCTTCGATCTCGTACAGGGCGGTGAGAGCATCCACGTCGTCGTGGGCGACGTTTGTGGCCATGGACCCGACGAAGCGGCGATCGGCGTCAGCTTGCGCGCGGCGTGGCGGGCGCTCGTGCTCGCGGGGGGCCAGCTCGAGGCGGTGCTGCAGACCTTGCAGCACGTCTTCGAGCAGGAGCGACACCTCCCCGGCCTGTTCGCGACGCTGTGCACGCTGCAGATCGAGCCTGTCGATGGGTCCGCGTCGATAATCCGCGCTGGCCATCCACGACCGCTGCTGATCGACGGGACTTCGATCTCGGCCCTTTCAAGCGCGCATGGCAGCGCGGGGATCGGGATGGGCAATGGAGAGTGGAGCGCCGAGCGAGTGCGGTTGCCTGCAGGATGGACGATCCTGCTGTACACGGACGGCATCGTCGATGGACGTATCGGCTCCGGTCACGAGCGTCTCGGCGAAGAGGGGCTGCAGAAGCTGCTCGCCGAGCAGGTGTCACAGCATCCGGATTGGCGAGACCGGCCTCATGCGCTGCTCGATGGGCTGATCGCCGGCGCCGAGCGCCTGAACGGGGAGGCGCTCGGCGATGATGTGGCGATGCTGCTTGTCGGCCTGCGCACAGAGGCGGATGGCGGTGAGCGTGGCGAATAGGTCGCGGGCGCGTATTCCGCGGGCGGTCGCGCGGATGAGTGTCGGCTCGCTGCTGGGCGCGACCATCGGGGTGGTGCTCGTGCTGGCAGTGGTCGGGATCGGCTTGGCGCTGATCGCCAATGGCCGGCTGGACCGCGAACGCGACTTCCTGCTCGATCAGATCGGCCCGGCGCGGCGAACGGCGCTCGATCTCGAAAACGCGCTCATCAACCAGGAGACCGGCGTGCGTGGCTATGTGATCAC
>JBAWFB010000261.1:0-5469 GCA_049591495.1 Solirubrobacteraceae bacterium
GGCGCAGCCCGCCGGAGGCGGGCGAGCCGGGTGGGTGGGGCTCCTTATCCTCATTTTGTTCGAAGCCCTCGATCAGCCACATCTCCCACAGTGGCTTGGAGCGGTCCAGCGCTTGCGAGAAGATGCGCGAGGTGAGGTTGCGCAGCTGTTCCCAGCTGCCGGGGCTCGGCAGCGCGGTGTGGCGCACGTGGAACTCGAGGTTGAAGTTGGGATCGTCCACCCACACCGGGCGCCCACTGTCGAGCGCGGTGTAGGCGAGCTTGTGGCGGTAGCGCGGCACCAGGTGCAGGCGCTTGCGGATCTGCTCGAGAAAATCCTCCATCGGGGGAGGAGGGCCCTCCAGGATCGTGAGCCCACCGACGTGCATGTGCGAAGTTGGTCCCTCCTGGTGCAGGAAGGACGCATCCACCGCGGTGAGCCTGTCGAGATGGCGCTGTGTCATCAGATTAGAGTACCCGCCTGTCCCGTCCGATCGCCCTTACAATGGGTGCGGTGACCAACTCGGTCGAAAAGTTGCTGCTTGCGGCGCCGCGCGGATATTGCGCGGGCGTCGATCGCGCCGTGCAGACGGTCGAACGCGCGCTCGACCTGCATGGCCCGCCCGTGTATGTGCGCAAGCAGATCGTCCACAACAGGCACGTGGTCGAGCTGCTGTCCGAGCGCGGAGCGGTGTTTGTCGAGGAGATCGGCGAAGTCCCCGAGGGTGCGCTGACGGTCTTCTCCGCGCACGGCGTCTCCCCGAAGGTGCGCAGCGACGCCAGCGCGCGCAACCTCGACACGATCGACGCGACCTGCCCGCTGGTGACGAAGGTCCACCGTGAGGCGGTTCACTTCGCCGAGGACGGCTACACGATCGTGCTCGTCGGCCACGCCGGCCACGAGGAGGTGCAGGGCACGATGGGAGAGGCGCCCGAGCGCATTGTGCTGGTCGAGAACGAGCAGGACGTCGACGAGCTGGTTGTCGAGGATCCCGAGCGCGTCGCCTACATCACGCAGACCACGCTGTCGGTCGATGAAACGAGCTCGATCGTCAAGCGGCTGCACGAGCGTTTCCCCTCGATCGCCGGTCCTCGCACCGATGACATCTGCTACGCCACCACCAACCGCCAGGCGGCCGTCAAGCAGATGGCCGGCGACTGCGACCTGATGCTCGTGATCGGCTCGCGCAACTCCTCCAACTCGGTGCGCCTGGTCGAGGTCGCCCACGATTGCGGCACCGAGGCTTATCTGATCGACCACGCCGGGGAGGTGCGCGAGGAGTGGCTCGCCGGCAAGCGCGTGGTCGGCATCAGCTCGGGCGCGAGCGCGCCCGACGACCTGGTGCAGGACCTGCTCGACTTTTTCCGCGCGCGCGGTGTCAGCGACATCTCCGAGTTTCACGTCGTGCGCGAGGACGTGCGCTTCATGCTCCCGAAGCAGATCCGCGAAGCCGTAACCGCGGCATCTTGAGCGTCCGCGTCACGGACACTCGACGGTTTGAGTGTGAGCGGTGCGAACACTCGTAATCTCAGACACGCACCTCGGGGCGGCCTCCGGCGCGGCGTTGCTGAGTCGGCCCGAGCCACGCGCCGTGCTGTTCGAAGCGCTCGCGGACGTGGATCGGCTCGTGCTGCTGGGGGACGTGCTCGAGCTGCGCCATGGCCCGCGCCGCGACGCGCTCGCGGCTGCCCAACCGTTCTTCGAAGAGCTCGGACGGGTGCTCGCGGGGCGCGAGATCGTCGTGGTCGCCGGCAACCACGATCACGCGCTCGTCGAGTCGTGGCTGCGCCGGCGTGAGGAAAGCTCGATCTCGGAGCCGCTGTCACTCGAACAGCGTTTCTCCGCCGCCGAGGCCTCCTCGATGGTTGCGGCGATGGCTGAGTGGGCAGCGCCCGCGCAGCTCAGTGCCGCGTATCCCGGATTGTGGCTGCGCCCCGACGTGTACGCCACCCACGGCCACTACCTCGACTGCCATCTCACCGTCCCGACGATGGAGCGGCTCGGGATCGCGATCACCGGCCGCGTGCTCGGGCGCCCGGCCGAGGCGTTTGCGAATGTCGCCGACTACGAGGCGGTCACCGCGCCGGTGTTCGCGTGGATCGACGCGGTCGCGCGGCAGGCCCCGACCGGCTCGACGCTCAACGGTCAGTCCACGGTGCGCGTGTGGCGCGCGCTGAGCGGCGCCCGCGGTAACGGCGACGGTGCGCTGGCCGCTCTGCGCATGCGTGCGCTCGCGGGCGCGTTCCCGGTCGGGATCGCGGCGCTCAACCGCGCGGGGATCGGCACATTCCACTCGGACATCTCCGCGTCGGAGCTGCGTCGCGCCGGGTTGCGGGCGATGGGCGAGGTCGCGACTCGCCTCGGGCTCGGCGACGCGCACGTGATCTTCGGCCACACCCACCGTGCCGGACCGCTGGGAGGCGACGACGTGAGCGAGTGGCGCGTCGGCGGCTCCCACAACAATGGGTTCGCCGCGGGCGCCTCCGGAGCGCGGCTGCTCAATACGGGGTGTTGGACATACGACTCGTACTTCGTGACGCGAACACCGGGGGAGAGCCCCTACTGGCCCGGTGGTAGCGTGCTCGTCGAGGGCGAGGACTCCTCGGCTCCGCCCGTGCTGCGGCGCCTGCTCGACGATTATGTGCCCGACGATCTCACGCCACTCCAGGCGTGAAGCACGTCGCCAGGCACTCGACGCCGCCACCCAGCTCCAGCCCGAGCACGCCCGCGGTGTGGCGCTCGTGCTGTATGAGCAGATAGGCGCCCGGATGCTCCACCACCAGGGTGCGGGTGGGGGCAACAGCCCCGTTTGAGTCTTCGACGTCGATCGCGACGGTGGAGAGTTGCCCGCGGGGCGAGTCGGTGCGGTTGCCGTTCGTGGCTGCATCGGCGTGCCCGGAAGGAGTCAGCACCGCCCACACGCTGCCAGCTTCATACCGTCCCGACCATGGGCCCTGGTGCTCCCGTGTTTGGGGCAGCAGCTGAGCATCGGGGGCGTCCTCGGGTCGAAGTGGGGCCAGCGGCTCGCGCTCGATCCCAAGCAGCTCCTGGATCGCCAGCTCGGTTTCCTCATAGCCGCCCTCGCCGTAGTGGTAGTCGAACAGGCGTGCGTGCCCGTCGAACAGGTAGCGCGCGGGCCAGCCGCGGTTCTCGTACTCCTGCCACACCTCGAACTCGCTGTCGATCAGCACGGGGTGTGCGATCTCAAGGCGCGCCACCGCTTCGCGCACGGCCTGCTCGTCGTGGGAGGGCTCAAAGCCGGGGCAATGCACGCCGATCACCCGCAGTCCGTCATCTGCATAACGCTCGTGCCACGCCTTCACGTATGGCAGCGTGCGGATCGAGTTGGGCCGGCAGAAGTCCCAGAACTCCACCAGCATCGGCTGCCCCCGCTTGAGGATGCTGGCTTGGGCGCCGTTCGTGTTGACCCATGGCAGCTTCGTGGGGAACAGCGGTGCGGCGATGGTGTCTACGGGCGCCCGCATGCGCCGACCCTACCCAATGCTGCCAACCATCTCCAACTGAATCAAACGGTTGAGCTCGACCGCGTACTCCATCGGCAGCTCCTTGGTGACCGGCTCGATGAAGCCGTTGACGATCATCGCGGCGGCCTCGTCCTCGGTGAATCCGCGCGAGCCCATGTAGAACAGCTGGTCGTCGGAGATGCGACCGACCGTGGCCTCGTGCGCGACCGCCACATTGGGGTTCTGAATCTGGATGTCGGGCCATGTGTCCGAGCGCGACTGTCCGTCCATCATCAACCCGTCGCACTGCACGCGCGCCTTCGAGCCGGCGCTGTTGGGGCCCATCTTGACGAGGCCGCGGTAGCCCATGATGCCGCCGTCCTTGGAGATCGACTTGGCGAGGATGTTGGAGGTCGTGTTGGGCGCCATGTGCAGCACCTTCGCGCCGGTGTCCTTGTGCACGCCCTTGCCGGCCACGCCCACGTTGAGGTGATCCGCGCGCGCGCCTTCGCCCATCAGGTAGGAGCCGGGGTACAGCATCACGTACTTGGCGCCCATCGAGCCGCCCACCCACTCGACCGTGCCCTCGGCGTCGACCACGGCGCGCTTGGTGTTGAGGTTGTAGACGTCCTTGGACCAGTTCTGCACCGTCGTGTAACGGGCCTTGGCGCCCTCGTGCACGAAGATCTCGACGACCGCGGAGTGCATCGAGTTGACGCTGTAGGTCTGCGCGGTGCAGCCCTCGATGTAGTTCACGTCCGAGCCCTCGTCGGCGATGATCAGCGTGTGCTCGAAGGTGCCCTCGCCGGCGCCCTCCATGCGGAAGTAGGCCTGTAGCGGCAGGTCCACCTTGACGCCCTTGGGCACATACAGGAACGAGCCACCCGACCACACCGCGCCGTGCAGCGCGGAGAACTTGTTGTCCTGCGGGGGCACGCACTTGTTCATGAAGTACTTCTGCACCAGGTCGGGGTACTCGGTGATCGCGGTGTCCATCGAGCAGAACAGGATCCCGAGCTTTGCGTACTCTTCCTTCAGCCCCTCATACACCGGCTCTTGGCGCCACACGCCCACGACGCCGGCGAGGTGCTCGCGCTCGGCCTGGGGGATGCCGAGGTCCTCGTAAGTCTGCTTCATCTCATCCGGCACGTCGTCCCAGCTTTTGAAGCGCCCGGCGGTGGGGGGGGAGTACAGCACCAGCTCGTCCAGGTTCAGACCGCTGAGGTCCGGACCCCACGTCGGCACCGGCTTGCGTTCGAAGATTTCAAGCGACTTCACGCGCTTCTCGGCCATCCAGTCGGGCTCGCCCTTGACCTTGGAGAGCTCACGCACCACCTCGCGCGAAATGCCTTTGCGCGCCAACAGCTGCCCCTGCTCGTCCTCGACGATCGGGCTGGGCTTTGCGATCTTCGTGCGGTCTAGCGTCGCCATAGGGCTCCCTTGCTGAATCCTGTGCGGTGAACTAGGAATTGTATCGCTCTCACCGTTCCCCTCCGAAGCTCACCAGCGAATCCCGCGATCGCGATCACGCCGCGAGAACGGGGAGGGCGGGCCCGTCAATCAAACCGACCCCACCGGCCAGCTGTTATCGCCCGTGACGGCGCCCTTGACCACCTTTAGGCCCAGCAGTGCGCACTTGCGTCGCGTCGCCGACACGGGGATGCCGAGCAACTCGATCGCCCAGTCGGCGTCGAGCTTGCCCACCTCCTCGACGGACATCCCCACGAGCTCCTCGGAGGCCATCGACGCCGAGGCCTGGGAGATCGCGCAGCCGTGGCCGTGGAAGCGCAGATCCTCGATGTGCCCGTCCTTGACACGGATGTGCACGCCCAGCTCGTCGCCGCACAGCGGGTTGTGCTCGAGTGCCTCCATGTCGTGCGGGTCTAGCTCGCCGAAGTTACGCGGGCGCTTGTAGTGATCGAGGATGTAATCGCGGTAGAGGTCGTCCATCGGCTGTCAATTCCCTTTCAATCTCTTGGAAGACAGCGCCGCATGCGGCGCTGTCCCGGGCCGCACATGTGCAGCC
>JBAWFB010000262.1:0-2224 GCA_049591495.1 Solirubrobacteraceae bacterium
GTATAAGTCGTGCCAGTGTAGCCGTCTCCGTAACTTTCGGTGGGCTGCCCGTCAATCAACCGCAAATAATAATTGATTTGGAGCACGCTACCAGCATTGGCACTCAAATTCACGATGGGATAAGCCAGGGCCATCCGGCCATGATTCACCACAATGCTCTGGCCGGTGGTTAGAGTGATCGGCAGGGCGGCGGCGAGATTTTGCCCGGACGACACCAGCGTCACGTTCGTCATTATCGTTTCAACAGCCAATGGAATTGTGCGCGGCGTCAACGTGCCCCACTGGCTGCCGTCCACGTTTGTCGCGGTTTCCCATGTCGAATCGTCAAAGTCAGTTGCGGTCCAGTCATTCGTTTGCACCCGGGCGTCAATGACATCGGGAATTGAACCCCAGACATCCGGCGAGGGCTGATACATGGTCGGACCGGAGTGCCAAGTCGTGTCGGTGAAAATATTCGTTCCGGGCAATTGCAAATCGGCGGTCAGACCGGGAACATGTGCCATGATCTTGCTGCTGACCGCCCCGGCATAATCGTGAACCATCACGGCAATGACATTGGTTCCCGGTTGTAGGAACGAAGCAACGTCCAATTCGTCATACTGCGGAGCATGCCAGTCAAAACGGCAAGGGCCGCGCAGCACATACTTGCCGTTGATCCAAAGAATAAAGCGCGAATCGGCAAAAATTTGCAGCGGAGCCGTCGCCGGAACATCGGTCAGCACAAAACTTTTTCGGAACGCCCGATAGACCTGCGTGCCCGTCGGCGACGACGGGGACCAGATGAAAGACTGTTGCAATGTTTGCGCTTCGGAATGAACCGGCAGAGCAAAGAAAGTGCAGCCGAATACAATCAACACAAGGGCAAACCATTTTGCTCTTTTGAGGGATAGCTTCGATTGTTTCGGGGGAACGCAAGCATCTGACTCCATAGAAAATGCGCAGAAATGCGGCAGCATCGGCACTGTTTTATTATACGACATAGGAACACATAGAGAATCCTTTTTTACGCATAAACCACAATGGACAAAAAGTAGTGTTGATTAGATTTTTCTAACATCCCAATCATTTTGTCTGCGTGAAAGTTCCCGATATAATCAGGAGGCGGGCTGTTGGCTGCCAGCAACAGAAAGACCGGAATTGTTCATTGCGCGCATCTCCTCCATTTTTTTGGCTGTTACCGGATATTTTCGGATTGCCAGCAGGGAGAATAAACAGACCAGTGCTCCGCCGACAAAAGTAACCGCACCAAGACGCCAAATCGCATCGGGACTTTGCACGACGATTTTGTGTCCTTGGAAAACTTTATAGCCGATGACATCCAGACAGTAACCAGAAATGATCAAGCTGAACGAAATTGCCAATCGCATGGACAAGCTGAAAACTGAGGAATAGCCGCCGTCCTTGTTAACGCCGGTTTGCAGTTGATGAATTTCTGCGACGTCAGCCATCATGGCATTGGCAATCGGCAGCATGATCCCGTTGCCCAGCCAGTAGGCGGCGTGCAGCGGAACAAACAGACATAATGCCAGCGGCAGCTTGTATCCATCCACGGAACAAGTTGCCTCACGCGGCATCCAGCCGGTAACAAACAGCAGTCCCAGCGCCAGATTGGCAATGATGGAAACCAGACCGCCCAGCAGCACGGTCCCACGTTTGTCGAATTTTTTTGCCAGCCCGATTGAAATAAATGCGCCCAGGGCCATGCCCACCATTGTTCCTCCGTGAGCGATGGATTTCTCGTAGGCGGAGAATTTCATGTAATCGTCATACACAAAAATTTGCAGCGAGCTGACCAGCACCATGCCGGCACAGACAATAAAGGTAAAAATATAAACCCAGCGGGAATTCAAATCGCGAAGAATCTGTTTCAAGTTGCAAAAGAAACGGCCAATGTCTTCAGCCCCGGCTTTCCTTTCAAAATGGCGGGTGTCTTCGTGCCAGTGAAACGTGGACACCACCGCCACCAAAACAAAAATCGCCGTGGCGATTGCAAACGCAGCACCCATGTGAACATAGTTTGCCTCCACGGCCGTCACACGGATGTTTCCTTGATCATGAAAAAAAATGGACCAGGCCATTGCCGGGCCGGCAAAGTTCGCGGCCATGTTGAAAATTTGCCGGATGCTTTGAAGCTGCGCGCGTCCCTGATAATCCCCGCATATCTCGAATCCCAAGGCCATGTAGGGAATGAAGAACATGGTGAGGCTGGTGCGCAGAACCAGAT
>JBAWFB010000263.1:0-13095 GCA_049591495.1 Solirubrobacteraceae bacterium
CCGGTGTCGATGCCGGGGATCGACACCGCTCCAGCTGCCGCCGGCGGGCCAAGCAGCGCCAGGTTTCCGAGACACATCGCCAGGCCCACCGCCAGCGTCAGCCGGCCGCGGCCACTCGCCACCCGCACCCGGGCGGGCACGACGCGCGTTGCACCGGGTGGGTATCCAGCGGCCAGCGTCTTGCCCTGTGGGTATCCAGCGGCCAGCGTCTTGCCCTGTGGGTATCCAGCGGCCAGCGTCTTGCCCTGTAGGCATCCAGCGGCAACCATCTTGCCGCGCGAACGCCATCCGTCGGCCCCAGAGGGGGGCCGGCCATTCAAATCAGTTTGCTCGCTTCGCATATGCACACCTGCCTTTCACTCCGCCGAATACCCCCCATCCGCTCGCTGTAACCCCCGGGCGGGCGGGACGATGCGCTGGCCGATCGCTAGGCTCCCCGATCTCAGAGGGTGGCGCAGTCGGCCGACCCAGCCCTGCGGGCTGTGTGCCCCCGGCGAGCCGGGTCCCTCTTTTTCAGTCAGAGACGAGAGCGATCCCGAGCGGGAGACGAGGAGGCCGGCATGTTCGTGTTCAAGGCAGCGGTGGTGGGCGCGGGGACGATGGGGGGGCAGATCGCGCAGACGATCGCCGCGGCAGGGTTCCCGGTGATCCTCAAGGACATCAACCAGGACCTCGTGCAGGCGGGGTTGGACGAGGCGCGCAAAGTCACCGAGGGTCAGGTCGGGCGCCTTGTAAAGAAGGAGCGCATCACCGCCGAGCAGGGCGCCGCGCAGGTCGAGGAGATCCTCGCGCGTATCCAGGGCACCACCTCCTATGAGGGGTTTGGCGACGTCGACTTCGTGATCGAGGCCGTGCCCGAGCGGATGGAGATCAAGCAAGCCGTGTTCGCCGAGCTGGACGCCGTGACCCCGGGCCACGCGATCCTCGCCTCCAACACCTCCTCGCTGTCGATCGCGGAGATCGGTGAAGCCACGCTACGCCCCGACAAGGTCGTGGGCTTCCACTACTTCTATCCCGCCTCGGTGATGCCGCTCGTGGAGATCGTCGAGGGGGACGAGACCTCCTCGGAGACCGTCACCGTCGCGCTCACCTTCGCCCAGGCGATCCGCAAGCAGCCGATCGCCTGCCTGGAGGTCCCAGGGTTCGTCGTGAACCGCATCCTGATGGCCAGCATGTCTGAGCTGTGGCGTGCGCAGGAGGCCGGAAAACTGTCGATCAAGGCGATGGACGAGGGGATCGGCGCGGCCGGCGTGGTCCCGATGGGCCCCTACTTCCTCGTCAACCTGCTCGGCCTCGACACGGTCCTGCACGTGGCAGAACACGTCGCCGACGCCTACGGTGAGGAACGCTTCTACGTGCCCAAGGGGATGCAGAAGCTCGTCTCCGAAGGCAAGCTCGGCGCGAAGACCGGCGGCGACGGGGTCTACAGCCCCACCGGCGAGCCCAACCTCAAGGGCGAGGAGCAGCCCGACATCGAGGAGATCGTCGAGAAGCTCGCGCTGATGACGTTCATCGAGGCCGCGCTGGTGCTGCAGGAGGGCGTCGCCACCCACCGCGACATCGACTTCGGGATGATGGCCGGCGCCGGTCTCGACCCCCGCCGCGGGCTGATGCCGCCGTTCATGAAGGCCGACGTCGAAGGGCTCGACTCGGTGCTCGAGCGCTTGGAGAACGCCGTCGAGCGCCACGGCGAGCGCTTCACCCCGCCCGCGATCCTGCGCCGCCTCGTCGCCCAGGGGCGGCTCGGACAGAAGAGCGGCCAGGGCTTCTACTCCTACCCCCAGCCCGACGCCGGCGATTCGGCTCCAGCCACAGAGGTCGTCAAGCTGGAGACCCGCGAGGACGGCGTCGCGATCGCGTGGCTCGCCAACGGCCAGATGAACTCGATCGCCCCCAGCGTGATCGAGGATCTCGGCAAGGTGTGGGAGCACGTCAAGGGCAGCGACGTCAAAGCGCTCGTGATCGCCTCCTCCAACCCGTTCCTGTTCAGCGCCGGCGCCGACATCAAGGCGTTCACCTCGATGGACGCCGCCTCCGGCGAGCAGCTGATTCACGCCGCCCACGCGTTGTTCCGTGAGCTCGGCTCGCACGGGATCGCCACGATCGCCGCCGTCAACGGGCTCGCGTTCGGCGGCGGCTGCGAGCTTGCGATGGCCTGCGACGTGCGCATCGCGGCGCGCTCAGCCACCTTCGGCCAGCCGGAGATCAAGCTCGGGATCATCCCCGGCTTCGGCGGCACCCAGCGCCTGCCGCGGCTCGTGGGCGAGAACAAGGCGCTGGAGATGAACTTGGTCGGCGACCCGATCCTCGCCGAAGAGGCATTCGAACTCGGCCTCGTCAACCGCATGGTCGATGACCACGAACTGTTCGACACCGCGCTCGCGTGGGCGCGCCGGCTTGCCGGTCAGGCCCCGATTGCGGTCGAGCAGATCAAGCGCGTCTCCGGCGCCGGCGATCTCGACGAGGGCATCGAGGCCGAGAAGCGTGGGTTTGCCACCGCCTTCGCCAGCGAGGACGCCAAGGAGGGCATCTCCGCCTTCCTCGGCAAGCGCGCCCCGCATTTCCAAGGGCGCTGAGCCGCGCGCGCGCTCCGCGCTTTCAGGGCGTTAGCTCCAGCTGGCGAACCGCTGGTTCCACTCGGTGGACCGGCGGCTCCGCGGTGTGCGCGAGCGCCCACGCGCACGGCGGCTCCATGCATTCAAAGTTGTCGCGATAACTCAAGATAATCGAGGAGACTGCCGACACTCCGTCCATGCCAATCCCATCTATTGGATCAAGTGGTGACGCAAAGGCCGATGGCAGCGATGCGACAGTCGATGTGACAGAGCCACCGGAGCTCACGGCCGCCGCCCGCATGGAGCTGGAACGGGACCTGCGGCGCCTCGGGGAGACGCTCAACGAGCGCAGCCACGACGTCGTCGGCGGCATCCGCAGGCGCAACGAGGAATCGGGCGTGGTGCTGGAGCCGATCGTCGAAGAGAGCTTCGTGAAGGTCGGCACCGTCTCGACCGTCGCGGTCGCACGATGGATGGCCGGCGAGGGTCCCGAGGTGGCCCGCGATGTGGGCCAGGAGTCCTGGAACATCTTCGGCCAGCTGGCCGCGCAACGCGCCGCGCCGCTCAACGAGGTGACCAAGCGCTGCCTGCGCTGGCGCGACGCCACCGCCGACATGATGTGCGAGGTGGCCACCGAGCTGCAGCTGCCCGCGAGCGTGATCGAGCGGGCGCTGTCGATGCTGCAGCGCAGCCTCGACGTGACGCTGGTGCGCATGTGCCAGTCCTTCGAGGCCGAGCGTCGCCGCTCGCACGAGGAGCTCACCCGTCGCCAGGAGGAGCTCGCCTTCATGGCCACCCACGACGCGCTCACCGGTCTTCCCAACCGCACGCTGATCCTCGACCGCGTCGAGCAGATGCTGGTGCGCGCTCGTCGCAACCAAACGCCGGTGGCGGCCCTGTTCATCGATCTCGACAACTTCAAGAGCATCAACGACACGCTCGGACACGGGGTTGGCGACCGCCTGCTGTGCGCGGTCGCCGCGCGCCTGGAGGGCGTAGTGCGCGACATCGACGCGCTCGGGCGACTCGGTGGCGATGAGTTCGTCGTCGTCGCCGAAGGCATGTCGCTGGCGGCGGGCCCGGAGCTGATCGCCGAGCGTCTGCTCACAGCGCTCGAGCAGCCCTTCAAACTCAAGGGCGCGGAGAGCACGCGCCTGGTGGTCACCGCCAGCGTTGGCGTCGCGATGGGCGACCGCGCGACCGCCGAAGAGCTGTTGCGCGACGCCGACGTCGCGATGTACCGCGCCAAGTGGGAGGGCAAGAACGGCTACGTGGTGTTCGAGTCCGGGATGCACGACGCCGTGCAAACCAAGATGGAGCTTGAGATGGACCTGCGCGACGCGTTTGAGAAGGAAGAGTTCTTCGTCGTCTACCAGCCCACGTTCGATCTGCGCGAGATGGTCCCCACCGGGATGGAGGCATTGATTCGCTGGCGTCACCCCACGCGTGGCGTCGTCCAGCCCGACGACTTCGTGCCGCTGTTGGAGGAGACCGGCCTGATCGTGGAGGTCGGGAAATGGATCCTGAACGAGGCCTGCCGTCAGGGCGCCGCGTGGCACGAGGCCGGCTATCCGGTTGGGGTGGCGGTCAACGTCGCCGCGCGCCAGCTCGACAGGGACATGTTCGTAGAGGAAGTCGGTGAGGCGCTCGGCGACTCCGGATTCTCCGCCGGCGCCCTCACGCTTGAGATAACCGAGACCGCGATCATGAGCAACACCGAGGAAACCGCGCGCCGGCTGGCGATCCTCAAGGAGCTCGGAATTCGCGTCGCGATCGACGACTTCGGCACCGGCTACTCCTCGCTGGCATACCTCCAGCGATTCCCGGTCGACGCGCTCAAGATCGACCGCTCGTTCATCTCGCGCATCCGCCAGGACGCCGACGGCGACACGCTGATCAGAACGCTTGTGCAGCTCGGCAAGTCGCTCTCGATCGAGACGCTCGCCGAGGGCATCGAGCAGGCCCGTGAGCTGTCGCTGCTGCGCGAGGAGAGCTGCGACAGCGGGCAGGGCTTCCTGTTCGCGCGCCCGCTCGACGTGGAGGCCTGCGAGGCATTCCTGAACAACTGGGCGGGATCCTCGGCCCCTCCGGCATCCCCACCGTCGCAGGCCCCACACCTGACGGCCTGAGCTTCGATGTGAGCGTCCAACGTCGCAGGCCCCACACCTGACGGCCTGAGCTTCGATGTGAACGTCCAACGCTGGACATACAAGAGCAGAGAATGCTTCGCTTGTTGTTGCCGCGCCCGTCTGACCGGCGCCGTGCTCGCTAACCCGTCTTGACGAGATCGCGCTGAGGCGCGATCTGCCAGCGCTCGGCGACGCTCGCCAGCTCCTCGTCCAGCGCCCAGCGGTCGGCGAGTGGCTCGCCGTCGTGCTCCACGCTCGCCCCCTTCAGCAGCATCGAGCCGCTGTTGTCGCCGATCGCGCGCAGCTCGTCGACCTCGGCGTCGCTGAGCAGCTGCTTTGTCGGCAGTGTGGCCAGCTCCGCGCGCTTGTCCTCAATCGACCGCGCCGCCCCATGCTCAAGCGACGGGGCCTGCTCGGTGAGACCCGCCTCGGCCGTGTCGCTCTCCTGGATCAGCGTGGGCGCCACGCAGCGCACGGTCGGGTGCGCGAGGTTCCACTGGCACGCCAGCTGCAGCATCGTGAGGTCGTGACGCTCGGCATAGGGGCGCATGCGCTCAAGCTTGTCCACCCCGGCCTCGACCCACCCGGCGGGACGGAACTTGCGATGGTCATACTCCGCGAAGCGGTGCCCCGCGCGCACGTCGTCGTGGAACAACCCCCCATAGTCGACCACCCGCGTGATCAACTTCACGTCGTGGGTGGCGGCCGCCTCCAGCACCAGCTCGCCCGGCCACGGCTCCATCGGACTGAGGATGATCATCGCCCAGTCGATCAGCTCGCCGAAGCGCTCGAAGCAGTCGATCAGATCGAGCGTGAATCCATTCGCCGGGCCGGGCGCCACCCCAAGCTGGCTTGTCAGCCCGGCCTCGCGCAGCGCGCGCATTCCCTCCCACACCGCCTCGCTCGTGTAGCCCGTACGGTCCGGGTTGTGCAGCATCAGCAGGTCGAACCGCTCGGCTCCGAGCCGGGCGAGGCTCTTCTCGGCCGCCATGCGGATATAGGCGCCGTAGCTCTCCCGCGCACGCAGGCGCGGGTCTGTGAAACGAGGAAACCCCTTTGCGCCTTCGCGCTCACCCTCGTAGAAGTCGTGTCCGATCGCCCCGATCAGGCAAAAGCTGTCGCGATCGACCCCCTCGATCGCCTGGCCCAGCATCCGATCGGCCTCGCCCGCGCCATAGGCGTCGGCGCTCATCACCGTGTCGATCCCCTCGCCGGGACGCAGCAACGCCAGCAGGCGCTCATCCGACAGAGGCTCGCCGAAGTGCATGAACCGTCCGCCACTCCACGTGCCGATCGCCGTTCTCGTGGGCTCCATCGTCACTGGGGAGTCCTTGCGTGGTCCATCGTCATTGCAGATTAGAGCCACGTCCGGTGCCGGGCGCGGTTCGCGCACGCAATGCGGCTTCCAAACGCTCCAGCGCATGACGAACGGTGTCCTTGTCGGGCTGTTCTGTACCGGCGATGGCCACGTCTGCCACTCCCTGCACGCCCTCACGCAACTGCCTGAGCTCCGCGATCCGCGCGGTGAGATCGAGGCGGTGCTGGCCCGGCAGCTCGCGCAATGCCGCGGTGTACGCCCGCTCAAGCTCGACCGCCGCCAGCGCCACACGGCCCGCGTCGAGATCCAGGCGCGCGCGCAGCACAAGCTCCTCACACAGCAGGTGGCTCTCGCGTCCAGACAGCAACGCGGCGAGACGCTCTTGCGGGCGCAGCACAGCGGCGCGCCGTCCGGCTCGCTTGTTGGACAGCAGCAGCTCGCGCGCGTCGAGCCACAGCCCGTCTGCCACATGCTCGCCCTCCCCAAAGCCGGCGCGCAGCACGAGCGCCTGGGCGGGTGAGACCTCGTGAATATGAGGGATGGCTCCCGCAATGCGGTGCGCAAACAGCATGCGGTTGAGCACCTCCGCCGCCGCGCTCGCCTCGAGCTCGGGATCCAGTTGCGTCAGCCAAGTGCGGGCCTGACTCTCGGCCGACAGGGGAACGGGATCGACGACAGTCGCACGCGTCACAGGCACAGGAGTCGGCTCGGGCTCGGGGTCGGCCCGGCGCGTGCGCGTGCGACGGCCAAGCAACCCCTTGCGCTCGGCCCCGATCGTGGACAGCACGATCACGTGCTGAGGCTCGCGCCCGTCGGGAACCTCGGCCGGCTTGCGCAGCAGATAGCGCCCATCGGCTGGACCCAGCTCCCATGGGAGCTCCATCTGCACGAACGTGAACAGGCGCGTGGGCATGGCCGCACGGTACTCTTTGGCCAATGTCCGACGCCAGCCGACACGCAGCAAAGTTGCGCGAGCGTTTGACCAACGGCACCGAGGACAAAATCGGCAAGGCGCTCGCCGACCTGTTGGAGAACCCGCTGGTGACCGGCACGATCGGCCGCGCTTTCGATGCGCGCGAGCGCGCAACCCAGGCTCAGGAGCTGGCGCTGAACGCGCTCAACCTGCCAACAGCCGCCGACATCGAACGGCTCACACGCCGGTTGCGCTCGGTGTCGCAGCGCTTGGAGGGGATCGAGGACGGCGTACACCGCTTGAACCGGGCGCTGTCCGATGGCGCCATCGACACACGCCTATCCGAGATCGAGGATCAGCTGAAGACGCTCGGCGGGAAGCTGGCCGCGTCGGAGCCGCGCAAGGCTTCCACGACAGGCAAGGCTTCCACGACAGGCAAGGCTTCCGCGACTGCCAAGACTTCCGGGACAGGCAAGGCTTCCGCAACGCGCAAGACGGCAGGTGCCGCTGCCAAGCGCGCGCCTGCTCGGTCGGCCAAGGCCAAGAAGACCGCCTGACCCATACGGCGGGCGTCGCCGGGTGGGATTGCTCAAGCGGGCAGCGCCGCGACGGCAGCTCGGCCCATCGCCTCGACCGCTCCCACCAACGTGTCGTCGTCGATCCGTGTGCGCGCACCGGCGCCGTCGAACGTGTCGGTGACCGCAAGTAGGCAGCCCATCTGGATCCCCGCGCCGGCGCCCACGGCGAACAGGCTCGACGCCTCCATCTCGACGGCGATCGCACCGGCGCCAACCCACTGGTGGTTGCGCCGCTCATCCGACTCGTAGAAGAGGTCGGTGCTCACGATGCGCCCCTGATGGCAGGCGTGGCCACCCGCCTGCCGAGCCGACCGGTCCTGCCCTGGCTCAAGCGCCCTCAGCAGCGCATCGACCAAAGCCGGGTCGGCTTGTGTGAGCTCGCCCGCGCCCAGCGCGGCGCTCGTCCCGTCGGCGGCGATCGCCTCGCGCGCCACCACCAGCTCGCCGAGCGCAAGGGTCTCGCTCAACGCTCCGCACGTGCCCACACGAATCGCGCGCGTCACCCCGAGGGAGATCAGCTCGTGCAGCACGATCGCCGCGCTCGGACCCCCCATCCCGGTGCTCTGGATCGTGAGCGGCTCGCCGTCTGACGCCGCACCCGTATAGCCCCACAGACCACGATGGTGGTTGAACATCAGCGGCTGGTCGAGCAGCAGCTGCGCGAGCGCCAGTGCACGTCCCGGGTCACCGGGCAGCAGCACCCGCTCGGCCAGCGCCGCCGTCGGGCGCAGGTGTATGGGCTCGCTGTGTGTCACGGGCCGCGACTTTAGACTGCGGCTGATGGAGGCGTCCACGATGAGCGATTCGGCCGCTGATTCCACTATGGGCGAGCCTACACTCGCCGAGGTCGCCAGACGCGCCGGCGTCTCCGCGGCGACCGTCAGGCGCTGGGTCAAGGAGGGACTGGTGCCGCAATACGAGGGCGTGTGGACCGCTCCGGCCGTGGCGCAGGTGCGGATCGTGGGGCGGCTACGTGCGCGTGGGCACACGCTCGAGCAGATCCGTCGCGCCAACGACAGCGGGCAGCTCGCCGGCTACGTGCAGGGGCTGTTTGCTCCTCCGGAAGGACGCTTCACGCTCGAGCAGGCGGCGCGCGAGGCCGGGATCGACGAGGCCCTGATCGAGCGCATCTACATGAGCCTTGGCCTGAGCAAGCTGTCGCTGGACGCGATCGGCGAGGAAGACATCGAGATGCTGCGCTACCTGTCGGCGATGCTCCACGCGGGCCTGCCCGAGACGGTGGCGCTGCAGTTCGCACGCGTCTACGGGCAGACGCTGGCCCAGATCGCCGACGCAGAGGTGCGGCTGTTCCACATCTACGTGCACGAGCCGATGATGCGCGAAGGCGTGCCGGGTGTGCAGATGGCCGAAACGATGGAGGGCCTCGCCAACGAGCTGCTGCCATTCGCGGCGCCGTTCATGAGCTATCTGCACCGGCGCTACCTAGCGCACTTCATCGAGCAGGACGTCGTCGGTCACATGGAGGCCGAGCTGACCGGCAGCGCGCCCGAGGAGGGACGCATGCGGGTCGTGGTCGCGTTCGCCGATCTCGCCGGCTACACGCGCCTGACCGAGGAGCGCGGCGACGAGGAGGCGGTCGGCGTGGTCGAACGCTTCGTGGAGGCCGTCGAGGGCTCACTGCCGATCGACGCACGCGTGATCAAGACGCTGGGCGACGAGGTGATGGTGGTGGGCGCCGACACCGTCGCGCTCACGCAGTGGGCAGTCGACTTCCAACAGGAGACGCCCCCCGACGTTCCAGCGCCGCGCATCGGCATTCACTACGGCGAGGCCGTCTATCGCGACGGCGACTACTACGGCCGTGACGTCAACCAGGCCGCACGTGTCGTCGCCAGGGCGGCCGGCGGCGAGGTGCTGGTGACGCGACCTGTGGTCGACACGGCCAGCGGCGCTGAGGGCCTGCGCTTCGAGCTGATCGGCGAAATCGGCCTGAAGGGCTTCTCGGAGCCGATCGAGCTGTTCCACGCACTGCCGTCCGAGGGGTAGGTCCTTGTCGATGACGGTCGCCGAGGTCCGCGAGCGCGTGCGAGCCGGCGGTCTTCTCACAGACGGCTCGGCAATCGTTTCAATGGTCTCTGGTGGGCACGACTCGGTGTGCCTGCTCGACGTCGCGGTGGCGCTGTGCGGCGCTCATCGCGTGCATGCGCTGCATGTCAACTACGGGCTGCGCGCGGAGTCCGACGGCGATGAGCTCCACTGCCGCGAGCTGTGCGCGCTGCTGGGGGTCGAGATCGAGGTCATACGTGCCAGCAGGGGGGAGGACGCGGTCGGCAATCTGCACGCCTGGGCGCGTGAGCTGCGCTACGAGGCCGCGATTGGATTGGCCGAGCGGCTCGACGGCCAGCCCGGGGGCGGGCAGGACGGTGAGCGCTCCGGGCCCCAGCGGGGGAGCGAGCCATCCAGGGGCCGGCCGGCTGGCGCGCACGCACCGGCAGTGGTGGCCACAGGTCACACAGCCACCGACCAGGTCGAGACGATCCTCTACCGGCTGGCCGCCTCGCCGGGGCGTCGCGCACTACTGGGAATGAGCGCGCACGAGGGGCGGCTCGTGCGCCCGCTGCTGGGGGTCGCACGTCAGAGCACCGCCGACTACTGCCGTGAGCGGGGGTTGCGCTGGCGCGAAGACACCGCCAACGACAGCGCCCGGTACGCACGCGCGCGGGTGCGCCACGGGCTGCTGCCGGCATTCGACGCGATCCACCCGGCGGCACGGGCCAACGTGCTGCGCACCGCCGAGCTGCTGCGCGAGGAGACAGAGCTGCTCGACGCGCTCGTCGCGCACGAGCTGGCCGGACGCTCAAGCATCCCGATCGAGCGTCTGCGCGAGCTGCCCGCGGCGCTGGCGCGGCTTGTCGTGATTCGTCTGGCCGAGGACGCCGCCGGCACGTTCGTGCCGCAGGCGGGTGAGCGCGTCGATGAGATCCTCGCGCTCGGCGCCCGTGGCGGACGGGCTGAGCTGCACGTGGGTGGGCTTGCCGGCGCGGTGATCGATGCGGGCGAGCTGCGGATGGTGAGGATCGAGCCACGCGCCCAGCATTAGGCGCGCGCAGGGTGGTGGATGGGGACCACAACACGTTCGAGCTGGTGTGGCATGCGCCCTACGGTAAGGACGTGGGGCAGGAGTGGCGCGGCTGTCAATACACTCCGCCGAGTGGCCCTACCAGAGCGCGTCGCACCCGGGGCAACCGGGGACACCTCCGAAGTGGGAGAGGTGCTGGTTGCCGCCGAGGACCTGCAACGGCGCGTGCGCGAGCTGGCGGAGGCGATCTCGCGCGACTACAGCGGGCGCCCGCTGCTGCTCGTGGGAGTGCTCAAGGGCGCCGTCTTCTTCCTCTCAGACCTGATGCGCTTCATCGACATCCCGGTCGAGGTTGATTTCATGGCGGTCGCCTCCTATGGCTCGGCGACCGACTCCTCCGGAGTGGTGCGCATCCTCAAGGATCTCGACATCGCGATCGAGGGTCGCGACGTGCTGATCGTCGAGGACATCGTCGACTCCGGGCTCACGCTGCAATATCTGCTGCGCAATCTCGGCTCGCGCAACCCCGCCTCGCTCGAGGTCTGTGCGCTGCTCACCAAGCCCGATCGCCGCAAGGTGGACCTGCCGACCCGCTATGTCGGTTTCGAGATACCCGACCGTTTCGTGATCGGCTATGGCCTAGACTACGCGGAGCGCCATCGCAATCTGCCGTTCGTGGCCGCGCTGGCACGCTAACCTTTTCCCATGAGCCGCTTCTTCAAGAGCGCCGCATTCCCGATTCTGATCGTGGTGGTGCTCGCCTTCTTCCTCTCGAAGCTGGTCGTGCCGAGCTCGACGAAAGGCGTCGAACACACCTACAAGACGCTCGTCACCCAGGACATCCCGAACCACCGCGTCAAGTCGGCGGAGCTGAAGGTCAAAGACAATGCGGTGTCGGTCGAACTGAACAACAGCAGCAAAGAAAAATACGAAGTCGGCTACGTCGACCAGGCCGCGCCGCAGCTGATCTCGGCACTTGAAAAGTCGGGCACCAAATTCAACATCGAAGCCAACAAGACGAGCATCTGGCCGTCGCTGTTGAGCTTCGGCCTGCCGCTGATCCTGATCCTCGGCTTCTGGTTCTTCCTGATCAACCAGATGCAAGGGGGAGGCTCGCGCGTGATGTCGTTTGGCAAGTCGCGCGCCAAGCGCCTCTCGGCCGACTCGCCCAAGATCACTTTCCGTGACGTCGCCGGGGTCGACGAGGCCGTCGAGGAGCTGCACGAGATCAAGGAGTTCCTCGAGAACCCCAAGAAGTTCCAAGCGCTCGGCGCCCGAATACCAACCGGCGTGCTGCTGTATGGCCCGCCCGGCACCGGCAAGACACTGCTCGCACGCGCGGTCGCGGGTGAGGCCGGCGTCCCGTTCTTCTCGATCTCGGGCTCCGACTTCGTGGAGATGTTCGTCGGCGTCGGCGCCTCGCGTGTGCGCGACCTGTTCGAGCAGGCCAAGCAGAACAGCCCCTGCATCATCTTCATGGACGAGATCGACGCCGTTGGGCGCCACCGTGGCGCCGGTCTCGGCGGCGGCCACGACGAGCGCGAGCAGACGCTCAACCAGCTGCTCGTCGAGATGGACGGGTTCGAGGCGAAGGACAACATCATCATGATCGCGGCCACCAACCGGCCCGACATCCTCGACCCGGCACTGCTGCGCCCCGGGCGCTTCGACCGTCAGATAGCCGTCGACCGTCCGGACCGCAAGGGCCGCGCGAAGATCCTCGAGGTCCACACGCGCGGTAAGCCGCTCGCGAAGATCATCGACATCGACGCGCTCGCGGGACAGACCCCCGGCTTCACCGGTGCCGACCTGTCCAATCTGATCAACGAGGCCGCGCTGCTCTCCGCCCGTATCGGCAAGCGCGAAATCGGTCAGGAAGAGCTCGAGGAGGGGATCATGCGTGTGATCGCCGGACCCGAGAAGAAGACCCGCGTGATGAGCTCCAAGGAGCGCCTCATCACCGCCTATCACGAGATGGGCCACGCGATCGTCGGCCATTTCCTCGAGCACTCCGATCCCGTCCACAAGGTGTCCGTCATCTCGCGCGGCCAAGCACTCGGCTACACGATCTCGATGCCCCAGGAGGATCGCTTCCTCACGACGCGCGCGGAGCTCAACGACACGATGGCGATGACGCTCGGCGGCCGCGCCGCTGAGGAGATCGTCTTTGACGAGATCACCACCGGTGCCTCCAACGACCTCGAGAAGGTCACGGCGACCGCCAAGCAGATGGTGATGCGCTTCGGCATGAGCGAGAAGCTCGGACCGCGTGTGTTCGGCCATGAGCACGGCCAGCCGTTCCTCGGCCGCGAGTTCTCCACCGAGCCCGACTACTCCGACGAGATCGCACGCGAGATCGACGACGAGGTCCGTCGCATCGTCGAATCGGCGCACACGCGCGCGCAGGAGATCCTCAAGGAGCACCGCGAGGACCTCGGCAAGATCGCCGACGTCCTCGTCAAGCGGGAGACGATCGAGCGCGAGGAGTTCGCCGCGCTGCTCGCCGGCAAGGACGAGTGGGAGGTGTTCGGCCCCGACGAGCCGGCCGTGCCCGAGTTCCCG
>JBAWFB010000264.1:0-2596 GCA_049591495.1 Solirubrobacteraceae bacterium
TATATGTTCCCTGGCCACCGAGGGAAAACTCATTTTTCGTTCTCTGTTCATGGGACTGATAGTCTCTGGCAAATCATTGGCCCCGTTTTTTTGCCCGACCTGACCGCTTGGGCCCTTTTTTATCCCGCCAGCGCCAGATTTTTGAGCGCGAAGAGCCGCTTGAGGTTGTAACTCACGCACACCAGCGTCCATTCCCAATTCACTTTCGCCCGCCTTCTCAATAGAAATCTCCGAAAGCCAATCACTTCCTTGATGATCCCAAACACCGGCTCCACGGTCTGCTTGCGCAGCTTGTAAAGGGACTTCCCCGCCGCCGTTTTTAAACGGTGCGCCATCCGCTCTTTGGCACTGGCTTGCGGTCCGGGCGCCGCCGGCTCGGGTTGCGGCAACAAATCCTCCGCCGTTTTGTGATGAGAATGTTTTTCCACCGCCGCATAAACGGTGACGCCGCTGGGAGTCCCATCGGCTTTTTGCTCCACCCTGGCCACCGCCGCCTGCGCGTTATACGCCTGCTCGAAGTGGTTCCCGCTGCCCGCTTTCATGATCCGGCTCTCCGGATCGGTAAAGTTGTATTGCGCCTTGGGATCCGGTTTGGCGCTCGGCGGCCGGGGCGCTTTGCCGCGCGGCTTTTTTCCCGCGTGGCGTTGCTCTTGCCGCGCGGCTTGTTTGGCTTGGTATTCGACCGCTTGCGCAGCGGCCAGTTCTTTGGCCCTCTCTTCAATGACTTGCCGCGCTTTTTGCAACGCGGCTTTGCGATCTTCCCGGCGTTTGATTTCGGCGGGAAGGTCCGGCGGTTCCGGGCTTGCCTGCGCCTCGGCTTGTTGGGCACGCTCCAGGAGTTGGTTCACTTCCAGTTCCAGTTGCGCAATCAGTTCTCCGGCGCGCTGGCAGCTCACGGCGGAATGTTTGCTGGCGTTGGCCTGGATTTTGGTTCCATCGACGCTGACCGTTCCCAATTTGGTCAGGCGCAAGGTCTGGGCCAGTTGCAGCACGCGCACGAACGCGGCGCGAAAGGCCGTTTCATTGTTGGCGCGGAAGGCGCAGATCGAATCGTGATCGGGATGGGTGTTGGCGCAAAGATAACGCACGGCCACGGCGCTGTGCGTAGCCGCCTCAATGGTGCGTGAGCCCAAGCGTCCGGTCGCATAACAGTAAATGAGCAGGGCCAGCATCATGGCCGGCGGATATTGCTCGCTGCCGGCGCCCCGCTGATTGACCTGAAAGTGCGACAGGGACAGTGGTTCGACGGCGTCGAGAATGAAATGAACGATGTGCCCATCGGGAATCCACTCGCGCAGATCACAGGGCAGGAACAGCGGCGTCGGGCGGTCCAGATTCACGAAGCGTGCAGGCATACTCCACTGACCGGGCACGCCCCTTCCGATTCAAAAGTTTTTGAAAAAACTTTGGGCTAAGTCCGACAGGCTGCTAGTTTGGAAGTTGTAATCTGGGCGGCATGAAGCAAGACGCGCGCAGGATGAGCAAAGAACAGCAAATCGAAGCCCGTCGCCGGGGCCATGATCCTGCTGGGCAAGCAGTGGCCGGATCGCGATGTCGCGGTGGCGGTCGGGGTCAATGAACGCACCGTCCGACAGTGGAAAGAGCATCGGCGCAAGCACGGCCCCCAGTCGCTGTTGCGGGATGAACGGGGCCGGGCTGTGGGGGCTGGCCGTCGGCTCAACGCGGCGCAGGAAAAAGAGATTCGGCAATTGATCGCCGATCAAATGCCCGATCAGCTCCGGCTGCCCTTCGCCCTGTGGACGCGCAAGGCGGTGGCGCAACTGTTGGCGGATCGCTTTGACCTCAAGCTGCCCGTGCGCACGATGGGCGAATACCTGAAGCGCTGGGGCTTCACGCCGCAGAAACCCATCAAGAAAGCCTATGAACAGAGCCCCAAGCAGGTGAAAATCTGGCTGGCGCAGGCGTATCCAGCCATCGCAGCCCAAGCCAAGGCGGAAGGGGCGGAGCTTTACTGGGGCGACCAGACCGGGGTGAACAACCAGCCCAATGCGCCGCGCGGCGATGCGCCCAAAGGGCTGACCCCGACCCTGCGCCAGCGCTCCAAGCGCTTCGGATTTCCGGTGATGAGCGCGGTGACCAACCGGGGCAGCGCGCGGTGGCTGGTTTACAAAGGCGCGCTGAATGCGCCCCTGCTCATTCGGTTTCTGGATCGGCTGGTGCGGCCGATGCAAGGGCGCAAGGTGCATCTGATCCTCGACAACCTGCGGGTGCATCACAGCGCGCCGGTGAAAACCTGGCTGGCCGAACACCGGGAACAGATCGTGGTGCATCACCTGCCCAGCTACAGCCCGGAACTCAATCCGGATGAGCGTTTGAACCGCTCCCTTAAAAGCAAGTTGGGGCATCTGCCGGCAGCCAGAGACGAACGGGGATTGCACCGACAGACCATTGGCCAACTGCGTTCGGTTCACCAGCAACCTCAATTGATCCGCAGCTTCTTCACCGCCACCACCACCCGCTACGCCGCCTGATGGCTCTATCTAATTGCCGGATTAATAATTGCCGGATTAATAGTTGAAGTTTGCGCCTGAAATTCATTTCAACTTCGGGCAAAAACCGGCGATCTGTTCAATCG
>JBAWFB010000265.1:0-7042 GCA_049591495.1 Solirubrobacteraceae bacterium
GTTGGGTGTCGATCGGCGTCAGGCCCCAAGTCGCCGCCGTCGCGCCCGCGTCGCTGCTGGCGAGCGCGTCGCCGGAGGCGTCGACGGTGACGCACGTCCCTTCGGTCGCGCACGACACGCCGGAGAGCGCTCCGAAGTCGACCGGCTGGGTGTGCCAAGCCGCGACCCCACCGGTGGGGTGGATGCTCGAGAGCACGTTGCCGGATTCGTCGACCGCGACGCACAGCGACTGGGAGAGGCACGACACGCCCACCAGGCGGTGTGTGGAGTCGATGTTGGCTATTGCCCAACTACCCGACGCGGGGTGTTCGCTTGTCAGCACGTTCCCGGATTCGTCCACCGCCACGCACAGCGACGTGCTCGCACAGGAGACGCCGGTGAGGGAGACGCCGGTGGGCGCCCTGCCGATGTCGATTGGTAGCGGCGACCACGCCGATACGCCCGGGTCCGCGTTCACAAACGCATACCCACGGCTGTCGACCGCCACGCAGGGGCCGCCCACGACACAGGACACGGCGTTCAGCGACTCGCCGGTGTCTATCAGGGCGGAGCTCCAAGATGGCTTGGGGACAGTCGGATCGAACGTGTCAAAGATCTCTCCTTCGTGGTCCACGGCAACACACAGAGATTCCGAGGCACACGACACCGCGGTGGGTTCATGACCGGGATCGAAAGCAGCGGGCTGTGACCAGCTGAGCGAAGGCGTCGCCCCAGCAGGCACCGCGCCGAGCGTGAGCGCGACCGCCAGTGCCGGCAGCAGTGATCTCGCGATGCGCCTCACGGTTGACTGCGTGGAGTTCCCGATGGATTGCAAAACCCGACGCACAGCTTAGTGTTGCGGTCCTCGCCGGATTCGCCGTTGGGCGCTATGACGAGCCAGAGCTCGCGGCCAGCGGCACAGCTTCGACGTAGCTCCCCATCCTGCGAGGTACGAGCGTGGCGGCGACAATGCCGACAGCGAGGAACACGGTGGCGAGCACGAAGGACTCGGTGAAGCCGGTCACGGTGGGCAACCCATTCGCTGTGTGTCCGGCGATGAACGTGGCGGCCAGCTGAGCGCCGAGCGCCCCGCCGAGCGTTCGCATGACCGTGTTCATGCCTGAGGCGATGCCGGTCTGATGGGGTGGCACGGCCTCGACGATCAGGTTGCCGAGCGCCGCAAACGCCAGTCCGATCCCGATGCCCATCAGCCCCGCGCTGATCAGTAGGTCATATGGGTGGGCGTGCGCGACGGTGAGCAGCGCGAACGCTGCGGTGGTGACCGCGGTACCGGCCAGCAGCGACAGGCGCGAGCCATAGCGCGCCGCGAGCGGCCCGGCGAACAGGCTCATCAGCATCATCGCGATCGTCAGCGGCAGCAGGTACAGGCCCGAGACGACCACTGAGGAGCCGAACCCGAACCCGGTGCTCTTGGGCAGCTGCGCGAACTGGGGGATGATGATGAACGAGGAGTACATGCCCGCCCCGATCAGGAACGCGGCGGTGTTGGTTGTCCACACTCCCCGCACGCGCATCATCGTCATGTCGACCAGTGGTTCGTCGCTGCGTATCTCAACGGCGATCCAGCCCGCGCACACGGCGAGCCCCGCGGCGAGCAGCGCGAGCGTCTTGGGCGACCCCCATCCCCACGTCGTGGTCTGGCTAACGGCGAGCAACGCAGCGGAGATCCCCACGGTCATCAGCGCGGCTGCGGTCCAGTTGATCCGCCCGGGCACCCGCACGGGAGATTCCGGCACGAACCTCCACGTGAACAGCGCCGCGATCACCACCACGGCCAGCGGAATCCAGAACAGCCAGTGCCAGTTGAGGTGCTCGATCACGATGCCCGATCCGACGATCCCCAAGCCGCCGCCGACGCCGAGGATCGCCGACAGCAGCCCGATGCTGCCCGCGACCTTCTCGCGGGGAAACTCGTCGCGCACGATCCCAAACGCGAGCGGGAAGATGCCGCCGGCGGCGCCCTGCAACGCGCGGCCGACGATGATCAAGCCGAGCGAGCTCGAGACGGCCGCCAGCAGCGTGCCGGCGGCCAGGATCACGAGCGTCCACAGCAGGATGCGCTCCTTGCCGTACATGTCGCCGAAGCGACCCAGGATCGACGTGCCGACCGAGGCCGCCAGCAGGTAGGCGGTCAAGACCCAGGTCACGCCCGTCTCTGTGGTGTGCAGGTCGCGCTGGATCGTCGGCAGCGCTGGGATGACGGCAGCGCTGAGCACGGCGTAGGCAAGCGCACCCAGCGAAAGCACGGCGAGCGTGACGTTGGGGTGGATTCTCTCGGTGTGCGTGGTCATCTCGTGGTCGGGCATCAGGGCGAGGCACAGTCAAGCGTGGGCTGCGCTCCGAGCGGGGGGCTCAGGCGACGTGCGTGCGATGCCGACCGTACAGTACACGTACAGGACTGTCCGGTTTGATGTGCATCTGCGGGACATCATCTCTAACCGAATGAGCGCTGATGGGTGGTTGGGCTCACGATCCTGCGAAGCAGGCATATCCTTGGATGGTGGCCAGCACCATCGATTCGCCGCTGCGCAAAGACGCGGCACGCAGCCGCGCGGCGATCCTGACCGCTGCGCGCGAGCTGTTCAGCGCCGGACGCGACGTCCCGATGTACGAGATCGGTCGCCGTGCGGGAGTGGGACAGGCGACGCTCTACCGTCACTTCTCCGACCGCTCCGCGATCGTCGCGGCGATCAGCCGCGAGCACGTCGAGCGCATCGAGGCCACGGCTGCCGAGCATCGCGAGCATCCCGAGGCGATCCTCGTCGTGCTGGACGCCGCCGTCGACATGCTCGTGTGCATCCACGACCTGCTCGGGATCCTGCGCGAAGACATCACGCTTGCGCCGGTGCTCGATGAACTGCGCCGGCGCATGCGCGCCGTGTTCGACGGTGCCCTCAGCCGCTCCCGCGCCAGCCGCGTTCTCCGCGAGGACGTCCGCACGGAGGACCTGCTGCTTGTGCTCAACATGATCAAGGGCGCTCTCACTGGCATCGCCACGCCCGCGCAGCGCGCCACGGCAGCGAGCAGGGCGCTCGACCTCGCTCTCAGCGGCCTGCGCGATCCGTCCGGGGCGAGCTAAACCAGCGGCTCGCCACGGAGATCCTTCTCGCCTTCGTCGTCGGGCGCCCGCGGACGGAATACAGTCGAGGATCCCTTGGTTCTGGCGTGTTGTGCATGTACTTTGCGGTGCATAACACTTCATTTAGTGAAGTGTTATGCGTGCCGTTTGGAAGACATCACAGCTCCTCCCGACTCCCCGTGAGTATCAACCTTCGGAAACGCCGGGCACCTCGTCGACCGGCCCCGATGGAAGCGCGTTAGCGCGCTCGGGAACGCCGGGTGTATGGCCTTCTGGAACGCCGGGTATCCGATCGTCGGGAACGCGGGGCATCCGATCGTCGGGAACGCGGGGCATCTGTCCGAGTGGCTCCGATGGAAGCGCGTCCGCGCCAGCTGCGGCGGCGGCGCGGTTCTCCTCCTCGACGGCCAGCCAGATCTCCTCGCGGTAGATCGATATTCCCTGTGGCGCTTCGATTCCGAGGCGAACCGTGTTGCCGCTGACCTCCATAACGGTCACCAGGACCTCGCCGCCGATCACGACGCGCTCTCCGGGACGTCGTGCCAGTATCAGCATCGGGGCAGATTATGAACCCATCCACGGCAGACGGTCTGGTGGGGCACCGCCCGCGCGGTCCAGGTGGCGCTAGGCCGCGTCGGCCGAGGAGTGCGACGGCTGCGTGGCCTGCTCTGCGTCCTGGCGCTCCGGCAGCGTGAACAGGGGTGCTTGCAGCGGGGCGTCTGCCCTGGTGTTGATCACCTGGTATCCGCGGCCCTCCTCGATCACCAGTGGCGCCCGCAGGTTGGCGGTGATGTCGAGTGGGTTTGGGGTCGCGCGCACCGTCACATACAGCGTTGCCCCCTCGGTGTCCTGGATGCCGGTCCGCTCGCGGTCCTCCTGCGCCAGCTCGAGCGAGAACTCCGCGAAGAACCGGTGCGGGTTCACGACCGGCAGCGCGAGCGCCGCGTCGTCCACCGAGTGCAACCACAGGAATCCGGTGCCGGGGTTGCGGTCGATGAGGGCGTAGCGCACACCACCGAGGCCGATCAGCCCGAAGGGGAACTCGATCACCTCGTCCTGGGCGACCTCGACCGTCCCGAAGCGGATGCTCTCGAATGTCACGGGCACGTGTGCTTCTCCGTTCGTCTACTGCAGGAATTGGAGCAGGGATTCTTGGACGATGCTCGCGCCCGCGCGCAGCGCGGCCTCAAACGCGGCCTGCTCGTTTGAATATGCCATCGAAGTTTCGGCGACGTTTGCGTCCTCGGTGTTGGAAAGGGCCTCCGTGATGGAGCTCTGCAGTCCTTCGATGCGGCTCACGGCGGTCTGCAGCTGATCGGTCGCGCTGCCCGCCGTCGCCTGCAGCTGGGACAGCGTGTCGATGCTTGTTTCGAGTTTCTGGAGATCGCTGGAGCCGAGCGCGCTCACGTCTTCGGCGGTGCCGCCCTGCAGGTGTTCGGAGATCGTGCGCAGCGTTTCGAGCAGCTTGCCATCGCCAGAGCCCGGTCCGTTGCCGAGCAGCTTGGAGATTTCGGTGCTGATGTTCACCGACACTCCGGGACCCACCGCGCGCGTGATCGTGCCGGCGTCGCCCTGGTAGGCGTCTTCGGCTCCCGGCTTGTAGGGGGCCGTTGTGGTCTTCGTGCCGGAGAACACGTATTGCCCCGCGTACTGGGTGTCCGCGTCCTGCTTGACCGCTTCTGTGAGCTGGTTGACCTGGGTGGCGATGTTTTCGCGGTCGCCCTGGTTGTAGGTGCCGTTGGAGGACTGCACCAGCAGTTGGCGCACGCTCTGCAGGACGTTGCTCATGTTCGACATCGCGCTCGATGCCGTGTTCTCCCAGGAGATCCCTTCCTGGGCGTTGGTTGCATATGAGCTCAGACCGTCGAGCTCGCTTTGCAGGTCGATCACCCGGCTGGCGCCGTAGGGGTTGTTCGATGGTTCGAGGATCGTCTTTCCGGAGGACAGTTCGTCTGAAGTGCGCTCCAGCGCGGTCAACGAGGAGTTGATGTCGTTGAGCGTCGAGCTGCTGATCATCGCGGGTGTGATGCGCTCGCTCATGGCCTCACCGTTCTTTCGCTCACAGCCCCACCGTTCCTGTGTGCTCGATCAGCGTTTCAAGCATGCTGTCCATCGCTGTCAGTGTGCGCGCCGAAGCCTGGTAGCCGCGTTGGAAGCTGATCAGGTTGGTCATTTCTTCATCGAGTGACACGCCCGAGACGCTCTGACGCTGGTTGTTGATCGCTGTGACGGTCGTCTGCAGGTTGCTCTGATCGTCCTGGGCGGCCTGCACGGTGCTGCCCACCTGCTCCACCAACGACGCATAGCTCTCCTGGGCGGCGCCTCCTCGCAATTCCGCGATCGCCTCGGCGACGTTGTTGCCTCCGGCGTCTTCGGTGGAGGACGTCTGGACCTGGGCGGCCTTGACTGCCACTTTGAGGGTCGCGGCGGTTGTGCCGGTGAAGAACGGTGTGGAGGTGTGCAGTGCGTTGACCGTGCTCGCGAGTGTGTTGGCCACGTCGTTGAGCGTCGTCTGGTAGGAGGTCAGTGCGCCGCCCGGGCTTGTGAGGCTCAGCAGCGCGCCGAGCTTTCCCCCGGCGGATTCCGTAAGCGTTTGAGGCCAATTGACCGTTGTGCCTTCGACCAGTGGCTTGGCCGCGTCGCCGAAGCTCACGGTGTCTCCTCCGTCGGGCTGCTCGGTCACCGACACCTGCGCCAGGCTCGAGAGCTTGTCGAGCAGCAGGTCGCGGCGGTCGAGCATTTCGTTGGGTTGCTGCCCGGCTTCTTCGGCCAGCTTGATCTGTCCGTTGAGCTGGGCGATCTGAGTGGCGTCGTTCTGCACTTCGCCCGCGGGTCCCGTGAGCGCCGCGTACTGTTCGCCCGCCTGGGTGGAGATCGTCGACAGCTGCGCGCTGAGCTCGTGGAACATGTCGACCACCTGTTCGCCGGCGGCCACCACCCCCTGCTTGGCTTCTTCGCTGGTGGGTGCGCTTGAGAGGCTGCTCCACGCGCTCCAGAACGCCGACAGTCCGCTTGCGATCCCCGAGCTCGACGGTTCGTTGAAGGCGGCCTGCGCTTGGGTCAGCTCTTCGACCTGAGTGCTTGCCCCGCTGAGGGCGCTGTTCTGCGTGCGGTATTGGGCGTCCAGGTAGGTGTTGCGCACGCGGGAGATCGTCTCGACGCTGACGCCCGTGCCGAGCTGTGCGCCCCGGCCCGTCTGCGGCGAGGTCGCCGGGATCACGATCGGGGTGTTGGTCTGGAGCACCGCTGTTTGGCGCGAATAGCCTTCGGTGTTGGAGTTGGCGATGTTGTTGCCCGTCACGTCGAGCGCCGCCTGCTCGGCGATCAAGCCGCTGAGCGCGGTCTGCAGTCCTTGCAGGGTGGGCACAGACATGACTAGGCGCGCAGATCCAGAACGTGCAGGGCACCGTGGGGGCGAGAGCGTGTGATCGGCGTGGAGGAGCCGTGGGTGTCGTAGCCGTTGACCCCGTCAAGCGCGAGTATCCCCATCAGGTGGTCGAGGAAGCCAAGCTCGATCTGCATCAGCGCGCGGTTGCAGGAATGCTCGCGTTGCAACTCGCGCAACAGGCCCCTCAGCTCGGCGCTGCGGACGCTCGCGAGCTCGGCGCCGGCGTGATCCATCAGCGTGCGCAACCGCTCCAGCGTGACCGCCTCGGCCGCGATTCCCAGTCGTTCGCCGCTGCGCGCGAGCAGACGCGCGCGCTCCTCCTCCAGCAGCCGGCGGCGGCCCATCTCTCCAGCCAGGATGCCGGCCAGGCGCACGACCGTGTGCACGTCGCGTGCACGGATCGCCGCTCCCTGTTCGAGCACCACCTCGAGCAGGCTCCGCGCCGAGTCGATCTGCTTGTCCAGGTGCACCAGCACCTCGGCGGTCAGCGCGCGATCCTGCGTGAGGCCCTCGGGTGCGATCAACGCCGCCGAGCTCATGTGGCGGCGCTCTCCCCGGCGCTTGCGGCAACGGTC
>JBAWFB010000266.1:0-22048 GCA_049591495.1 Solirubrobacteraceae bacterium
GCCGCTGGTGGATCGTTATGAGGTTGTCTCTGACGTACGCGGCTTGGGGCTGATGTGGGCGATTGAGTTTGGTGCCCCCTCCGGGGGTGCGCGTCGCTCGATCTGGAACGCCGCCGAGCGCGCCCAGCCGGGGATCTTCTCGCAGCTGATCGTGGGGCCGCTGTTTCACGAGCATCGCATCCTCTGCCAGGTCGCCGGTCATCGCATGAACGTCGTCAAGGCGCTCCCGGCGCTGGTCGTCGAGGAGGAGGAGATCCGGCGTTTCGCGAGCGCGCTGGAGGATGTCGTCGCGCGCGCCGAGCGTGTGCCGTCGGCGTTTGCGCGCTTCGGCGCGAGCGTGGGGCGCCGCGCGCTCAGCGTCCGCCGATAGCCCACAGACCGATGGCACGAGCCGCTGTCTGCGCCTGTGGCAGTTATGTGGCGCCCTCTTCGGCCCGCGGCTCGGCGGTCCGCGGGCGTTTGGATCGGCCTTCCCCGCGGCGAGTCTCTAGCCTGTCGCCCGTGCTTGTTCCCCGCGAGGACATACGCAACGTCGCGATTGTCGCCCACGTCGACCACGGCAAGACGACGCTGGTCGACGCGATGCTGTGGCAGTCCGGCGCGTTCCGCGCCGGCCAGGACGTGGCCGACCGCGTGATGGACTCGATGGACCTGGAGCGCGAGAAGGGCATCACGATCCTCGCCAAGAACACCTCGCTGCGCCACAACGGGGTGAAGCTCAACATCGTGGACACTCCCGGGCACGCCGATTTCGGAGGCGAGGTTGAGCGCGGGCTGACGATGGTCGACGGCGTGCTGCTGCTGGTGGACGCCTCCGAGGGCCCGCTTCCGCAGACGCGCTTCGTGTTGCGCAAGGCGCTTGAGTCGCGGCTGCCGGTGATCCTCGTGATCAACAAGGTCGACCGGCCCGACGCGCGCGTGGGGGAGGTGATCGACGAGGTGTACGAGCTGTTCCTCGACCTCGACGCCGACGAGGAGCAGATCGAGTTCCCGATCGTCTACTGCAACGCGCGCGCCGGGATCGCGACGATGGAGCACGATCCGGGTGCGCCGACGCCCACGGAGGGGACGCTCGCGCCGCTACTGGACCTGCTGGTGGAGCGTATTCCGGCGCCAATGTACGACCCCGAGCATCCGCTGCAGGCGCTTGTCACGAACCTCGACGCCTCCCCCTACGTGGGGCGCCTCGCGATCTGCCGTGTGCGCAACGGGCAGGTCAAGCGCGGCCAGCAGGTGGCGTGGTGCCGTGCCGACGGCAGCGTCGAGCGTGTGCAGGTCTCAGAGCTGTATGTCACCGACGCGCTCGAGCGGGTTGACGCGCCCGAAGCGGGGCCGGGCGAGATCATCGCCGTGGCGGGGATCGCGGAGATCACGATCGGGGAGACGCTCGCCGACTTGGAGGACCCGCGCCCCCTGCCTGTGATCACCGTCGATGAGCCCTCACTGTCGATCACGATCGGCATCAACACCTCGCCGCTGGCTGGCAAGGAGGGCTCGAAGCTGACCGCGCGCCAAGTGCGCGAGCGCCTCGACCGCGAGCTGGTGGGCAACGTGTCGCTGCGCGTGCTCGACACCGATCGGGTGGGTGGGGATCCCAGTCAATGGGAGGTGCAGGGGCGCGGCGAGCTGCAGCTGGCGGTGCTCGTGGAGATGATGCGCCGCGAAGGCTTCGAGCTGACCGTGGGCCAGCCGCACGTGGTGATCCGCGAGATCGACGGTCACCGCAACGAGCCGTTCGAGCGCCTCTCGATCGACGTGCCCGAGGACTACGTGGGCGTGGTCACGCAGATGCTCGCGCTGCGCAAGGGCCGCATGGAGCACATGACCAACCACGGCACCGGATGGGTGCGGATGGAGTACATCGTGCCCGCGCGCGGGCTGATCGGGTTCCGCACGGAGTTCCTCACAGAGACGCGCGGCACGGGGCTGATGCACCACGTGTTCGAGCGCTGGGAGCGCTGGGCGGGGGAGCTGCGCACGCGCACCACCGGCGTGCTGGTCGCCGACCGCGGCGGTGTCACCGTGCAGTATTCGCTCGTGAGCCTCTCAGAACGCGGCACGTTGTTCGTGGGTCCCGGCGAGGAGGTCTACGAGGGCATGATCGTCGGTGAGAACTCGCGTGCTGACGACCTCGACGTGAACCCTGTCAAGGAGAAGCACCTCACCAACATCCGCTCCTCCACCTCCGACGTGTACGAGCGCCTGCAGCCCCACCGCAAGCTCACGCTCGACCAGGCGCTGGAGTTCGTGCGCGACGACGAGTGCGTGGAGGTCACGCCTGAGACTGTGCGCATGCGCAAGGTGGCGCTTGGCAAGACGGAGCGGTTGAAGGCGGCACGTCTGCGGCGTGGCTAGGGACGGCAGCGCCTACCGCAGCGCCACCGCACGCGTGTAGGACCCGGCGGTGTCGATCAAACGCTCGCCTCGCCTCCGTCGGGATCGTCCGCGTCGATGCCGCCGCGGGCCGCCCTGAATATCTCGTCTGCCATAAAGATCTGGCCCCACTTCTGCCCCGTGATCTCTCTGAGAATGCCCTGCTCGACCAGGTCACGGATCGCGGCGCGCGCTGTCGGTCTAGAGACATCGAGGAATTCCGCGGAGCGCGAGGCGGTTGTGTAGGGGTTGATGAACAGCTGGTCGATGAGTTGTCGGGCGCCGGGGCGCGCCTTGGCTTGCACGAGCAACTCGTGGTAGCGAGCCTGGAGATCGAGCAGGCGCTCGGCGTCCTCGACGGCGGCTTGTGACTGGATCTCCACGCCCGTGAGGAAGTAGCTCAGCCAGCCTTGCCAGTCGCCGTGCGTGCTGACTCGCAGCAAGCGGTCGTAGTACTCGGCGCCGCTGCGCTCGAAGTAGGCCGAGATATAGAGAAGCGGTTGCGGTAGCAGGCCTCGCTCGTGGAGCAACAGCGATATCAAGAGCCTGCCCACGCGTCCGTTGCCGTCGCCGAACGGGTGGATCGCCTCGAACTGGTAGTGGGCCAGAGCGGCCACGACGAGCGTCGGCAGCGAATCGTTGTGGAGAAAGGTCTCGAAGTCACCCAGGGCCTTCTTCATGTCGCCCACCGGCGGTGGCACATATCGCGCCTCGCCGATTGGCGCGCTGGCATCGCGCCCGATCCAGTTCTGGTAGGTGCGGAACTGGCCTGGGTGACGCTCGTGACCGCGCACGTCCTCCATCAAGCGTCGGTGCACGTCTCGCAGGAGGCGTAGGCAGAGCGGCATCTCTTTGAGGGCCTTGAGGCCGTATTCGTGTGCCGTGAGATAGTCGCGAACCTCGCGCACGTCACCTCGTGCGCTTCCCGTGGCCTCATCTTCGTAGAGGTCGGCGAGCGTGCTCACCGTTCCCTCGATGCGTGAGCTCAGCACCGCCTCGCGACGGAGGCAGGGCGCGATCAGCAGCATTGGGTTGGTCAGGTTGCGACCTGTGCCCGCCAGCAAGCCGACGCTGTTGTCGGCCTTGCTGAGGCGCGTCACCAGCTCGGGCGTGAACTCCAGCGTCGGTGGAAGTGGGTTTGGCACGAACGCCTGGTGGCCGTCGTGGGCGAGTAGGCGTCCCGGGGCATTGTCGGTGAAGTTGGCTGGGTCCATCGGATCGCGACTCGGAAAGGGCGCTTGCCAACTCTAGCGGGCTTGGAAAGAGAATGGCCATTTCCTTTCCTTTTGTCCGGGGGATGGAAAGTGCTCTTTCCGAGCTGTACTCGCAGTGCCTCCATCGCTTGCCATCCCTTGTGGTCCAAGACACGGCATCCGACTGTCCATCCCGAGTAGGGCGATCGTCCTGGTCATCGCTAGGCTGCGACGGTGACCACCGCCATTCAGGCCAGTGCCCTGCGCAAGAGCTACGGACAGATCGAAGCGGTGCGCGGTATCGACATCTCGATCGATGCGGGCGAGACGGTGGCGCTGCTGGGGCCCAACGGCGCCGGCAAGTCGACCACGATCGACATGATCCTCGGCTTGACCGATCCCGACGGTGGCACGGTGTCGGTGTTCGGCGACGCGCCCACCGCCGCGGTTGACGCGGGCTCGGTGGGCGCGATGCTGCAGACGGGCGCGTTGATCCGCGACCTGTCGGTGCGCGAGCTGGTGGCGATGGTGGCCTCGCTGTACCCCTCGCCGCTGCCGGTGGACGAGGCGCTGGAGCTGACGGGGTTGAGTGAGATCGGCGCGCAGCGTACGCAGAAGCTCTCCGGCGGGCAGACCCAGCGCGTGCGCTTCGCGGTGGCGCTCGTCAGCAACCCGAAGCTGCTGGTGCTCGACGAGCCGACGGTTGCGATGGACGTCGAGGGCAGACGCGCGTTCTGGACGACGATGCGCGGGCTGGCGGCGGAGGGTAGGACGATCCTGTTCGCCACTCACTATCTGGAGGAGGCCGACGCCTACGCAGATCGGGCGGTGCTGATGGCCCACGGTCAGGTGGTGGCTGACGGACCGACGAATGAGATCAAGGCGATGGTGGGCACGCGCACGATCCGCGCGACGCTGCCCGGCGCGGATCTAGGTGCGCTGGAACAACTGCCTGGTGTCACCACGGTGGAGCGTCGTGGCGAGGCGGTGGTGCTGAGCTGCGCGGATTCCGATGCGGCGATCCGCGCACTGCTGGACGCGCATGGCGACGCACGCGACATCGAGATCGTGGCGGCCGGGCTGGAGCAGGCGTTCCTGCAGCTGACCGGCGACGAAGCGCCCGCGGAGCCGGCCGTGCTTGAAGCGGGCGAGGTGGCACGATGATGCCGGTGAGCTCGACGCCGCGCTGCCTCTCCCGGATCGGATCGGAGTGCTGACGCTGTGAACTCGTTGCTCTACACCCGCTACGAGCTGTTGCGCACGCTGCGCAACCGGCGCTTCTTCCTCCTATCGCTGGGGTTCCCGCTGGTGCTGTTCTTCGTGGTCGCCGGCTCGAACCGCAACGTGAAGGACTTCGACGGGAGCGGCATCTCGTTCCCGCTCTACTACATGGTGGGGATGGTCGCGTTTGGGACGATGAGCGCGATGCTCTCCTGCGGAGCGCGCATCGCCGCCGAGCGCGCGGTCGGCTGGAACCGTCAGCTGCGCATCAGTCCGCTCTCGACACGCGCGTACTTCCGCGCGAAGCTGCTCACCGGGTACCTGATGGCGTTGCTGACGATGGTGGCGCTCTACATATCCGGTGTCGTGCTCGGAGTCAGCCTGGCGGCGGACGAGTGGGTGAAGATGAGTCTGCTGATCCTCATCGGCCTGGCTCCGTTTGCGGCGCTGGGGGTGACGCTCGGCCACCTGCTCACTCCCGACTCGATCGGCCCAGCGATGGGTGGCGGCGTCTCGTTGCTGGCGCTGCTGGGTGGGGTGTGGTTCCCGCTCTCAAGCCACGGCTTCCTGCACGATCTCGCACAGTGCATACCTTCCTACTGGCTCGTGCAGGCCAGCCACATCGCGCTTGGAGGGCACCCGTGGACGGCGCAGGCGTGGATCGTGATCGTCGGCTGGACGGTGGTGCTGGCGGCGCTGGCGCGGCGCGCCTACCGCAATGACACGGGGCGGGTGTAGAGAGACAGCACGGGTGTGTTGCAAGACAGCACGGGTGTGCTGCCGCCGGTCCCGTGGGCGTCCGGCGCAGTCGTCGGCTCCGGACGCTAGGGTGCGGGCCATGAACAGATCGACTCGACGCCTGAACGCGGTGCTGGCCGCCATCTGTGCGCTGCTGGCCGCGGCGGTGCTTGCCGTGCCGGCGGGCGCGGCCACCGTGATCCATTTCACGACGGAGGGCGTGCCGGCCTACGAAGCGCAGTTGCACCATGGCGAAATACACGCGCTGACGTTCCACCCGGGGACGACCACGGGGCACCTGCACATCTCGATGAACAACGGCAGCCACTTCACGGTCGCGTATGCGGCGAGCGAACAGGGCAAGCTGGTGGCGCAGGCTCAGGCAGGCCACGCGCGCGTGCAGGTGGCGACGGTGACGGTGAAAAAAGCCGCGCCGGTGAAACACAAACTGCGCTACATAGCGGGCGGGATCCTGATTATCGTGATCATCGTGGTGCTGATCGTGCTGCTGATCGGCCGGCGCCGCGCGCTTGCCGAGGAGGGTCAGGCGCCCTCGGGGGAGAGCGCCGCCCCCTAGTGCTCAGCAGTGTGGCCGGGTGCGCGCACTGTGAGGACGCTCGCCCATCTCGCTGTGCAGGGTGTGCATCGTGGTGTGGAGGTCGTGCGCCAGCATGTCGACCATGTCGCGTGAAAAGTTCTCCTTGATGACCATTCGCAGCACGGTGATGTGCTCCGCATTGGGGGGCAGCGTGTAGGCGGGCACGATCCAGCCGTGCTCGCGCAGGCGACGGGAGACGAGCGTGAGGTCGATGGCAGGGTCGGTTGCGCGTAGTGCGACGATCGGGAAAGAAGAGCCGTCATTGAGCAGCTCAAGGCTCTCGATTTTCTCGAGCTTGGCGGCAAGCGCCTGTGCGTTGGAGAGGATGCCGGCGACGATGTCGGCGTAGCCATCGTGGCCAAGGCGCAGGAAGTTGAAGTACTGCAGCACGACCGAGTTGGAGGGGCGTGAGAAGTTGAGCGAGTAGTTGGGCATGTTGCCGCCCAGGTAGTTGATGTGAAACACGAGCTCCTCGGGAAGGTCGGAGCGGTCGCGGAACACGACGGTGCCCATGCCGGGGTAGACGAGCCCGAACTTGTGGTTGGACACGTTGATCGAACGGACCTGGGAGAGGCGGAAGTCCCACTCCAGATCAGGTTCGGAGAAAGGCGCGATGAACCCGCCGGAAGCGGCGTCGATGTGCAGCGGGATGCGCCAACCGCGCTCGGATTCGACACGTGCGAGCAGCGTGTTGATCGAGGCGAGATCGTCCATCTGGCCGGTGAACGTCGTGCCGAGCAGCCCGGCGACCGCGATCGTGCGCTCGTCGAGCAGCGGCTCCACTTGCTCGCCGGAGATCGTGTAGCGACCATCCTCCATCGGTACCACGCGCGCTTCGACCTCGAAATAGCGGGCGAACTTCTCCCAGCAGGTGTGCACATCGGCGCCCATCACCATGTTGGGCCGATCGGTTGGCTCGCCGGCGGCCTCGCGGCGGCGCTGCCAGGAGCGCTTGTGGGCGAGCATCGCGAGCATGATCGCCTCGGAGGAGCCAATCGTGGCAGTGCCGGTGGGGTTCTCGCCTACGGGCGCGTGGAACAGCCGCCCGATCATCGACACGACGCGCTCGTGGGCGACCTCGGTCTGCGGGTACTCGTCCTGGTCGATCAGGTTCTTGTTGAGCGTCTCGGTCGCGAGGCGGTCGGCCTGCGGCTCCATCCAGCTGGTGACGAACGAGGCGAGGTTGAGCGCGGGGTTACCGTCGAGGTTGAGCTCGTCGTGCACGAGCTGGTAGGCGGCGTCGGCGCTCATGCCCTGTTTGGGCACGCGGTACTTGGGGACGTCGTGGGAGAAGGAGCGCCCCGCGTAGGTGGGGCAGTGGAGCTCCTCGGAGTCGAGCTTGAGCGTGTGCACGGCGTGCCTCCGGTCAGTGGGTTGGGCGTCAATGATGGCGCGATCCCCGCGTTCGCGAGCAGCCACACACTCGGGCCGCCCCACAGGTAGCTGAGCACGCACCCAAGCGTGAACGCGGCGACGACGAGCAGCTCCGGTCCGGAGTCCTCGCTGAGCGCGCCGATCACCCCGGCTGTCAGCCCGCCGGCGAGCGCCGCGAGCCAGCCGGGATCGGAGCCGACCGGTGAGAGGACCCGCTCGCGGCGGCGCACAGCGACCACCGAGGCGAGCAGCGCAAGCGCGGTTGCGAGCGGCATCAGGTGATTCTTCAGCTCGTCCCACGCGGCGCCGTAGCGACGCACGATGATGTCGCGGATGTCGCCGGGGGAGCGCGCGTCGAGCACGCTGCCGGTGAAGTGTCCACTGCCGTGCGCGGTTGTGAGGTCGATCGCCGCAAGCGCGACCAGTCCCACCACGGGTGCCGCCATCACGACGAGCGCGCGCTTGCGGTTGAACGTGCCCGGCAGCAGCATCACGGTCGCGACCGCGGTGCCGGCGCTCACAAGGATCACGCCACCAACGCCTGCGCCGATCCGCGCCGAGCCCTCGACGATCGCAAGCAGGATGCCGGCACAGGCCATGATCGCGGCCGCCCGTCGGCCGCGCACGGCGGGGTAGAGCGCCGCGGCGACAGCGCTGAACACGAGCACCGCGAGACCCGACTTGAGCTCGTTGCCAATCCCGTAGAAGCGCGCGCCAAACGCCGGGTTGGGGCCGAGCAGCGAGCGCATCAGCAACTGCGTGCCGGCGAGCGCGTCGACCGTCAGTGCGACCACGGCGGCCACCGCGGGCACGATCGGGGCGCGTGGCCACGGGGTGAGCCGGTCGGTGAGTGCGCCAAGCGCGAAGCAGACGGCCACGATCAGCGCGAACTCGGCACTGCGGCTGGGCTCAAGCGCCGCGGGGAGGAGCACCGCCACCGGCGTCCACAGCATCGCGAGCGCCCCGACCCGCATCGCCCACGCACCATGTGCGCTTCGGCTGCGTTGGGTGTGTCGGCTTGCCGGACCGTCTTGGTCGCCCTGCTCGTACTGCGCGTCTCCGTCTCTCCCATCTCGCGTCCTTTGCCCATCCCGTGTGCCTCTCTGCTGCGCCGTCATCGGTAGTCGTGCCACCACCAGCAGCAGCGCCCACGCGGCCACGAGCCATCCCAATGCGGGCAACCGGCGCGAGTCGAGCACTTCCAAGCGCGCCTTCAGCCCGCGCAGGCTCGAGCTGTGGAGCGGACCGTCGAGTCGCACCGGCTTGCCGCGCATGTCGGCCGGCACCGCGAGGCGAAGGTGGTCGAGGATCGTCGGGCCGATGTCGATCGCGGCGATCATGCCCCGCTCGTTGGTGGTTTGCGAGGTGATCGTGTGCCCGCCGGGACCGAGTCCGGCGAACGCGCTCCACAGCAGTTCGTGCGCGGACGCTTGCGGCGCGCGCTGGATCACGACCAGCAGCTCCCCGGCGGAGCGGTCGGCGGCGAGCGCGCGCAGGTTGACGTAGCCGGGCGCGCCGGCGGGTAGGTCGGCGACCACGAGTCTGTGGGTGGATTGCAGCGTGGCGATGCGCGCGAGCAGTGTCGCGGGTGGGCCAAGCGAGACCGCTGCGATCTTGCCGGAGCGATCGGCGGCTAGTGCGCCGTCGATATCTTCGTCGAGCGGATTGTTAACTGCTTCGGCAGCGGCCGTTTCGCCGGCGTTGAAGCTTCCCGAGCCCGCGTATGCGGCTCCGCCGGGGATGCTGGAGGCGAGCAGGCCGGGAACCAGCAGTTGTGGGGCTTCTTCGGCGCGCTTGCGCACTGCCGCCCATGGGCTGAGGGTTGCATAGGGCGTCGCGGTCCCAGATAGTTGGTTGGCTGTGGGGCGCGCAGCTCCAGGTGCTTGCCTGCTCGTGGCCAGCTGGGGTGGGTTGACTACGAGCATCGACAGCTTAGGCGGATAAGCCGGGCTGTAGGCCGAGTAGGAAACCCGCGCTCCCTGTGTGATGTCGAGCAGCAGCTGGTCGGTCTTGTAGGTCCCCTGTGTCGCGCTGAGGATGCCGGTCGAGAGTGTCGGTATCGAGCTGAGCTCCTGCTCAATCGCGTCGTCTTCGGAGTGACCCGCGGGCAGTGGGCCGGGGGACACGAACACGACCAGCGCCGAGCGCTCGTTGCCGCTCGATCTGAGCCCTCTCGATTGGGGGCTGGCCGGCGGGGAGGGGGAGCTGGCTTGTTTGGCGGGGTGGCTGGCTTGTCTAGCGCGATGGTCGGCTTGTCTCGCGCGATGGCCGGCGTGCGTTGAGGGAGAGTTGCCGTGCGTTGGCGGTGAGATGGCGCCGGCTTCGGGCACCACCGCGGTGGCGCCCGCTGAGTCCGCCAGGCAGCTGCCAAGCAGAGCAACACATAGGAAGGCCGCGGCGAGCCCTCCTCGCGCTGCGCTCAGCCTTCCGTCCTCCCGGACGTGCCGGCCGGCACGGGATGCTCGCCGGCGGACAGCGCGCCAAGCTCCGCTTCGTCTGCCGGGCTCAAACGTGTGGTGCTGCCCTCGATGTTCACACGCGGCAGGCTGCGGTCAAGCCACGAAGGGATCTTCCAGGTTGCGTCGCCGAGGATGGTGAGCACGGCGGGCAGCAACAGACAGCGCACCACCACCGCGTCGAGGAACACCGCCGAGGCGAGGCTCAGGCCAAACTCCTTGATGACTCTACTTTCGCCGAGCATGAACGACAGGAATACACAGATCATGATCGCCGCCGCCGCGGTCACCACGCGTCCGGTCAGCGCGAGACCTTCCCTGACGGCGCGCTGGCTGTCGCCGTTGCGAGACCACTGCTCGTGGATGCGCGAGACCAGGAAGACCTCGTAGTCCATCGACAGTCCGAACACGATCGCGAACAGCATCACCGGGATGAACGACTCGATCGGGCCGCCTTTGACTCCCATCAGTCCGTCAACCCAGCCCCACTGGAACACGACTACGATCACACCGATCGAGGCTCCGATGCTGAGCAGGTTCATGACTGCCGCCTGCAGGGGGATCACTACCGAGCGGAACACGATCATCAGCAGCAGGGCTGAGAGCAGCACGACGACGCCGATGAACAGCGGCAGCTTCTTGCCGAGCACGTTGGCAAAGTCGACCGATCCGGCGGTGATTCCGCCGACGTACACGTGCATACCCGTGTTAGCTGCCACCGGTGGGATCACCTGGCTGCGCAGCCGTTCGACGAGCTGAGTGGTCGCGTAGTCCTGCGGTGAGGATGTGGGGTAGACCGAAATCGTGGCGACGTTGCCCGCTGGATTGAACTTCGCGGGAGCCACGGCTGCCACGTCCTTGACACCTGCGAGTGCAGCGCGCAGCTTTTCGACCGACTGCTTGCCGGCGTTCTTTGTCGGGGTGCTCAGCAATACACCCTGTTTGGCCGCTTCATTGCTTGGGTTTGAGGCCTGTGGAACCTGGGCGACGACCTGCAGCGGTCCGTTGAAGCCCTTGCCGAAGCCCTCCGCGAGCAGCTGGTAGGCCTTGTAGGTCGTGAAATGCACAGGATCGTTGCTGGCGTCGCTTGACCCCAACCGCAGCGCAGTGGCTGGAGCGGCGATCAACAGCATCACCAGCACTGAGGCGGTGGCGATCGGCCATGCGTGGGCTTGCACGAACCGGCTCCAGCGCACCCACGTCTGTCCGTGCTTGGCGTCGGTCGCCTGCGCGCCACGACGCCGTGCCCGCCTGCTGGGCCGCACGAGACGCGCGCCGGCGAACGTGAGCAGCGCGGGCAGCAGCGTCAGCGAGCCCAGCATCACCAGCAGCACCCCGATCGAGGCTGAGATCGCAACCCCGTAGAGGAAATCGACGCCCAGCAGCATCATCCCGAGCAGTGCGATCACGACTGTGCAGCCGGCAAACAGCACGGCACGTCCAGCGGTGTCCATCGCCTGCACGACCGACTCGCGCACGTTTCCGAAGGTGGGACCGGGTGTTGTGTAGGCCTCGCGGAAGCGCGTGACGATGAACAGCGAGTAGTCGATTCCAACGCCCAGGCCGATCATCGCCGCGAGCTCGGAGGAGAAGTTGGGCGTGTCCACCACGTGGGTGAACAGCGCGATCAGGCCGAGGCCGGTGCCGAGACCAAACAGCGCCGTGAGGATCGGCAGGCCCATCGCGACGAGCGAGCCGAAGGTGATCAGCAGCACGATGATCGCCGCCAGCAGCCCGACGGCGGTCGTCAGCCCGAAGCCTTCTTGCTCGGTCTGCTCGATTGCCTGCCCACCCAACTCGATCTGGAGGCCCGGCGTGCGTGCCGCTTCGGCCGCTTTAACGACGCCTTCGCCCGCGCTCTTGGGGAGGTTGTTGGCCTTTTCGTTGAACACCACGGTCGCGAACGCGATCTGCCCGTTGGGCGAGATCGCCTTGCCCGCCTGGCTGGGTGCGTAGGGACTGATGACGGCGGATACGTGCGGCAGATGTTCGACCTTGGCGAACAGCGAGCTCATGTGCTCGCGCACAGAGGCTTCCTTGACGGTGCCGTGTTCGGTCTTAAAGACGATCGTGTCGCGGTCGCCGGCCTGCGCGGGGAAGCCGCGGGCCAGCAGGTCCGAGGCGCGCTGCGCGTCGGAGTTGGGCAGCGTGAAGTTGTTGGAGTAGGACGTGCCCGCGGACTGCGCGAACACGTTGACGACGATCAGCAGGACCACCCAGCCGATCGCGATGTAGAGACGGTGGGTTGTGGACCAGCGGGCGAACTTGAGCATTCGTGAACCTGATGGAGAGGGGGCGGACCGCCGCGGTGGGGGACACACGGTGGAGGGACAGGAGCGTTTTGCCCAGCTTACGAACTAGACGGCAACTTACTCAGCCTACGAACTCTGAGCAGCTTCTCCAGCTTAGGTGCTCGGCACGCTGTTTGCGTTATCCGACTGAGAACAGACCAGTATGTCGTCGGTGCCGAGGCCGTCGATGGCGAGTCTCCGTCAGGCACGGTCTGCTCATACCGTCCGTATGGTGGCTCGTGTGCCGGTGGCATTGAGCAACCGCTCGATGTCTTGCGGATCGCTCGTGAGAATCGTGTCGCCGTCCTGCGCGAGCAACACGACAGCCGCGTCCACTACGTCTCGGGTGCCGGTGTTCGCAAGCAGTGAGCCGTTGCGCCTGGCGGCTGTCGCGTCTATTGGATGCTCCAAGAAGCCGGCGAGTCCGCGCGCCAACTTGACCTGGCGCGCGGGGTTGCGCCACGCTTGAGCCACGCAGGCGGATGATGTGACAGCCTCGATCCCGCTTTTGGCGGCCGTGGCAAGCAGCGCGGCAATGGCGCGATCTCCACGGTCCAGGCCTATCAGTGCGCCGGTGTCGAAGATGAGGGCAGCCATCGACGGGCCTCCTCCAGCTCCTGCTCGGTGAATGGTCCCCCGGTCTCGTGCGCTATCTCGTTGGCTACAGCAAGCAGTGCGTCGGCCCGCAGACGGGCGGATGCGGCCAAGGCAAGCCAACCGGACACGCCTTCCTGGCCGGCCGCCTCGCGCACCCGCTGGTAGAGATCGTCCTCGAGGCTCACGCTGAACTTGGCCATACCGCACATGGTAGCACCGTTGGTATTACCCGCGCTGCTGTGTCTGTCGTAAAGGGCCGATTGGGGCATGAGGAGATTGTGCCGGTCACCCCCGACGATTCTCGGCGCGCCGCGCCGGTTATCCTGGTCTCGACGCGCAACCAAGCCGAGGCGAGGAGCGAGCAGATGGCCAAGACACCGAAGGTTGGGGAGCAGGCGCCGGACTTTGAGCTTCAGGGCACTGGCGGGCCTTTCAAGCTCTCGGAGCACCTTGGCGAGCGCGTTGTGCTGCTGTTCTATCCAGGCGACAACACGATGGTGTGCACCAAGCAGTTTTGCTCTTATCGCGATCGCGCGGATGATTTCGCGGCGCTCGATGCGACGGTGGTCGGGATCTCCTCCCAGGATATGGATTCCCACAAGGGCTTCATCGAGAAGAACGGGCTCACGGTCCCGTTGTTGGCCGATGTGGACAAGGCTGTGGCGAAGTCCTACAGCGCGTTCTCCTCCGTGGCCGGCGTCAAGCGCGCAGTGATAGTTATCGACGAGCAGGGCGTGGTGCGTCACCGGCACGATCATCTGCTGGGTCTGGATTATCAGTCCGTGGACGACCTCAAGGCGGCGCTGGAGGAGCTCCCTGCCCGTACTTAGCAATGGCGTGAACCAAGCAGTTTTGCTCGTATTGAGTCCGTGTACGACCACCGAATCGCTGTCAGGCTTCTCAGCGAGAGCGCTCACACAGTCCGTAGTGCTTCGGTCGGTGAGAGGCGCGCGGCGCGTAGCGCCGGGACGAGCCCGGCGACCGCGCCGATAAGCAGCGCGGCGCCAAATCCACCTCCCCAGGCGAGGGCTGGGATGACGATCGCCCAACCCTTGGTCTGGGCGTAGATCGCGGTCGCCAGCGTTCCAGCCAGGACACCGACCGCGCCGCCGCCGAGCGCGAGCAGGATCGCCTCAGAGAGGAATTGGGTGCGGATCTGCCCGCGGGTCGCGCCGAGAGCGCGGCGGAGCCCGATCTCCGAGCGGCGTTCGAGGACGGAGATCACCATGATGTTCGCGACCCCGACCGCCCCCACCAGCAATGCGACGGCGCCGAGGCCGAGGAACAGGCCGTTGAAGGCGCCCTGCGCGTCGGCGCGGGCGGTGAGCGTGTCGGATGGTTGGCTGACGTTCACTTCGTTGGGCGCTTCGGGGTCGGCGGTCGCGGCGAGCACCGACTGGACGGTGGGGACCTGGCTGTTCTGGGCGCGCAGGTAGACCGTGTTGGGGTGCCCGTTGAAGTGCAGGTAGCGTTCGGCGGCCTTGAAGCCGACGAGTACCGCGCTTTCGATTTCCGGTGTGAGCACCGATTCGCCGAGGATCCCCGAGAGGTAGAACCATTGGTCGGCGACCCAGATCCGCTCGCCGGGGTAGATGTGGTCGATCCCGAGCCTTTGTGCGGCGGCGGACCCGAGGACCGCCACAGGCTCGGTCGCGGTGGCTGCGTTGAGGTAGCGGCCCTGTACGACTTGGACGTTGAGGGTGTGCAGCAGACCGAGGCTGGCGGCCTGCACGCTGAGGGCGTTGGTGTCGACTTCCGGGATCAGCGGGGTGCGGTACACCTTGCCTTCGACCTTTCCGGTCTCCGCGACGTTTTCGACCGGGTTGATGCGACCGATCATCGCTGGCGCGACGAGTGGCAGCTCGGCGGTCTTGCCGGCGAAGCTCTGGCCGTTGGTGACGGTCAGCAGGTTCGTCCCCAGCTTGTCGATCTCTTCGAGCAACCCGGCCTGACTGGAGGCGGACAGGCCGAGGACCGCGACGATCGCGGCGACGCCGATCGCGATCCCGAGGGCTGAGAGCGCGGCGCGCAGGCGCCGTGTGCGGAGCCCCACGCTCGCGACCCGTGCGAGGTCGGAGGGGTGCAGCCGCCGGGGGGTCAGGTCCGCGGCGCCGGGGTGCGCTCGGGTTGGGTCGGCGACGGAGCTCACCGCACGCTCACGGGGCTTCGTTGACGAGCGCGAACGCGGCGGTCTTGGCGTGCTTGGCGGTGGCCTTGACGATGTAGCCGCCTTGCTGGTCGTTGGCGGTGAAGCCGGGTGCTACGGCGATCCCGCAGGCGTTTGTCTTGACCTGCACCGTCGGGGAGTGGGAGGTGTGGGAGCGTTGGTGATGAGAACCCCGGGTGTGCGTGGTGAAGCGCCCGCTCGCACCGTGGGCGGGCGCTGAGAACGCGATCTGTGCGTCCGGGACCGGGTTTTTCTCGGCGTCGGTGACCGTGACGGCTAGCCGGATCGGGAAGGGGGTCCCCGCTGTGGTGGATTGCGTGGCGCCGACCCCCGTGGTGAGCTTCAGTGGCTTGCCGGCGAGGTTTGAGAGTGCGAAGCTGACTGGTGTAGCCGCGCCGCTTCCGGAGCCCGAGGAGGGTTCTTTACCCGCCCCTCCAGAGGGTTCTTTGCCCGAGACCGCGGCGGTCGCGGTGAACGACCCGGCGGTGCTGTTGGCGGTAAACGCCGGCGAGATTGCCACACCGTTCGCGCCGGTCGTAGCTGTCGCCTGGGCGCTCCCGCCGATGAAGCTCGCGCCGGCGCTGGTGCTCGTGCCGCACGCGCTCGCGCTGCCGGTGCCAAGGGTGAACGTGACCGTCGCGCCTGCCACCGGGTTGCCATTGGCGTCGAGCGCCTTGACCTGCAATGGCTGTGGGTAGCGGCCGGTAACGCTCGCGGATCTGCTCGTCAGCGGGATCGCGGTGATCTTTGCCGGTATGCCCACGGCGGTGTTGGTGAGGGAGAACGAGACGGAGCCGTATTGCGAGCTGGCTGTGAGGGTGTAGCTGCCCTGCGTGTCGTTGGCTGTGAACGTCGGCGCGGCCACGTTGCCGGAGGCGTCGCTGCCGACGGTCACGGTGTTCGACCCGCTGGTGGAGAACACCCCGCTGGCGCCGGTGGAGGGCGCGCTGAACGTGACGGGGATGCCCGCGGCGCCAGTGACAGGGCAGCCGTCGTTGTTGGAGAGCGCGACCTGCAACCCGGTGCCAAAGGTGCTCTGCAGGATCGCCGTCTGCGGCGTGCCCGCGACGAGCGTCAGCTGGTTCGGCGGATTGGACGACGGACAATTCGACGTCCCGGTGGGTGAGCTTCCGGGTTCGGTGGACGATCCTCCGGGTTCTCCCGAGGCGAACGCCGGGCCACCCACGAGCACGCCGACGGCAACACCCAAGCTCGCGGCAAGGAACAGTCCCAGGCCCAACCGGCGTACACCACGTCCAAACCACGTCGTAGGAGTGGTCAACGGCCTGCTCCTGTCTCGACGGGTCTCGAGCTGGGCCCGAGCGTGTCTGTGCTGGCTTCACCGGCGGTGTCGGCGACGATCCGCCCGTCGAGTACCTGTACCTGACGGGGTAGGCGTGCGGCGAGGTCGTGGTCGTGGGTTATCACGAGGATCGTCGCGCCCTGCCCGTTGAGCTCTTCGAGCAGCTCGAGCACACCCGTGCCGGAGGCGCTGTCGAGGTTGCCGGTGGGCTCGTCCGCGAGCACGATCGCAGGGCGGCCGACCAGTGCGCGGGCGATCGCGACGCGCTGGCGCTCGCCGCCGGAGAGCTTGCTCGGGCGGAACTGAGCACGGTCGGCGAGCCCAACTCGTGCGAGCGTCTGCGCTGCCCGTTCGCGTCGCTCCGCGACAGCCACTCCGGCATACAGCAGTCCTTCGGCGACGTTCTCAAGCGCCGTGGAGTGCTCCGCCAGGAAGAACTGCTGAAAGACGAAGCCGATGCGCGTGGCGCGCAGCGTCGCCAGCTCGCGGTCGGACAGCCGTGCGGCATCCAGGCCGGTGATCGACACCATCCCCGCGCTGGGGCGCTCGAGCGTGCCCATCACGTGCAGGAGCGTCGTCTTACCCGAACCCGAGGGCCCCACGATCGCCACGAGCTCACCCTCCCGCACCGCGAAGCTCACATCTCGCAGCGCGTACACCGGCGGTTCGGCGCCGTAGACCTTGCTGACTCCGCGCAGCTCCAGCACCGCCGGCGCCTCGCCGCCCTCCGCGTAGGAGACGCTTGTCGGCTGCTCGCTCATGATGTCGCCGGCACCACCACGCGCTGCCCGGCGGACAGCCCCTGGCCGCTGACCTGCACGACGCCTTCGGCGTCGTCGAACAGACCGACGGTGACGGCCACGAGCCGGTGCACGCCCCCTTCGGAGACCTCCACCGCATAGCCGCCGCCGGCCAGCGCGAGCAGCGCGTCGACGGGCACCGCCAGCACGTTTTCGACGCTTTCGGTGGTGATCTCCACATTCACGGGCGCCTGGTCGAGGTGGCCCGTCGCGGCCGGGTCAGTGGGCGTGGCGAGGACTTCGACGGTGGGGGCGCTTTCTTCTTCGCCGCCTTGGCCAGAGCTGGACGGCGAGGTAGCGACGCTGGAGACATAGGTGATCTTCCCCGGCGTGGTCGAGTTGTCCGGGAGCGTGATCGTGACCGTGTCGCCGACCTTCACGCTGCCCTGCTGGGAGGCATCGAGCGCCATCTTGACCTGCCGCGCAGTCGAGGTGATCGCGAGCACCGGCCCGGGCATGACGGTCGAGCCCACCGTCGGGGTGACGCTCGTGACGCGCACTGACCCAGACTCGAACACGACCGATCCCAGCAGCAGCTTGCCGGTGACGGAGGCGCCGCGCGCGGACTGCAGCGCACGGATCGCCGCTTCGGTGGCAGTGGTGAATTCATCGCCCGCGAGCCCCTGGCCGTAGCCGAGTGCATCGAGGTTGGCGTTCAGCTCGGCGACATCCGATCCCGGGGACATTCCCGCGACGAACGCTCGGGTCGGCGCCACCGACCCGTACAGCAGCAGCACCGGCTGGCCGCTGATCTCGTACAGGCTCTGCCCGCGCCTGACGATCTGCCCATCCGACGGCAGCTTCGTGAACGTCGAGGTCTGGCCGTAAAGCGCGGCCGCTGAGCGCGCCGTGGACAGGCTCGATCGCGCGCTCGTGAGCTGTTTTTCCGCGGAGGTGACCTGCGAGCGGTCGCCGGTGAGCCTCGCGGCGGCGCTGGTGACGTTCTGCTGTGCCGAGGCCACAGCCTGCACATCACTCGAGCACGAGCTCCCGCCAGCAGACGGCGAGTCGCTTTCGCCGCCGGGCGAGGAGCCGGCCGACGCGGCTTCGGCGGCGCCCTCGCCCGCGCAGTCCACCTGCTCCTTCGCCCGCGCCGCCTGAAGCGTCGCCTGATGGCCCGCGAGCGCCTGCGAGTCAGACGCCAGTGTCGTCCTGGCAGCGGCTAGCTGTTCTTCGGCTCTGGTGACCTGCTGCCCGGCCTGTTCGACCGCGGATGGGGCCGTCCCGGACGGCACGCGTATGCTCGAGGAACCCCCGTAGCCGAGCGTGCCGCTCACCTGCGTCTGCTGGGACAGCGACTGCCGCTTCACCGTCGTCAGCGAGGTGGCGGTGGCGTTGTCAGCGACACCGCCGGTGGATTTCCCGGAGCCGGCGAACGGGTCGGTGACGATCAGCACAACGACCACCACAACCAGCGCCAGCCCCACGAGCGCGACCATCCTGCGGCGAGCACGACCGGCCAGCGGGCCGATCCGCGATCGCTCACCAGAGACACCGGACGGGATCGCCTCCTTGGCCCCCTGGACGGGCGGCCCGGCCACAGAAGCCGCCTCACCAGACACCGGATCGCTCATCGGCTGCTTGTACGACATCGACGGTTTCGGGAAGGTATCGCCGCTCTCACGAGCGAATCCACGCCTCTAGCGCATCGACCACGGCGCTCACGGGGCCGCCACCACGGCCCCCGATTGGCCACCGGGCCCGCCGGGACCGGGCCCGCCCTTCGGCCCGCCCGTGATCGAGGAGCACGCTTTCTGTGCGGCCTGGAACTGGGGAGAGTTGGGATCGAGCCCGCCGGGGCCGCCCTTCTTGCTACCGAGGCGTACCGAGGCCCCACCTCCGCCACTGTGGAATTCCGGGTCGGGGAAGTTGGGGACTCCGTGGCTGCGCATGCACGCAGAGAACTTCAGCGCTTTTTCCTGCAACTTGGCCTGTTCCGCCGCGCTCGGGGGCTTCCCTCCGTTTGGCGCGAGCTTTGCGCAGACCTTCTGCGCGGCCTGGAACTGCGCCGAGTTCGGATTGGGGCCGCTGATGTGGCCGTTGTGGTCGCTGCCGCGGACGAGCAGCTTGCCTTCGGTCGGTTCGGGAAATTCCGGTACCCCGTGCGTGCGCATGCACTGCGAGTAGGAAACCATCTTCTGCTGGACGCTCGCGCTGCTTTCCGGCGAGGAGCTGCCGCCGCCGCTCGTTTCCGAGTTGGAGGATGTGCTGGAGGAGAGGTGAGCGACACCGGGACTCGAGGAGGAGCCGCCGCAGCCGGCGAGCAGCAGGGCGGCGCTCGTCAGCACGGCGACACTAAGGTTAGGGCGCTTCATATATTTGGACACGGGGGCTCCTCGTCTGGTCGGCGACATACCGACATCATGCGTGACGCAACCTGAGAATTGGCTGAGAGGAGGCGAGGAACTTCCTGAGCGAGGTTGGACGTCGCGGGGTCGCCGGAATCGTATGCGGAACGACCCAGCGCTCATGGGATCCGCACCGCGTTACTCCGGGACTCGGGTTGGCCGCCACCCGGGACGCCCGGCGGCCTGGGCAGGTTGGACTGGCAGGTTTTCTGCGCCGCTCTGAACTGCGGCGAGTTGGGATCAATCCCACTGCCCTTTTCAATTTCTATCTTCGGGCCGCCACCGGCGGGCGGGTCGGGGAAGTTGGGGGCTCGGTGGCTGCGCATGCACTGGGAGAACTTCAACCCAGCTTCTTGCATCTTGGCCTGTTCTGCTGGGCTCGGGGGCCCGCCCTTGCCCTTGACGCCGTTGGGAAAGAGCTTGCGGCAGGCCCTCTGCGCCGCCTGGAACGCGGGCGATGAGAGATCGACTCCGCGCAGGTGGACGATCCCGCTGGTGGTCGGGTCCGGGAAGTTGGGCACTCCGTGGGAGCGCATGCACCCGGCGTTTGCGAGCGCTTCGGCTTCTGGCGAGCCCGCCCCTGGGCTGGCAAGTTCGCCGGTCGTGGTGGTGGCGCTCGCCGCGGATGAGCCGGAGCTGTTTGCGAGCTGGGCGACGCCGGGGCTGGATGAGCCGCCGCCGCAGCCGGCGAGCAGCAGCGCGGCGACGGTCGCCAACGCGACCGGCCCCAGCGCCCGCGGCTGGGGGCCGTGTTTGTGCATGAGCTTCACGTGACGGGTTGTACGGATCAGGTGGTTACACCGCGGTGACACGCTTTGTCACCGGGTCTATAACCGCACCTCATGCAACCTGCCACCATGGGTCATCCACCGGGTTGTCCTTCTGACCCGCTGCTGTAGGGGAGTCCCGCGGGGATGAGATTCTGGCACGTCTGCCGGGCCTGGATGAACTGCGGTGAGTTGGTGTCGATCTTGTCGATGCCCGGAAACTCCACGCGCCCGGCGGAGAAGGCGGGGTCGGGGAACTTGGTGATGCCGTGTGAGCGCATGCAGGCAGCCGCACTGAGGTAGTAATGCTGCTGTTGAGCGGCGACCGGCTGGCTGGTCTTCCCACCCAGCCCCGCACCAGCGGGGATCAGGCGTTGGCACTCGTCCTGGGTCGCTTGCGCCTGCGAGTTGCTTACCCCTCGCAGTGCCCTGATGACGGCTCGCTTATCGTCGATCCCTCCGCCGCTGTTGGGGTCCGGGAAGTTCGGCACGCCGTGCGAGCGCATACAGGAGGCATACGCCAGGAGTCCCGTTCCTTGCGTACTGGTGCCGGCCAAAGAGCTGGCGGTGGTGGTGCTCGTCGAGAGCGTGGCCACGCCCGGCGTCGATGAGCCGCCGCCGCAGCTCGCGACGAGCAGGGCGCTGCTGGCAAGCACAACCAGGCTGAGGTTCACTCTCGTCATGTCTTAGCTCCTTCAGTGGTTGTGCAGCGGAAACGCGCACGCGGCCGCCGCCCGCGTGAACAACGGCGACTGCTCATCGATCGAGCCCATCACAAGGATCACTCCTTCGATATCGCTGACCACGAACCGAGAGGCGCCGGCTGGTGGGTGAAGGTTAGACGGGACCGAGGTCCTGGGGTCCGGGAATTCAGGCACGCCGTGGGCGCGCATGCACTGCGCGACCTTCAGGTAATGCGCCAGCGTCTGCGCGGAGGGGGGCAGGCCGGAGCCAGGGCCGCCTTCGGGCTGGAATCGCTTGCACTTCGCCTGTGCCGCCTTGAACGCGGGCGAGGAAGGGTCGACTCCGGCGCCGCGGCGGAACTGGAAGCCGCCACCGGGCTTGGGTTCTGGGAAGTTGGGCAGGCCGTTGGAGCGCATGCACTTGGCGAACGCGACCGCTTCGGCTTCTGGCGAGCCCGAGCCCTGGCTGGCCGCACTCCCGCCGGTGGTGGTGCTCGACCCTGCGTTTGTGCCCAGGTGGGCGACGCCGGGGCTCGACGAGGAGCCGCCTCCGCAGCCGGCGATGAGCACCGCGACGCTCGTCAGCGCGAGCGCCCAGAGCGCGCCCGGCCGGGTAGCGTGTTTGTGTGTGAGGTTCATGCGATTGGGTTATAGGGCCGAGGCGGTTACACCGTGGTGACACGGTTTGTCACCGGTCTGTAACCGTCGCTCGTGCAACCTGCCAGCATGGGAAGCGACGTATGAGGGTGCTGCTGGTCGAGGATCACGTGGAGCTCGCGCAAACGCTCGCCGCCGGGCTACGTCGTGAGGGGATGGCGGTCGACCTCGCCCACGATGGGCGTGAGGCGTTCGCGCGTGTCGCCGTCACCGACTATGACGTGCTCGTGCTCGATCGCGACCTGCCGGACGTGAGCGGCGACGAGGTCTGCCGCTCGCTCGTGGAGGATGGGCGCGAGAGCAAGATCCTGATGCTCACCGCCGCGGGATCGGTCGAGGACCGCGTCGGCGGTCTCGGCCTCGGTGCTGATGACTACATGCCGAAGCCGTTCGCGGTCGCGGAGCTCGTCGCGCGTATCCGCGCGCTCGGGCGGCGCTCGGGCTCGCCGCTTGCGCCCGTGCTCGAGCACGGCGATCTGCGC
>JBAWFB010000267.1:0-4397 GCA_049591495.1 Solirubrobacteraceae bacterium
GCGCAAAGGCCGCGGCGAGGTCCTCGACGCGGCCGCCCTGCGCGCCGATGCCGGGGAGCAGGAACACAGCGTGTGGCATCAGCTCGCGGGCGCGGGCGAGATGGGCGGGGACTGTGGCGCCAACGACCGCGCCGACGTCACCGAGGCCACTCTCCCCCGCGCCGCCCTGGCCGAGCCCCGAGACCATCGCGGCGATCCGCTCCCACACCGCGCCGCCATCGGCCAGCGCGAGGTCCTCGATGTCGGCGGCGCCGGGGTTGGAGGTGCGCACGAGCACCAGCACCGCGGCTTGCTGCTCGCGGGCGACGGCGATGAACGGCGCGAGCGCATCGGAGCCCATCAGCGGGTTGACGGTGACCATGTCGGCGTCGAGACCGCGGATCGCTCCGAGCGGCGTGTCGACAGCGCCCATCAGCGCCTGGGCGTAGGCGCGTGCGGTGACGTCGATATCACCGCGCTTGGCGTCGGCGATCACGAGCAGGCCGGCAGCGTGGGCGTGCTGCACGACGGCGTGCAGCGTCTGCCAGCCCTCCCTGCCAAGCACCTCGAAGCGCGCGAGCTGCGGCTTGACCGCCACACACGCCGGTCCGGCCGCGTCGATCAGCGCACGACAGTGGCTGAGCATCGCCGTGGCAACCTGCTCGGAAGGCGAGCCACCCACCCCCATGCGCGCCTCGGGCCAAAGGTCCATCGGATCGGGGTCCAGCCCGAGCACGATCTGCGACTGGCGCGCGGCCACCTGCGCGGCCAGCCGCTCTCCGAAGCCGGCGCCAACCGCGGACGCGGGCACGGTCGGGGCGGGCGTGAGCGTGTGGGCAGGTTCGGCCACCGCCAGACAGAATACGCTGGCGTCGTGCCGCTCTCCCGCGTTGCCTGGATCGTGACCGTGCTGATCGCGCTGCTGACGGCGGTGCTGCTGCTGCTGTCCGGCTACACCGGCTACGCGGCGCTGAGCGTCGCGGTGGGTGTGTCGGCGGCGATCAACCTGCTGTAGAGGGCCGGCGATACGCCAAACGCACCGTTCGACGCGCAGGGTGAACGTTCCAGAAGTTCGCGGACGTCCGCCGTGCACTGTGGACCGCGCCGCGCAAATCCGCGATCAATTCGCCACGAGCCACGCCCCCAGCGCGCGCACGGCTCGCCCGCGGTGGCTGATCGCGTCCTTGCGCTCGTCGCTGAGCTCGGCCATCGTCACGCCACCGTCCTCCTCGTCGGGCAGGAACGCCGGGTCATAGCCAAATCCGCGCTCTCCGCGCGGGTGCTCGGCAAGCCGGCCAGTGCAGCGTCCCTCGAACACACGCTCGACCCCGCCCGCCGGATCGATGTAGGCGAGCGCGCACACGTAGGCAAGCGAGCTGCCGGCGGGCGCCTCGGCGAGCAGCTTGGCCAGGTTCTGCTCGTCGGTGGCGTGCTCGCCGGCATAGCGAGCCGAGCGCACCCCGGGGGCACCGCCGAGCGCGGCGGCTTCGATGCCGGAGTCATCGGCGATGACCACTCTGCCGGTGGCGGCCGCCGCGGCGCGAGCCTTGCCGAGCGCATTGGCCTCGAACGTGTCGCCGTCCTCGGGCGGCAGCGTTACCTCCTCGGGCAGCGTGTCCACCGCGAAGCCGGGCAGCAGCCGCGCGAACTCGCGACGCTTGTGCTCGTTGCGGGTGGCCAACAGCAGCCGCGCGCCAACCGAGGCGGTTGGGACCGCCAAGGGGTCGACGACGTGCAGCGGGGCGTGCAGGGCGATCGCGTCGAAGTCGCCGTCCTGGTGCAGGAGCTCTGCTTCGGATCTGATTGCGACGCTCGCGATCAGGCAGTCGGGGAGCTTGCGGATTGTCTTTCCCCCACGCCTACAGGCCCGATACAGGTTCGACGCCGCCTCGTAGTCGAGTGGCTCCTCCATCCGCAGGAACGTGCAGCGGTTGAGCAGGCGCCGCAGCTCGCGGGCCTGACGCTCGTCGCGCGCGCCGGCGAGCACCTCGAGCATCACGAGTCCGACCGTCGCGAGCTGCTCGCCGTTCTCGATCGCCGCCGTGAGCCTGATGTCCACCGGACTCCAGGTCTCGCGCTGCATCTCGATCCAGGCCGAGCTGTCAGGCAGGATCACGCCGCGTCGGGCTCGTCGCGCATCCAGTTGCGGCGCATCTCCTCCAGATCGCCCTCCCACCCGGTGCCGCGCATCGCCAGCGCTTCCTCGCGGCTCATCGGCTCGAGGTCGAGCTGGCGCAGCGCGAGGTCAATCGCGGCTCGCTTGGTCTTCAGGCCATAGCGGCTCATGACCCGCCCCACGAGCCGATCGTCTATCTCGACATTGGTGCGTGCCATGTGTAGAGCATACACCAATACGGTCGGGAAACCTAGGCGAGCGCCTGCTCCTGAACACCACGCAGCTCCTCGATCCCCGCGGCGGCAAGCGCCAGCAGCTCATCGAGCGAGGCGCGAGAGAGCGGGGTGCGCTCGGCGGTGGCCTGCACCTCGACCAGACCGCCCTCGCCGGTCATCACGACATTGGCGTCAACCTCAGCGTTTGAGTCCTCGCCGTAATCGAGGTCCAGCAGCGCCGCGCCCCCCACGATCCCGCAGGAGACAGCGGCGATCGTGCCGGTGAGCGGGGAGCACTCGATCTTCTGCGTGCTCTGCAGTTGCTTGCATGCGAGCGCCAGCGCGACGTAGGCGCCGGTGATCGACGCACAGCGGGTGCCGCCGTCGGCTTGCAGCACGTCGCAATCGAGGTAGATCGTGCGTTCGCCGAGCGCGCTCAGGTCGATCGTGACCCGCAGCGAGCGGCCGATCAGCCGCTGGATCTCGACCGAGCGTCCGTCGAGACGGCCCTTTGAGATGTCGCGTGCCTTGCGGTCGCCGGTGGAGGCGGGCAGCATCCCGTACTCGGCCGTGAGCCAGCCTCTGCCCTTGCCGGTCATCCAGCGTGGCACTCCCTCCTGCGCGGAGGCGGTGCAGATCACACGCGTCTCGCCCATCGAGATCAGCGCCGAGCCGGTCGCGGTGCGCACGAATCCCGGCTCGATCTCGACGGGGCGCAGCCCGTTGGCGGCGCGCGCGTAGCTGCGTTTGCGCGCGCCGGAGCCCTCCCCGTCCCGATCTTCAGTGGATGGTTGACTTCCTACGGGCGACGACGATGTGTCGACGTTCATGCGAGTACCTCCACGCTTTGTAGATCTGTGTGTTCGATGGCGCCGAGCGGCATCTGCAGGAAGCGCGTGCCGACCTCCCGGAACGCCTCGGTGTCACCGGTGCACAGGAAGCGATAGTCCCCCTCGCCCCCTGCGCGAGGGTTTTGAAGACCACGCGTCGAGAGCGCGTGCTCGACCTGGCGCGCGAGCGCGCCACCGGAGCTGACGAGCTTTACCGAAGGTCCGAGCATCCGCTGCAGCATGGGGCTGATCAGCGGATAGTGGGTACAGCCGAGGATGACTGTGTCCACGTCCGCCTCGCACAGCGGGGCGCACGCTTCACGCACGCTCTCAACGGCGCGCTCGTCGAATTGCTGGCCGGCCTGGATGATCGAGGCGAGCGTGGGGCACGCGACCGCGTGCAGTGTGACGTGCGGGTCGACCGAGCCGACGGCGCGCTCGTAGCTGCCGGAGGCGACGGTGGTGGGTGTGGCGAGCAGCCCGATTCGCCCATTGCGGGTCGCCGCCACAGCCTGAAGTGCCTCGGGGCGCACGACACCGAGCACGTCCACGCCGAGCGTGGTCTCCATCATGCGCCGCTCGAGGATCGGCAGCGCGGCGGCGGTGGCCGAGTTGCAGGCGATCACCAGCAGCTTGGCGCGGCGGCGCAGCAGCTCCTCGGCTATCTCCGAGGAGAAGCGCGCGAGCTCCTCAGGGGAGCGCTCGCCGTAGGGGAAGCGCGCGGTGTCACCGAGATACAGGAAGTCCTCGCGCGGGAGCCGCACCAGCAGCTCGTGCAGCACGGTGAGCCCGCCAACGCCGGAGTCGAACACGCCGATCGGACGTGCGCGCGGGTCGGTCGGGGCAGCGTACTCGCCCGTTGCGGTCTGCTCGAAGAGCCCGGCCGCATCGTCGGCGCCCGGCGCCGCGGATTCGTCGGTCGGCGCGCTCGTCACGCGACTCATCATTCCAGAGCGCTACGGTCAGCGCTGGTGCGCGCGCTCGTGGTGTCCAACATGCAGCCGGATGCTGACCATCCCGAGCGGGGCCGGTTCGTGCGCGATCAGGTGGACGCGCTGCGCAGGCTGCCCGAGCTGAGCGTGGAGCTGTACGAGTTCGCGCCGGGCGCACGGTCGCTCGTGTGCGCCGCGCGCCACCTGCACGACCGCTACGCGAGTGAGCGCTTCGACGTCGTGCACGCCCACTTCGGGCTGACCGCGTGGCCGGCGCTGACGGTGAAAGCGCGCGGGCGGGCGCTGACCTTGCACGGCACCGACC
>JBAWFB010000268.1:0-3911 GCA_049591495.1 Solirubrobacteraceae bacterium
GCGAAATGATGGTGAAGGTTGGCGACAAGGAGATTGGCATCCCCTATAGACCAGGACAGCCAACTCTGGTTCGGACCAGCATCCGCATCGTTCCGCAGTGGATCATGAAGCTGCTTCACCTCGCATAACCACGGGCTCGTGTCGCCGGCGCACCCACGCTGTTGATCGCCGTTCGGCGTGGATCCTGACGTACCCGCGTGGTACACGGCCGCGTGGTATCGCGGCTCGTTTGGGCGATGTGAGGTGAGTGGTGCGCCAGGAGTGTGCGGCTCGCCCAACCCACTTAATTCATGATCGCCGGTTCTCGAAGTGCTCGCCATCATCGCAATGGTGGATGTGAATCAGGTGCGGCGCTCGGCTGGCAACCGTGCTAACGACCCTTCTCAATGGCGGTGGCAGCGGACGTGCTCAGTAGCGCGACGCTTATAACCGCGCCGAGGTAGGCCAGTTGTGCGCTCGTGCCCCATATTTCATCCGGGATGCATAGGAGCATGGCAAGCACGATCGCCCAGATGCCGGCGATCGCCGTTCTAGTCCATCGCCCGGTGAGAAGGCCGCAGAGTGGCCCGGCGACGAGTAGGGGTATGAGTATGACGTGGCTGTCGAGGGCATCCGCGACGGCGATGACAGAGCAGAGGATGAGCGCGAGCCAGGAGAGTTGGGTGATCGATAGATTGCCGAAAAGGGACTGATCCCGGTCGGCGGATCTTGACGCTGCTCTTTTCGACCATTCCAACGCCGCGAGGCGCTCATATAGATCGGCAGCCTCGGGTGATACTGCCCGTACGCTCTCAAGCCCATCCCCAGGATCGCGGTTGTGCCACAGTTCGGGCTCGACAAAGCGTTCGAGGCGCTCATGGAGCTCGTCGGTGAGATTTGTTTCAGGACCGCACACAAACTTGGCCAAGCGTTCTATCTGACGATCCGGTTCTAAGAAATAATCTTCGTAGTTCAGGATGATCCGCCGGCTTCCAGCCGTATTGTCGAGTGCCGCCCGCATGTAGCGGTACCAGAGGGCGATCGCACCTTCGAAGTCGAGGTCGTGGCTTCCCCGTGTGGCCAGCGAGCTGGCCACATCTGCTGGATGCCGTACGCAGATCACGTAGTCCATCTTGCCGATCAGATCTCGCCAAAACGGCAGAGTGACTGCGGTGCGGGGATCCTTCCATGCCCAACGCATCGTTGTGCCACCGAACATTTCCGCTAGCACGGCGCGTGCACGGTCACGGGCGTCATCCAACACCGGTGAACGCTCCCAGTGAGCACGCAAGCTCGGCGGTCGCTCCCAGGTGCCCCCGAAGGAGCCGAGCACTTCCTCGTTGATCCAACAGAGTTCCCGCTGCTCCCAGTAACCACGTGCATTATCGCTCTCGACTGGGTCGAGCATCCGCTCCTCTGGCCCCAGGTAGACGCCGAGCAGACCTATGAGCGCGGTCGTCAGGGAGGTTCCCGAGCGGCCCATTCCCATCACGCAGATCGGGTACCTGAGAGAGCTCACGCGGTCGCAGGAGATCTGTGCACGACGCTCGCCAATGACTAGGGGCATCTAGTGATGATAAATGCCAAGCCAGACATAGCATCACGTTTAGAGGTCGTTTGGACAATCTCAAACGTAACCTAAGACGACGACCCCGGATCGCGAATCTGATGAGCGCCATACAGCCGCGCGGTTCAGCGGTTTGCACGGGGCGGTGTGAGGATGTGGAGTGACGGAGCGTGCGGCTCGCCCAACGGACCTGATTTATTGGTGATCGCTCGGGCTAGATGATCGCCGGGGCCCTCCGCGCCGAGTCCCGATGCTCTTATGGTTGTCAAGGTGTGTCGAGGTGGGCTTGGTAGCGGAGGGCGAGGCGGGTGTTGTATGTGATGCTGCGCTCGAGTGCTGAGAGGCTGGTTGGCCAGGTTTGGAGGCTTGCTGTGAGGGTTTTGAGGCTGATCCCGGTGTTTTGTCTGGCTTCCCGCAATTGTGGGCCGGTGGGGATCGTCGCTCCGAGCGTGAGGTGGTGGAAGACTTCGCGCGCTATGTAGTGCTTCAGGCAGCGCATGATCTCGCGTTTGGTCTTGCCTTCGGCGGTACGTCTGAGGAGGTATGCCTTGGTGACTGGATCACTGGCGAGGCGGACGATCGCGATGCGCTATAGAGCGTTGTTGGCTTGCCGGTTGCCACCTCGGTTCAGGCGATGGCGGACAGTCTTGCCCGAGGATGCCTGCACGGGCGAGACGCCGCACAGTGCAGCGAACGATGACTCGCTCACGAGCCGCTCGGGGTTATCGCCTGCGGCGACAAGCAGAGTCGCTGCGACATCGGGTCCAACGCCGTGGGCTCCCCTGAGTGCTGGGTTCGCTTGTGCGGTCAGTCCATCGAGCGTGCGACCAAGATCGTCGATCTCGATGTTCAGTGCCTCGTAACGGCGCGCTAGGGCGCGCAACGCTCGCTTGGTGGCTTCAACGGGGTCCGCTGGATCGCCACCGGTCCGCAGTCGTGCGCAACGTGTCATCCGTTCGCTGGTGGGCAGGGGCTCCAAGACGCTGCGCAACTGCTCCGGCGCGGAGACGATCAGGTCTCCAGTCTGGTTGATCACTCGAGCGCGCGAGTTGGCGGGTGGAGGTGAACGCGACCCGCGGCACTCTGATCGACTCGACGATCCCGTCGTGGGACTTTGGTGTGATTCTCGCCTGACCGCTGAGCACCGCTCGCGCGGCGGTCTCAGCGTCAACCGTGTCCGACTTGCCCTGCAAGCGGCGCATCTGACGGTTCGGCCGGTTGATCTCCAAGACTTCGACGCCCTCCCGCGCGAGAAAGCGAGCAAGTCCCGCACCGTAGGACCCTGTGCCCTCGACGCCGACCTTCGCGAGCTCCCCAAACGACCGCATCCAAGCCAACAGCCGGCGATGACCGTCAGCCGTGGTCCTGTAATCCGATGTGCCGAGGATCCTGCCCTGCTCGTCAATCACAGCCGCCACGTGAACATCCTTGTGTGTGTCCACGCCACCAACGACCCGTCGTGCATCTGCCATGCTGGAACCGTCTTCCTGTTGACCAATGGGATGGCACCACCGGCCGGGACGGCGGACAGGACTCTCACGGTGCTCACACGGCTCCTATTAGGTCACGTCCGTCCGACCGGCTGGTGCAAATCCTCCAGCCAGAAACCAGGCCGACAGATCGAAATCAAGGCACACAGGCCCGTCCCAAGCCGAGTCAGACCCGGCCCCAGCCGGAAGACCCCCACATCATGAGAGTCCCAAGCACGTTCTAGCTTGGTTGGCGATGTCGATTCCCACCGCCAATCGCAGCGGTCCGGCCGAGTCCGTGAGCCACCTGCTCTCGCTCGGTTTGACCCAACTCTCGATCCAGGTCACTCTCTCGACGAGACTCACCGCCAGCGCGCTTGGGCTTGCCACGTTTGCCACAGCGCTCACGAGCATCATCCTCACTGTTCAGGGGACGATCGCTCCGTACTGGCAGTGGACGTTGCTGCCCTCGGTCGCGGCGACGATCTTCGGGTTGTTCGCCACGACCGCAGTGGGCGCCGAGTGTGTCGGTGCGGGCGAGGTCTACGCGGCGCATGAGGCGGCAGCGAGCCGTTCTGAGGATGTGGGCCTCGCCGTGCTTGGGTTCGTTCGCGGTGCGTTCGTGGCTAATGACAGGTCACTTGTGGTCAAGGAACGCCTGATGGTCGCAACTCTAGCCATGCTTCTGTTGAGCCTGCCTCTGATCGGCGTCCTGAACCTTGTAAGTGCTACGCTCCACTCATGATGTTGCGAAAAAAACACACAACTCCCGAGATCCGCGAAATGATGGTGAAGGTTGGCGACAAGGAGATTGGCATCCCCTATAGACCAGGACAGCCAACTCTGGTTCGGACCAGCATCCGCATCGTTCCGCAGTGGATCATGAAGCTGCTTCA
>JBAWFB010000269.1:0-2038 GCA_049591495.1 Solirubrobacteraceae bacterium
CGTGTGCGCTGGGCCCACTTCGACCATGGTCGGATCGTCTCCGTGGAACGAGGTAAATTCCGCGTTGGCGATCAGCAATCCATAGACCGCGCTCTGCTCCACCAGCACGGCCCGGTTGCAGTCGTCGGCCCCGATACCCAGAAAGTTCCCGTTGCATTCGCCCGTGTCGGTCGCCACAAATTTATAGCCGACGTGATATCCAAAGCAGAAAGTATTCAGCACATACTCCCAATCCGCGCGGCCGAAGATAAAAGCCTCGCCATTTTTCATCTGCCACTCGTAGACCCGGCCGTGCGAGTTCCACCATGGATTGAAATGCACGTTCTCGATCCGGCCAATATCGTAGATGGCATCCACGAAAATCCCGCGGCGCAGCGGTTGGCCGGTGACGTTGCGCACGTTATGGCGCTCATTCCGGCTCGCGTCGATGCCCTGGTAGGGATTGAGCAGCTCCACATCGAAGACTGCGGGGTTCTTGCCGTGCATGACGATCGTCCATGGATAAGGGATCGGCTCCGCGTCGGTAACCTGCTCGGGATAGTAGATAGTCAAGCCGGTGACGGAGCTGTTCGTGTTCAGGGTGAGAAAAGGCGTCCCGTCTTCGCTTCCACGTCCGGCCGTTACAAACAGAGCGGTCCCGTCATCGCCCGGTTTCGGCTGTCCCTTGTCCCGCAGGCCGCTATGGGATGGCACGCAGGTAAAGGAGCCTCGAAGCGTAACACCATCCGGCACCGAGAGCGTTCCGCGAAACAGATATCGTCCCGGCGGCGCATACACGGTTCCGCCCCCGGCCTTGGATACGGCGTCGAGTGCCCGTTGGAATGCGGCGGTATCGTCGCCGGCTGCATCTCCGCCCGCACCAAACTCCCTCACATTCGCTGCGAAAGGTTCCGGATGACTGTGTGCGGCGACTGCGGTTTGCGGCGCGTCGAGCAGCGCCATCGCGCCGGCGGCGCCTCCAAGGGATAAAAGCCGCCTGCGCGACGCGAATCTCATTTCCTGCTTCTCCATGTTGCTCTGTCCATTCTGTGGATGGTGACAGTTCCTCTGCCGGTTCCAGCGTTTTCAAAAGCGCGAAAGAAAACTTCCACCGTTTCCGCTCGTGCGCGGAACTCAGGCTGGCAAGAGAACCAACTTGCTGCTGTCGATGGAAGCCGCTCTTCCCGCGTCATACCAGGGCGACGCTGCTTTGCAGGCGAATATCCACGCTCGACGCGCCGATGAGCAGCCCAACATTGCCCGGGTTATACGCGAATTGCTCTTTGTCTTCGTCCCAATACCGAAGCGCGATGTGGTCGTGTGGAAGCGAAAACGTGATGGTCCGGTTTTCACCGGGCTGCAGATCCACGCGGTGAAATCCCGCTAGTTGTTTCGCGGGGCGCTGCGGTGCGCCGTCCGCCTGAACGTAGAATTGCACGATCTCAGAGCCCGCCACGCGGCCGGTATTGGATACCTCCATGGTTAAGGTAACGGCCTTGTTCGACAGAAGCTGGCTATGGCTCAACTTGAGATTCCCGTACGAAAACGTCGTGTAACTCAGCCCATGGCCAAATGGGTACAGCGGATCCCCGCGGAAATACATATAGGTTCTGCCATGCTTGATGTCGTAATCGTGGAAATTCGGCAGTTGATCTTCATCCCGGTACCACGTCGAACATAGCTTGCCGCTCGGGTTATAGTCGCCGAACAGCGCATCCGCAACGGCATTTCCCTGCTGTTCGCCGGCACAGAAACAACAGAGCACGGCTGGCACATGTTCCTGTTCCCAATTGATGGCCACCGGGCAATCCGAGTTGACTACAACAACTGTGCGCGGATTGGCAGCCAGGACCGCCTTGATCAAGTCCTGCTGAACATCGGGCAGATGCAGAAAGGTCCGATCGCGCCCTTCGTCGGAAAGCAGGCGATTATCCCCCACGAACACGAGGGCGACATCCGATTCTTTGGCGGCATGGACGGCAGCAGCGAAAAGGGCGTCATTTTGGGGATCGATGATCGTACTGCCGGGTGCATAGACCAGCCGTTCCGGAGACTGCTC
>JBAWFB010000270.1:0-5514 GCA_049591495.1 Solirubrobacteraceae bacterium
GTTCGGGGGCGCGAGGCGCGAGCTTCGGCGGGATAGGCGCCGCAATCGGCTGGGCCTCCACACATGCGCGGGCAATGCCGGACGCGAGCCTGTCGATCGCCGGCAAGCGCTCGGGGCGTCGCAGGCGGACCTGGACGCGCGTCTGGGCGTCGGCGATGGCGCGAGCTATACCTTCGGCACCTATTCCACGGCGGAGACCGAGCTCCCGACAGGTCAATACAATGGTCGACGCTGCACGGATGGCCAGGACGCGGACAACCTGCCCGATGCGGTGATCGCCATCGCGAGCGAGCTCAAAGCGCACTGCCTCCAGCGCGAGGTCGTCATGCGCGCGGAGGGCGGCGTCGTCGAGTCGATCATCGTCTGCGTAGTCCACGACCCTTAGACCGTTTCTTCCATACGATTTCTTACGGCAATCACCCGCGGGTTCGCCCTCAGTGTCGCCAGGGCCCGCGAATAGGCGGTGTCCACGACTTTCCGGCTGACGCCGAGGCCGTCGGCAATCTCCTGGGGCGAAAGACCGACGACATAACGCTCGACGAGAATCCGTTGATCCCTCGGCCCCAAGTCCTCGATGATCTCAGCCATGACCTCGGCGTGGACAAATACGGTCTCCTCACGGGTCGCAATCTCAGGCAACTCGCCCCCAAAGTCGACATGGCGCGTCCGACTGCGCACGCGCGCCCGCCAATAGTCGACGGCGCGTGTCTGCGCCCTGAGGAAAACCACAACACGGAACGGGACCCCGTCGAAGTTGGTGTCCTCTTTGAGCCTCTTGATCATCTCCTCGATCACCTTGGAGGCAATGTCCTCGACGTCGGCACGGTCAGGCGAGAGCGACGCCAGCCTCCAGCTCACAATCCGGCAGACCTCAGGCCAATACGGTGCCAGCAACTCGCCTGTTGTCGTCTGCTCCCGCAGGCGCCCGATCTCATCGCCGCGAGCGCGTGCGTCTACAACCCGGCGCAGAAGGCGCCAATCTCGCGCATCCTGGTCTTCGTAACCATCCTCAGCTTGGGCGGGATCCGCGCTCATGTTCGGGTGCTTCCGATCTATCGAAACCGGCCTGTGTCTCATAACCGGCGTATACGTGGCTCCTCTTACAGGCCGCGTGGCCCGAGGCTATCCGATCGTCCGATGAACCCGCAGATTCCGAGAAATGGCTGAGCTATCACTGCGATCAAAGGTGAGGGGCGGAGAATAAAGGCAGGCGGGAGTACAGGCGGAGAGATCTGGTCCCTGGCGTAAGGTCGGGCGATGACCCCTCGTCCGATCCATGGGCCTGACGGTCTCAGGCGTGCGTGGGAGATCGAATTCTTTGAGGCCGACGACGGCCGCAAGCCCGTGCTGGACTGGATCAAGAGCGACCTCAGCTCGACCAAGCGGCGTGCGCTGGGCTCCGCGATGCGGCGGGTGCTTCAGGTGCACGGGCCGGCCGTGGCTCGTTCTGGTTGGGGTCGATCGGTGGAGAAGGGCATCTTCGAGTTCCGGCTGCGGATGAACGGCAGGGAGATCGTCAACCTGGAGGCCGAGATCTACGGGATCAGCGACGATGAGGCACGCGACCGGTTTGGTCTCAATCCTTCAGAGGACGTCCTCCTGCGGGTGTTCTGCACCACCCGCCCCGGCACTGTAGTTCTGTTGCTACATGCCTACGATAAGGGCGAGGATCCCAGCAAGCGACGCCAGCAAGCCGAGATCGGAGAGGCTCGCCGGCGACTGAAGATCCTCGAACGTAGAGATGCGGCAGCGCGAAAGGAGCAGCGGAGAGGTCGCATACGGCGGCCTTGACTCGATGTGCTAAAACACATATCGTTGATCTATGTGCTCAAGCGCATAGCTTGGGCGTCCGATCAAAGGAACGCGATGAACGATTTCAACAGGCTCATTGATGACATAGAGCAGGAGGCAATTGCCGAAGGACCTGAGGCGGTTGCCGAGCTGCGCGCTCTGGATACCCGCTTTCGACTGGCCTCCGAGTTGCTCGCTGCGCGCACGAGCGCGCACATGACTCAGAAGGAGTTGGCGATTCGCTCCGGCGTGCAGCAGGCAGAGATCAGCAAGATCGAGCGTGGCGAGGTCGTCCCTAAGGTCTCGACCATGGATCGGCTGCTTATCCCCCTCGGTCGCCGACTGGGCATCGTCGAAAATCACGAGCCGGTCGCCGCATAGCCTGCAGGCATCGCCTCGATCCCGCTGCGCGGCGGGAGAGTGGCGACAGGGGGATGCGGTCAGGGTATCGACCCAGCTCGGGGGACCGCAAAAAGACCGCAGACCCCCGAAAAACCGCATCAGAAAGCCAAAACGACCCTTTCTCCCCGATACCTTCACGTTCTGCGAACCACAGCAAACACGGGTAAAACCCCGTAAAACACTGGACTTCGCAGGACGCCGTTCGCCCTGCTTCGCTGCTGTTCGCTGCCCTCGACGACGCAATACGACCGCAGAGGCGATCTTGCGGTTGTTTTGCGGTCGATCTTCCGGCTGCAAGCTGGCATACCGCTTGCAGGGACGCGAAGCGGTTGCGAGCACCCGGTCGGACCGCGTGCCAGCTTTGAGCGCAACGGAGGGCGGCTCACGCAACCTGCTGTGGGCGGGATGCGCGTCTGGTCGGTTAGCGCCCGATAGCGAACCGCAGCACGTCCGGGAAGACTCGGCCGAGCCCGAAGGTACCGATGCCCGGGACGACGGTTACCGGTGGATCCCCGCCCAGCAGTTCGGCCACGCGACGGGCGTGAGGGGGCGGGTGCGCTTCGTCCTGTTCGGCCGTCCACAATGCGGTCGGTATCGCGCCGGGCGGCGGCGGGGTGATGCCCCACGGTTTGGCGAGAAGTCGGATCTCCTCGATCGCCGCGTCGGGGTTCCCCAGGAACTCGCGCATCGTGCGGAGGTGGATGTCGCGAATCAACGGGTCGTCGAGAAATGGGCGATCGGCGGCGGGCAGCTGCGCGATCACGGAGTCCGGCAGCCTCTTGAAGTTCCGCCTCAGACCAGCTTTGAGTACGAACGGCGCCTTGCGCGCGAGAAAGACGGCAGTCCTCAGCTGCTTGCCGGCGTCCATCCGAGCGTCGCGGCTGGTCATCGGGGCGAGTGCGCCCAGCAGCGCGAGCCCGGTCAACCGCCGCGGCGCTGACGCCGCAACGGCGATGCCGTACCCCGTGCCTCCTGACTGAGTGACTACTCCGGTACGGTCGATGTCAAGTGCGTCGAGTAGCGCAAGCTGGTCAGCTGGCCAGTCGGCGATTGTGCGTCCAGGCTTCGCGGCGCTGCCATGGATCCCGGGACGGTCGGGGATCAGCAGCCGGATGCCAAGCTCCCGCGCCGTTGGCGCGAGGGCTAGTCCGAGCCCTCGCGAGCAGGGACCGTCGAGGACGGTGACCATCGGTCCGGCGTCGGCCCCGGCTTGCACGTAGGAGAGAGCGCGGCCGTCCGGCAGCGCGATGTGAGAGTCCTTCTCTGTTTGCGACAACATGTCGCAAGATCGTCGCATAGTCTGCGACAGAATGTCGCAACGAGCTCCGCACGTCCCTGCCAACGAAGCCCGGCACCGAATCCTGGCCGCGACACGTGAACTGCTGCTGGACCGTCCGTTCGCCGCACTCACGGTCGGCGACGTGATGGCACGAGCCGGGCTCACACGTACCGTCTTCTACCGACACTTCGAGGGGCTGCCGCAGCTAGCCCCCGAGTTGCTCCCCGATGCTGAGGACCCGCTCGTCGACCAAGTCCTCCGCGGCTCTCCCGAAGAACTCATAGACACCATGATCACCGGCCTGGTCGGGCTGTACGCGGACAACGGCAGATGGCTGCGCGCAATCGACGACGCTGCTGCAGACCCAGACGTCGCTGCCGCGCTCGACCGCGCCCTCGTCGGTCCACGCCGGCTACTTGAGACGCTCGTCGCCGACGCTCCCGACCCGCCGCCAAACCCGCGTGAGTTCGCGCTCCTGCTGATGGCCACCCACCGGGCCTACCTACTTGACAAATTCGGCAGCGGCAACGACACGCCGGGCAACCGTCAGGACGCAATCGCGGCGCTCTCCGCTCTCTGGCGGCGGCTTCTCGCGAAGTGAACCGCGAGCCGGGACACGCCGCGGCTCGGCTAAGCGGCGAGTCTACGCCCGCGCATGCGACCGGTCCTCGTTGTATAACATCCATACATGTCTGTACGTATGACCGAGCGCCGGAACGTCTCCGCGATCGACGCCAGCTCGGTGGGCGAGCGCCCGACGCAGGCCGATCGCAGCGCGCGCACGCGCAGCGCCCTGCTCGAGTCGGCGGCGCGTGGCATCTCGCGCAGTGGCTATGGCAACCTCGTGCTGGAGGAGGTCGCGCGCGAGGCCGGCTACACGCGCGGCGCGCTCTACCACCAGTTTGCGGACAAGGAGGACCTGGCGCTGTCCGTCGTCGCGTGGGTCGACGAGACGTGGCGGCAGGAGGTCGGCCGCACGGTGCAGCAGGAGTCGGACCCGGTGCGCGCTTTGATCGCGCTTGCGCGCGGCCACGCTGTCTTCTGCCGGCGTGACATCGCTCGCGTGGCGATCGCCCTGCGGCTTGAGTTCAGCAGCCGCGATCACCCGGTCGGCCGCGAGGTCAGACGCGTGTCCGAGACGCTCGTCGAGCGTTGCGCGCGGCTGGTCGAGGCGGGACGGGGGGAGGGGTCGATCCCCGCCGGACCGCCCGCGCGAGCGGTCGCGTTGGCGTTCGTCGGCGCCGTCGAGGGCGCCGTGATCGCGCTGGCCGGCCAGGCACCGTACGACGAGCTGCTTGCCGCGCGCGCGGCAGCCGGGGCGCTCGGCTTGGACGAGGCGTCGATACTCGCGGAAGGGGAGGGGGTCGCAGGCCGATGAGTGCCGATCGCAGCGGACACGCCACGGAGCCTTGGATGAGGCTTCCAAACGCCGTGCACGAAGCGCACCCGTGGCTGATCGCCCGGATCGCGCCCGACTTCAAGCTGCTCGACGTCTGGCGGCTGCCGGCCGTGGGGGGCCGCGACGAGTTCGGCCGTCTCGTCGAGCTCGTCACTTCGATGAACCCGCAGCGGAGCTCGTCGCGAGCGACCCGCGCACTGTTCGCGCTGCGTTTTCGGATGGGCGCGTGGTTCGGGTGGGATGACGACGCCGCGCCACTGCCGATCCCCGGCTGCGCTGAGACGACGTTGAGCGATCGCGTTCCCGCGGAGTTGCGCGACACGACGACGCAGCCGGTCGCCGTCAGCTCGACGACGTTCTTCCCCGTCTACCGGACCAACGAGGAGTGGGCCGCGGAGATCTCAAACGGCACCGTGCACGCGGTGCTGCAGCTCGGCTGGGTCGCGGCGGGCGATGGCGCCTATCGTGGGCAGATGGGCGTTTATGTAAAGCCGCGGGGCAGGCTCGGCGAGGCGTACATGGCGCTGATCGGACCGTTCCGGCAGCTGATCGTCTATCCGGCGATGATGCGCCAGATCGGACGCGCGTGGAGCGCGCGGACGACGTAGCGCCGGCCGCGCCAGCGGACGAGCTGACCGTTCTC
>JBAWFB010000271.1:0-59594 GCA_049591495.1 Solirubrobacteraceae bacterium
GACGAACCACAGCTCACCGGCAATCCTCGACGAGGAGCTGTTTACCCGCAAAGAAGCCAAATCTGCTTCTAGCAAGCAAGAAACGGAGGGGGGGAGATTCGAACTCCCGAAGCGGGGGTTACCCGCTTGCCGGTTTTCAAGACCGGTGCATTCAACCGCTCTGCCACCCCTCCGGGGGGACAACCCAAGGCTAATAGGTTGCGCGGGATCTTGGTCGGCTCGAGGCCCATGCCGTTGACGGTGGCGCGTAAACCGCTAACACCACGGTCAATGTGCCAGCCGAGCCACTGCAGCCGATCTGTTGGTCTGAGCCTGCCGGGCTCCGCCCACACGTCGCTAAGCGGGGATGGCGATCGTGCCGCAGGCCCTATGGACTATGGTTGCCGCTTGACTGGCGAGGGTTTTATTGTGCGTGCGTGCCCGGCTCAGGAGGCGTCAGCCGTCATTGAGCTGTGGCAACAGGCTCGCAGCGAGCACGCGACTACCACCGACCGGCTCGAGGATGTGCAACGGTTGCTCTCGGAAGGTTCGGAGAGCCTGCTCGTCGCCGATGCAGATGGTGCGATCGTGGGTGCGTTGATTGCCGCGTGGGATGGCTGGCGGGGGAACATGTATCGGCTGGCCGTTCGCCGCGAGCATCGTCGCCGGGGTATCGGTATGGCGCTCGTGCGGGCCGGCGAGGAGCGCCTACGTCGTCAGGGGGCTCGTCGGATCACCGCCCTGGTTGGGTATCAGGACGAGGTGGCCGCGAGGTTCTGGGAGTCCGCCGGCTACCCGCAGGACCGCGAGATCGGCCGCCGCGTCCGCAACCTGTAGCTCACCCCGTCGCGCTTACGGGGGCTGATGGCCAAATACCTCTCGTATCCGGCCTTCTCCACTACCTAACGTCGGTTGGTGAGGTCATCGTCGTCGAGTCGGAGGTGAGCGGCGGAGCATGCCTTGTTCACGACGTCGCTTTCTCGGGGTGTGGGGGACGGAGCATGAGTCGCAGTGGCGGGCTACCGGCGACTCGCAGCTCGCTGGTGAGCTTGAAGCCGAGGCGTTCGTAGAGCGCGGCGCTGCGCTCGCTGGAGGCCTCGATGTAGGCGGGCAGGCCCTCCCGGTCGCAGCGGTCGAGCGTGGGCCGCATCAACGCGCTGCCGAGTCCTTGTCCCTGCCCGTCCGGGTGCACGCCGATGTCGCGCACGTAGTAGTGGCGCTCGCGGATGTGGCGCCACTCCATCGTGGCTCCCAGCCTTGCCGCCCGTGGGACGTGCACGCCGAAGGCAGCGCCCTCCATAAGGGTGGCGTGTGTGGGCACACGCCACACCCCCGGGGGTGTGCTCAGCGCGGCGCCGGTGAGATCGTCTGTGCTCCACACGCGGCCTCGCGCCAACGCGAAGTACCGCAGCTCGATAGCGAAGTAGCGACGCAGGCGCGCCCGTCGCTTGGCGTCGTTGGGTATCAGCCAGGCGAAGACCGGGTCTTCGTAGAACGCCTCCGCCAGGACCGCCTTCAGGCGGGGAAGATCGTCCATGGTGGCCTTGCGCAACCCTGGGTAGGCGAACGGACTCGACCGCACACCAGAGCCAGAGTCGGTGGTTGGGGATTGCTTATTCATATCTGGGCGCCTTGTTCGTCGTGGGCATCTTGTTCGTCGCCGGCTGTAGGGGGAAGGTTGTCGAAGTCGGCGCCGATCTCGCGTGCGAGTGCCTGCAGGGCCTGGAGGATCAGCACGAGCATGTCCCCGTAGAGCGCATCGGGGACGGCGTCGGGATCGAGGAGCTTCTCCAGCGCCAACCCGTTGCCCAGGGCGTTGACGATCATCCCCAGAAACTCGCCGGCCTCGGCGTTTGGTGGGAAGCCCAGCTGTACCGCGCCCTCCAAGACCACGCGCGCGCTGGCCAAGCGCAGCGTGGCGAACCGACCGGCCAGGCGCTCGCGCAGCTTGGGCACGCGGATCGCGTAGGCCCAGAACTCGATCAGCAGGGGGAAATAGTCGGGGCGCTCGCGCAGAATCTGCATCCAATGGTCCGCGGCCCCGCGAGCCTGTTCCTCGACCGTCGCGCCAGCGGCGACGATCTGTGAGTAGTCGCCGAAATCGGTGGCGATCCGCTCCTCGAACAGAGCGAGGAACAGGTCCTCCTTGCCCGCGAAGTTCGAGTACAGCGCGCCTGTCGTCGCGCCGGCCTCGCGTGCGATCTCGTCCACCGAAGCCCCATAAAAACCGTTACGAGCAAACACGGCTTCGGCTGCATCGAGAAGGCGACGGCGAGTGAGCGCCTTCTGCTCGTCGCGAAGCGATAGGCGAGGAGAGGTGTCTCCCATAGCACTTACTATTACGGATAGCTAACGCTATGTCAAGGCTAGATTCGCCGGGACGTCTCGTGGCCCGCATCGGCACGCGGGGCTGACCCGCTCCACGGGCCAGCTCTACATCCAGTTGTTCGCGACCATCGCCGCGCAGGCCCCGGATGCGGTCACCGCGGTCGGCGGCTTCTTTTCAAGCGCAGCCGAGACCCTGTCGGTGGCGGCGGGTGATAGAAGTCTGGTCAGGTGAGAACGTTCAGACCAAGCCGGGCCTCTGAGCACAAGGTAGTCCATTGAGATGAACGCTCTGAAAATATCCATCTCGGTCCTCTGGATTCTGTTCTGGATTTACTGGCTCGTCTCTGCTGCTAACGCCAAGCAGGGTTCGCGCACCAGGCGAACCCGGCCTCCGGGTCTGCTCATCGTCGTGTTGGTGCTCGTGCTGCTGCGCGTATTTAGAGCTGGGAGCCTGGACGTCGACGATTCGATCCTGGAGGCGGTGGGAGCCGTCCTGTTCGTGGCCGGCCTCGGCCTGGCGGTGTGGGCGAGGATCTATCTTGGCGGCAACTGGGGGATGCCGATGACACAGAAGGACGAGCCGGAGCTCGTCACCTCGGGTCCCTACCGCTTCGTTCGTCACCCGATCTACTCGGGCATCCTGCTGGGTATTCTCGGCACATCGCTGGCCACCGATCTCTATTTGGTGATCGCCTTGATCGTCATAGGCGTCTATTTCATCCACAGCGCACGGGTAGAGGAAAGGCTGATGTCCTCCTCGTTCCCGGCTGCCTACCCGAGCTATCGAGCGAAGACCAAGATGCTCATTCCATTTGTGCTTTAAGGAGGTTGTCAACGACAGTTGCCTCTCCACGTCAACGACAGTGGCCTGTCCGCGCGCAGCCTGCGGCGCTTGACAGTCAAGGACCACCATCCAGGGAGATGATATGTCTGATAGTCCGGATCGAACCAATATTGCTCGCACGGTCTACCGTGCCTTTGCCGCGGGCGAGCGCCAAGTGATCGAGGGCCTGTTCGCGCCCGACTTCGTCTTCTTCAGTCCACCCGATCCGGGGCTCGACCGGGAGGGCTATTTCGAGAAGTGCTGGCCCAACGCCGGGAAAGGCAACCAGTTCGAGTTCGTCCGGCTGATCGAGTCCGGCGATGAGGTAATCGTGACCTATGAGGCCACAAGAGACGATGGCAGCCAATTTCGCAACACCGAGGTGCTGCGCTTCGATGGTGAGAAGATCGTCAAGGTGGAGGTCTACTTCGGCTGGAATCTCGACTGACTCGAAGGACATCCGCATCCCTGACTGCTGGCTGGACGTTGTTGGCTCTCGCCCACTCGCCCAACCAGGCATCGGTCGTCAGGTGCCGATGTAGGCCGCGAGGTGCTCGCCGGTGAGGGATGGGGTTCCCGTCCGCCCGGTTCCCGCCCATCCGGCAACGAGCTCGGCGGGTGTGCCCTCGAAGACGATCCGTCCGCCGTCGTGCCCGGCGCCGGGGCCGAGGTCGATGATCCAGTCGGCGTGCGCCATGACCGCTTGATGGTGCTCGATGAGGATGACCGACTTGCCGGAGTCGACGAGCCTGTCGAGCAGGTCGAGCAGCTGCTCGACGTCGGCGAGGTGCAGGCCGGCGGTCGGCTCGTCGAGGATGTAGATGTCGCCTTTCTCGGCCATCTGCGTAGCCAGCTTCAGTCGCTGCCGCTCGCCGCCAGACAGGGTGGGGAGCGGCTGGCCGAGGCTCAGGTAGCCGAGTCCGACGTCGGCGAGTCGCTCGAGGATCTTCTGCGCAGCCGGCACGGTCGCCTCGCCGGCGCTGAAGAGCTCGTTGGCTTTGGTCACTGACATTGCGAGCACCTCGCTGATGTCCTTGCCGGCGAGCTTGTACTCGAGCACCTCGACCTGGAACCGCTTTCCCTCGCACACCTCGCAGGGGATGGCGACACCCGCCATCATTGCCAGGTCGGTGTAGATCACGCCGGCGCCGTTGCAGTTGGGACAAGCGCCCTCGGAGTTGGCGCTGAACAGGGCGGGCTTCACGCCGTTCTCCTTCGCAAACGCCTTGCGGATCGGGTCTAGCAGCCCTGTGTACGTCGCTGGGTTGCTCCGTCGCGAGCCGCGGATCGCGGTTTGGTCGATCGACACCACACCCTCTCGTGATGGGCGGGATTTGGTGATCGATCCGTCGATCAGGGAGCTCTTGCCCGAGCCCGCCACGCCGGTGATGACGACCAGCACGCCGAGCGGAATGTCGACGTTTACGTCCTGCAGGTTGTGAGTGCTGGCACCGCGGATCTCGAGTGTGCCGTCCGGCGCCCGCACGTCCTGCTTGAGGGTTGTCCGGTCGTCGAGGTGGCGGCCTGTGATCGTGTCGCTGCGCCTCAGCCCATCGACGGTGCCCTCGAACACCACCTCACCGCCATCGGCGCCAGCGCCGGGGCCGAGGTCGACGACATGCTCGGCGATCGCGATCGTCTCCGGCTTGTGCTCCACGACGAGCACGGTGTTGCCCTTGTCGCGCAGCTGCAGCAGCAGGCCGTTCATCCGCTGGATGTCGTGCGGGTGCAGCCCAATCGTCGGCTCGTCGAAGACGTAGGTGACATCGGTGAGCGAGGACCCGAGCTGTCGGATCATCTTGACGCGCTGGGCCTCGCCGCCTGAGAGCGTGCCAGATGGCCGCTCGAGTGAGAGGTAGCCCAGCCCGATGTCAACGAACGAGTCGAGGGTCGCTCCCAGCGCCTCGAGCAGCGGCGCTACCGACGCGTCTTTGAGTTTGCCTACCCATGAGGCGAGGTCGCTGATCTGCATCGCGCAGGCATCGGCGATGTTGATTCCCTCGATCTTCGACGAGCGGGCCTCGGTGCTGAGCCGGGTCCCGTCGCACTCGGGACAGGTAGTGAAAGTGACCGCCCGCTCCACAAACGCGCGGACGTGCGGCTGCAGCGAGTCGACGTCCTTGGAGAGCATCGACTTCTGGATCCGCGGGATCAGACCCTCGTAGGTCAGGTTGACGCCGTCGACCTTGATCTTGGTCGGCTCCTTGTAGAGGAGGTCGCCCAGCTGTTTCTTGGTGAACTTCTTGATGGGCTTGTCCGGGTCGAAGAAGCCACAGCCCGTGAAGATCCGCCCGTACCAGCCGTCCATGCTGTAGCCGGGAATCGTGAGCGCACCCTCGGTGAGCGACTTGCTGTCGTCATATAGCTGAGTGAGGTCGATGTCGGACACCGAGCCTCGGCCCTCGCAGCACGGACACATGCCGCCGAGGATGCTGAAGCTTCGCTTCTCTTTCGTCGTGCGGCCACCGCGCTCGAACGTGACCGCCCCGGCACCTGAGATCGAGGCAACGTTGAAGGAGAACGCCTGAGGCGAGCCGATGTGCGGCTTCCCCAGCCGACTGAAGAGAATCCGCAGCATCGCGCCTGAGTCGGTGGCCGTGCCGACCGTGGAGCGTGCGTCGGCGCCCATCCGCTCCTGGTCGACGATGATGGCGGTCGTCAGCCCTTCGAGCACATCGACCTCGGGCCGTGCCAGCGTCGGCATGAAGCCCTGCACGAAGGCGCTGTAGGTCTCGTTGATCAGCCGCTGCGACTCCGCGGCGACCGTGCCAAACACCAGCGAGCTCTTGCCCGAGCCGGACACGCCGGTGAACACAGTCAGCCGCCGCTTCGGGATCTCGACGCTCACGTCCTTGAGGTTGTTCACGCGCGCGCCGTGCACGCGGATCAGATCGTGCGTGGCATCACCTTGCAGCGCAGGCGACTGCTTATCCGCCTTCGTGGCCTTGCTCATTCTGTCTCCGTCCGTTTAGGCAGGGTCCTGAAGCAGCCCGAGAACGTTGCCGTCAGGGTCGGTGAAGGTGGCCACCAGGCGGCCGCCTCCGACGTCGTGCGCGGGTTCCTTCACGGTGGCGCCCGCGGCAGTCACTTCCGCCAGCTTCGCCTCGATGTCGGACACTTGCCAGAAGGTCACCGGTGAGGTCATGCCCTGCGGTCCACCGCCCGGCACCAGCCCGATGTGCTGGCCCGCGGCCTCGAAGCCGACGTAGTAATCCGCGTCGGCCTGCGGCGCCATGCCGAGCAGGGCGGCATACACGGCCTTGGCTGACGCTAGGTCGGACACGGGATGCAGCACGGTCTTGATTCCTTGGGTGGAAGAGTCGCTCACGGTCACTCCTAAAGTCGTGGGTCTGGTCCGGATTGTCTTGGCTTAAAGACGAGCGGGAAGTCCGGGAATCGACAGCCTCACGATTCCCGATCGGTCTGGTCACTTACGAGATCGTGCCATCCTAGTCTTGAGCGTATGTCGCGTACCGTCAAAGATGGCGCCGACCGGCGCGTGCCGGCTTGCTGGGTGATGGCGTGGACGCGCCCGGCGGGATAGAGCAGATTCGGAGAAGCGGACGGCGACGTTGCCCTCTAGCGTGTGACCATGCTCAAACGAATCAGCCACACTTTCATCCACGTGCTCGATCAGGACGAGGCGCTCGATTTCTATGTCGGCAAGCTCGGGATGGTCGTCCACACCGACGCCAACCTGGGCGTCATGCGCTTCCTGACGGTCAACCCCCCCGAGCAGCCTGACGTCGAGCTGGTCTTGATGCTGCCAGGACCGCCCGCCTACGACGATGCCACCGCTGCGCAGATCCGCGAGCTCGTGACAAAGGGGGCCGCGGGTGGCGGCATAATCTTCCAGACAGACGACTGCCGCGGCACATACGAGAGCCTGCGAGCGGTGGGCGTCGAGTTCACACAGGAGCCGACGGAGCGCTTCTACGGGACCGACTGCGCGTTGCGCGATCCCTTTGGAAACCCAATCCGCTTCACCCAGCCACCGGATGGGCCAATCGTCGTGCCCTCGGCCGAGGAACTCCACAGGCAACCCTGACGAGCGCAAGCGAGTGGGCCCCTCGCTGCCAATCGTGAGAACATGCTGGATGCCGATGAGTGACTTCCTGATCAAGCGCAAGGATCTGCGCGAGTGCCAGATCGCCGAGTCCAACGTGCCCGAGCTCGTGCCCGGTCAAGCGCTTCTTCGGGTCGAGAGCTTTGGGCTAACGGCGAACAACATCACGTATGCGGTGTTTGGGGAGATCATGTCCTACTGGGACTTCTTCCCCGCACAAGACGGCTGGGGTCGCGTGCCCAACTGGGGCTTCGCCCATGTGGAGCAAAGCGAGGCCAAGGGTGTCGAGCCCGGCGCGCGCTTCTATGGATATCTCCCTCCGTCTTCATATGCCCTCTTGACCCCAGTCGAGGTCGGTCCTCACGGGTTCCTCGACGGCTCGCCGCATCGCGCGAGTCTGCCCTCGGCCTACCAGTCCTACTTGGCGAACAACACCGATCCTTTCTACAAGGCGGATACCGAGGATCTACAGATGCTGCTGCGTCCTCTGTTCTTCACCTCCTTTCTGATAGACGACCAGCTCTCAGACGAAGGGCTGAGCGAACGTGGGCCGATCGTCATCTCCAGCGCATCGAGCAAGACCGCGATCGCCGTGGCCTTCCTGCTGGCGCGGCGCGAGGGGGTGGAGGTGGTGGGGCTGACCTCGACGCGGAGCGCCAAATTCGTGCAGGACCTCGGGGTTTACGGGCGCACCGTCACCTACGAGGAGATCGACTCGTTGCAGCGAGGGCCTGCCACTTTCGTCGACATCGCTGGAGACGGCGAGGTGAGACTCGCCGTCCATTCTCACTACGGTGACGAGCTCATCCACAGCATGACGGTCGGTGTCACGCACTGGGAGCAGCTGAGTGCCGGTGCCGGTGAGTTGCCCGGCCCCTCACCGACTTTCTTCTTCGCTCCCAATCGCTTGGCCAAGCGCTCGGGGGACTGGGGCGGCGTTGAGCTTCAGAGGAGGGTTTCCGATGCCTGGCACCCATTCTGCGAGTGGACGCGCGGTTGGCTTGAAGTCGTTCACGGCAGGGGCTTTGGGGCGGTTCAAGATGCCTACCTCGATGTGCTCGAGGGTCGTGTCGACCCCAAGACTGCCCACGTGCTCTCACTCGATTAGGCCGTCAGCTCACGCGATTGACTCCGAAGGAGTCCGAGCATTTCCCGGCAGTCCGCGGCCGAGCGACTGCCAGGCGCGGTGGCCGGTAGGCGCCACCAACCGTGACTTACGCCGCCGCGGTGCTGGGTAGCCAGCTGAAGCGCCACGCGGCGAACGCTGCTGCCGCGGCACCCCAGACGGCGAGTGCGAGCAGATCGCCCGGGGAGATCGCGCCCGCGAAGGAGGTGTGCAGTGAGGCGACCTGCAAGCTGTTTGCGAGGTGCTCGACCGGGAACAGCGAGCCAACGGTGTGCAGCGTGCCGCTGAGGTTGGCGGTTGGAATGAACACGCCCGAGAGAAACCACAGCGGCATCGTCGTTGCCTGGACGATTGGCTGTGCGGCGTCGGGAGAGCCGATCAGGCCGGAGACGGCGTAGCCGATGCAAGCGAACGCGAGCGTTCCGAGTACCGCCGTGCAGGCAATCGCGGCAATCGCCGCGGGTGCCATGCCAACGCCATAGGCGAACTTTCCGATTACGAGCAGGATCGTGGACATGAAAATAACGGTCACGAGCGTTGAGATAGCTTGGCCGGCAATCAGCAGAGCGGGCGGGACGGGGGTCGCGCGGCGTCGCTTGAGCACTCCGCTCTCACGCAGGGCGGAGATCGAGATCACGAGGTTGGCATAGCTCGCAACGACGATCGAAACCGCGAGGATCCCAGTCACATAGAAGTGTGAGAGCTTGACGTGGACCCCATCCATGGTCGTTGTGCCGTGACCAAAAACGCCGGCGAAGATCACGAGCAGCACGATCGGGAAGAAGAACGTGAAGAAGCGCGCGCGGGGGTTGCGCAAGCTCGTGCGAACGTCGTAGCGCACCTGGTGGGCGAGCAGCACCACCGGACCTCGGGATGCGGCGGACGGCGGAGCGAGCGAGACACGGTCGCTTGGCGAGACGTGGTCGCTCAGTGACGCACCTGCGCCGGCGACGGCGGATGCGATCGCACGGTCGGCGTGGGTAACGACGGGCTCGTTTGTGGCGCGAGCGTGAAGCTCGCGCCACAAACGAAGCACGTATCCGAATAGCAGAAACATCCTCAGCTGCTTATCTGCTGGGTGGCCCGGCCGCGGCGCCATGCGCGGATGAGATATTTGACTAGCAGGATCATGGTTGGCTCCTTGGTTGTTCGTTGGTTGTGAGTTGCAGGTAGACGTCCTCGAGCGTCGGGCGGCGAACCTCGAGGTCCTCAAGCTCATGCCGGTTCTCCAGTGCCCATCCGCAAAGCGCGTGCAGGTCGGCGGCGATGTTCGAGCTGGGCAGCGCGATGCGACCGCCGGGGTGCTCGCCGGCTCGTTCGGCGAGTAGGGCCGGGAGGTCGCCGATGGTCGCGCCGTTTGGCAGCGCGAACGCGATCTGCGTGTTTGCGAGCTGTCGGTCGCCGAGCGTTTGCGGTGTGCCTTCGGCGATGATCTCGCCGTCTGAGATGACCGCGATCCGGTCGGCGAGCCGTTCTGCCTCCTCCATGTAGTGGGTCGTGAGGAAGACTGTCTTGCCGAGCTCGCGAAGACCGGCGATGACCTTCCATGCTGCGTGGCGCGCAGAGGGGTCAAAGCCCGTGGTCGGCTCATCGAGGAAGATCAGCTCGGGATCGCCGATCAGCGCCAGGGCGACGTCCAGGCGCCGGCGCTGGCCGCCCGACAGCGAGGTTGCGCGCTTGGCGGCGTGCTCGCTGAGATCGACGAGCGCGAGCGTCTCATCGACTGGTCGTGGTGCGCGGTAGTAGCCGGCGTAGAGCTCAAGGCACTCGCGCACCGTGAGGCCGGGCTCCGCCTCTGACTCCTGCAGCACGATCCCAACCCGCTCGCGCCACTCACGCGGCGCCTGCCACGGGTTGGCGCCGAGCACCTTGACGGTGCCGTCGCTGGCCTGACGGAAGCCCTCGAGGATCTCGACCGTCGTCGTCTTGCCGGCGCCGTTGGGGCCGAGGAACGCAAAGATCTCTCCGCGACGCACCTCGAGGTCGATGCCGTGCACCGCTTCGTGGTCGCCGTAGCGCTTGCGCAGGTCGCGGATTGAGATGACCGGATCGGTCTCGGGCTGCTGTGGGGACGCGGCGATGTGCAGGGCGACCGCGGCTTCGAGTGAGTTCGTGAGCATGGCCCAAACCTACGCGCCAGCACGCTGGGTTTCATCGGCTCACGGGTCGAACCTGACACTCCACCCCAGGGTGGAGGATGGGGCGCAGGCGCTCGGCCCGTGAGCCGATGACATGCTCGCTCGGGGCGCCTATCGTTTGCGGCTCAGATGCTCGCCTTCTACAAATGGTTTACCCGCGGCTTCGACTCGAGCGGCGCGCGTGCACCGATCGAGGCAGTCGCGCTGCGCTTGCTCGGCATGACATACCTGGCGGTGTTCGTTGTCGAGACGTTTACGACGAGCCCGGGGCCGGGACTTCATGGTCGCGGCACGGTGGTCCTCGTGGCCATGGTTGTGTTTGTGGCGGCCGTGGTCGGTACGCGGCCCCAGCAGTCCGACGTGGCCCCTTGGCAGCGGATTGCCGCGCTGCTCACGGTCACCGTGGCCACGGCAGTGCTGGGCGCGGTGCAGCCGAATGGCATCTGGGTCGCCGGCCCGTACTTCGTGGGGATCGTGGCGGCGCTGCGGCTCGAACGCCAGGCTGGCGTCCTCACGCTCACGTTCTCGATCGTGCTGCTCCTGGCCGTGTCCACGATCGCGGGCCACGGCGCCGGGGTGCCATCCTTGCTGCTCGGCGTCGTCCCGTGGTTTCTGGTGATCCGGCTGATACGCGCAATGCGCGAGCAGCGCGACGCTCTCGCGGCATCTCGTACGGCGGAGTCGCGCGCCGCGGCCGCTGCTGAGCGTGGCCGGCTCGCGCGCGAGATGCACGACGTGCTCGCCCATTCGCTGTCCGCGCTCGCGTTGCAGCTCGAGACCACACGCATGCTTGCGCGCGAGCGCCGGGTAGACGAGGAGGTTACGCGAGCGATCGAGCAAGCTCACCACCTCGCCGCCGGCGGACTGGATGAGGCCCGCCGTGCGATCGCGGCCGAGCGCGGCGACGAGCTGCCGGGGCCCGAGCGTATAGGCACGCTCGCCGACGCATTCGGCGAGCAAAGCGGCCTCCCGGTAGCGGTTGAGGTTGTCGGGGAGCCGCGCGAGCTTGCCTCTGACGCGCGCCTGGCGGTGTATCGGACAGTTCAGGAGGCACTGACGAACGTTCGACGACATGCCACCGCCGAGCGCGTAGAGGTGCGACTGGCCTACCTCCCGCAGAGCACCGTGCTGGTCGTCGAGGATCACGCCGTCGCCGGCGTGCCGCCGCCCGCGGCGCTCGGTCTGACCGGCAGCGGCTACGGTCTGACTGGGATGCGCGAGCGTGCCGAGCTGCTTGGTGGCGAGTTGCGCGCCGCGCCGACCGATAACGGCTTCCGCGTCGAGCTGCGACTACCGGCATGAGCACTGTCGAAGAGGGGAGTCCCGCTGTCGATCGCGAGCCAATCCGCGTCCTGCTCGCCGACGACCAGCGCCTCGTGCGCGAAAGTCTCAGCACGCTGCTTGGTCTTCTGGACGGCATCGAGCTGCTCGCTACCGCAGCGGATGGCGAGGAGGCGCTCGCGCTCGCCGACGAGTACCGGCCGGAGGTCGTGCTGATGGACCTGCGGATGCCACGGCTCGACGGGATCGAGGCGACACGACAGCTGCGCGATCGCCACCCCGACGTGCGAGTGATCGCACTCACCACCTACGCCGACGACGAGAGCGTGCTCGGCGCGTTGCGCGCCGGCGCACGCGGCTATCTCACCAAGGACGCAAGCGGCGAGGACATCCGCACGGCGATTCTCACCGTCGCAGCCGGCGATGCTGCGCTGGACCCAACCGTCCAGCGCCACGTAGTGACCGCGCTCGCTAGCCAGCTCGCCGCCGATGAGGATCCGGGCACGGCAACTGCGCCAACGCTGCCAGACGGCCTCACTTCACGCGAGGCGGAGGTGCTCGCGTTGATCGCAGAGGGACTGTCGAACACAGAGATCGCCGAGCGTCTCGTTGTCAGCCCGACCACGGTCAAGTCCCACATTAATCACCTGTTCGCCAAGGCCGACCTGCGCGACCGCGCGCAGGCTGTCAACTACGCCTACCGCACAGGAATCGCGACACCGCCACAGTGAGCACCTGATGGCTGCTCGGCGCCGCCAGGTGCTGCTGTTCGCTAGCGCAGGTTCGCGCGCAGCCCGGCGCAGGAGACGACGGTTAGCTCGCCGTCTCGAGGCTCTAGCCGCACTTGGATGCGTTGAGGACGGCCAGGTGAGTGGCGCCCGAGGCCGGCGCCACTCACGCGCTGTTTCAACGGGCAAGCAGGGCCTCGAGCTTGTCCAGCTGGCTACCCCAGCCCATCTGCGCCATCGCCACGAGCTCTTCGGCGCAGATCATGCGCGAAGTGATGACGACCTTAGTCCGGTCCTCGCCGAGGTCGATGAACTCGATGGTCGTCTCGCCCGACTCGATCATTGGATGGTCCGTCGTCTGCTCGCCGAACGACAGTCGCTCTGGCGGCTCGACGATTCCGAAGTGGCCGTCGCTTGGGTACTCCTCGCCGTTGGGGCCGACCATCGTCAACCGGCAGACGCCACCCGGGCGCAGGTCGAACTCGATCGTGTCGCGGGGCGTCGTGAAGTGCTCGGGACCCCACCACTTCGTCACCTCATCGGGGTCGGTCCATACCTTCCACACGAGGTCTCGCGGCGCGGCAAGCTCTCGCTCGATCACGATCGTGCGCTCGGCCATCTCGAATTGCTCAGTCATCTCTGCCTGCCTTTCGTTGAATGTCCCGCAGGTGAAGCGCAAGGCGATCCAGACGCCCCTCCCAGATCCCTCGATACTGCTCGAGCCAGTCGGCCACCTCGCGCAGAGGCGCGCCCTCGAGTCGCGAGGGACGCAGCTGTGCCGTTCGTCCCCGCGTAATCAGTCCGGCCCGCTCTAGCACCTTCAGGTGCTTAGAGACCGCCTGCACGCTGAACGGAAACGGCCGCGCGAGCTCGTTCACCGTGACCTCGCCGTCCTCTGCGAGCCGCGCGAGGATCGCGCGACGCGTGGGGTCGGCCAGGGCGGCAAACGTGAGGCTGAGCTGGTCGGTCGCCACTGCCATATTCATCCTTGTAGTTGATAAACTATCTAGTTGAATACTAGCGCAAACTTCAATCAAAAAAATTACAAGCGCGGCAGCTGACAACGCACAGCGGACATATGTTCGAGAACTCTGCGAGGTCGTTCAAGAACGGTGGCCGCCCGCCGAAAATGATCTTGTCTATGCGCGCGAACGTTCCGAAGCGGAGTTCGACCGCGTTTGCAATCAGCCAGCGCGAGCTCGACGGGAGTACGTGTGCTCTCTCCGTCGAAGGAGAGCTCGAACTCGTCTCGGCGCCGAGGCTGAAGTGGGCGTTGACCGACGCGCTCGGCGCGGGCTACAGCCAGGTCGTGCTCGACCTCTCGCGGGTCACGTTCATCGACTCGACCGCGCTTGGCGTGCTGGTCGGTGTCCAGAGAGGCCTCGACGCTTCCGCGCGGCTGGCCATCGCGGGCGCGCATTCCCAGGTGCTGAGGATCTTCGACCTGAGTGGTCTGTGTGGAATGTTCGACATCTTCTCAACTTTCGACGACGCGCTCGCTCATGTCCGAGGGAGTGCGACAGCGACCGGCTGATGGCCAGAAGCGCAAGCGTAACCCGGCTCTCCCACTGGCTATTCCCAGGCTTGGCGGCGGCTGTCTCCCTGGGCTGCTGGGTGTTCGCCTTGGCATTGGCGCCCGCTGTGACAGCAAAGCCTGACCATGCATGGCTGGCACCCAACACTCAGGCGCCACACACGCATGTTGAAAGCGCTGGCGCCCCTGCGAGCTGTTGCGCCGTCTCCTCCCCGCAGACCCCGGCCGCCGTGGGAAAGGGATACCACGAACCGGCGGTGGTGGCGCCACACGGCCCGCCTACCGGGCAGCCCGCTGAACGTGGCGGTGGGACCGAAGCCTGCTGCGGCGCCCAGCCGCGCGCAGCGCCGCCTGCTTCGGCCGGGCACCATCGCGGCTCTGACCCTGCGAGCGTGCAACCGAATGGCAGCGCAACCCAACCGAATGGCCGTGCAACAGTCCCGCCACCTGCCGGTCGTCCGGCGGGCGGGACAGGTGGACACGAACGGGAAGCGGTCACTGCGCCCGCCGCGTCGTGGCCACCGCACGACGAACGGGGGCACGGCACGGCGGGAGAACCCAGGCACGCGAGGCCAGCTTCCACGCCTGCCCCCAGTGCAGGCGCGCTGGCGACCAAGGTGACGCCTGTCAACCCCACTACAGCTCCCCTCGCTCCGGCGCTAGTTGGACCCACTACGAGCAAGCCCGCGGTGGTGAGCACGCCGGCGGCAAGCACGCCCGCGATGGTGAGCACGCCCACTACGAGCACGCCCGCGGTGGCGAGCACCCCCGCTGTGGCGAGCACGCCCACAGTGACGAGCGCGCCCACGGCAGGCACGCCGCCGCGTGTCGTTGGTGAGCCGAAGCCCACGGTGACCGGTGGCCTCTCGCACCGCCTCAAGCCGCACAAGACCACGCGTCGAGCCAAAGTCTCCAGACGACGCCTGACCGCGAGAGCGTTGGCGCCGAACCAGCTTGTGCGCACGGCCGGGCTCCTTGCCACACCGCCGCTTGCGGCCCGGGTCAAACGCGCGCGGGCAGCTGCGCCAGCAGTGAGATCCAGCCGGCGGGCGCACCGTGCTCAATCGCCGCTGGTGACGACGGTCACGAGGGTTATCGATGTCGTCCCGGCGCTGGTCTGGATCCTGATCGGCGCCCTCGCTGCGCTCGCGCTCGCGCTGGGAGCGAGCTCGCGCTTGGTTGCGTTGCATGCGCGGCTACTGGCGCGTCAACGTCGAGAACTGCTCGAGGACGTGGGCCTGCTGCAGGCGGCGTTGCTGCCTGTTCTCCCCCGCCGGCTTGGTCCGGTGGGCACCTCCGTTGCCTACCGGCCGGCATCCGGGCCCGGCGCGGGCGGTGACTTCTACGACGTGTTCGCGCTTGGGGACGGTCAGTTGGCGGTTATCGTCGGCGACGTCTCCGGGCACGGCCGCGAGGCGCTGCCCCACACATCGCTGTTGCGCTTCACGCTGCGCGCGTACCTCGAGGCTGGGCTGTCGCCGCGTGGCGCTCTGCAGGCGGCGGCTCCTGTGCTGGAGCGCCAACTCGGAGGTTCCTTTGCGACCGTCGTGCTGGCCACCTATCACCCGCGCGATCGCATCCTGACCTATGCCTGCGCCGGTCATCCACCGCCGGTCGTGAGCGGTACACGGTCGATCGAGCCGATCATCGTCTGCTCATCACCGCCGATCGGAGTGGGCTTGCCAACAGGGATGCGTCAGACCACTGTTTCCATCCCGGGACGGTCACTGGTCTGCTTCTACACAGATGGTGTGATCGAGGCGAGGATCGGGGGCGAGCTGTTCGGCGTGGGGCGACTGGAACGCACGCTTGCGGAGCTAGGGCCCAAAACCACGGCATCGGCGCTGCTGGACCGAGTGGCGGAAGAGACCGAGCGGCGCCCAGACGATCTGGCCGCGTGCCTGCTGTGTATCGAGGGGGATCCAAGCGCGCCGACCGTACGGGTCGAGGAACTTGAGCTCGACCGCCGGGAGCTCGAGGGCGATCGGGCAGCACGCTTCCTGCTCGCCGCCGGCGTGGATCCCGGCGAGAGCGCCAAGGTCGTCCGCTCAGTACACAACGCTGTAGCGCGACACGGTGGCGTCGTGCTGAAGTTGCGCCTCGGCGAGGGCCCGCCCGAGGTCGTGCTGCGCGAGCACAACGTCGCGCGGTTGCACCCGCCGGCGCACGAGGCGGCACGCGCGCTTGGGGTGTCGCGATGAACGCTGAGGCTGCATTTGACACCGACGCGGCGATGGTCTTGGGCATGGCGTCCACGGCGATGCCGTTCGCTCGCTCTCCCGAAGCCGAGGCCGAGCGCTGGCTGCGGATCCTACGCTTGCATGGCGAAGCCGGTATCGCCCTACAGGCGTTGGGGGTGAGCGAAGCTCCGCTCGAAGCGCCCCGGCCGGGCGCCGACGGCGAGCGGGGAGATGCAGCTGGGAGGAGCGATCTCGACGTTGTGGCAGCCGTTACCGAAGCCGCCGTTCGGGTTGCCCTCGAGCGCGGTGCGCGCACGGTTGGCACGAGCGACGTGCTGGTGGGCGCGATGCACGTCTACGGCGCGGATTTTGACCGCGTGCTGCGAATGCACGGCACCGACCGTGACGAGGTGCTCGAGCGGCTCAATACCCACAGGCCGGCGCCGAGCTCCGGGCCCTATACGGCGGATTAACTGGGCTCCACGAAACTAGATCCACTTCAGCGTCGGCAAACGGTCGATGCCGAAGGCTTGTCTGTCATGCGTTGTCGGCGTATTGCCGATGACTGCGATGTGCGGTTCGTTCGCCTAGTCGCTGTGCCGGTCGCCTTGCTGGCGCTGGCGCTCTCGTTTGCGGGCGCCCCCGCCATGGGCGCCGAATCGGGGGTTGTTGCCACCGGGCCAACCGGGCTCTCGCCCCAGAGCGACGGACTGCTGGCCGGCCTGGGAGTCAGCTGGGTGCGGGGGTTTGTGCCGTGGACCACATTCGAACCGACCCCCGGGCACCTCAGCGAATTTGAGGTCAAACAACTCGAAAGCGGGTTGGCGGCGTTGCCGAAGGGCACGAAGGTGATCCTCGACGCCGTCGACACGCCCGCGTGGGAGTCGGGTTCGGCCAACCCGGTCATGCCGCCACGCAACCCGGCCGACTACGCCCATTTCGTGGGCAGCATGGCCAAGCGCTTGGCGGGTCGCGTGGCTGCATGGGAGATCTGGAACGAGGAGGACGCCTCTTTGTGGTGGGCCAGCGGTCCCAATCCGGCGGCCTACACAGCCCTCTTGAAGGCCGCCTACCCGGCGGTCAAGGCGGCGGCTCCGAAAGCGACCGTGGTGCTCGGCGGGTTGACCGGCAACGACTACGAATTCCTCTCCCAGCTCTACGCCGACGGTGCGAAGGGCTCGTTTGACGCGGTCGGGGTGCATACCGACACGGCGTGCGACATCGGCTCCCCGTATGAAATCCTGCGCAACAGCCGCACCGACCCGCGCATCAATCGCTGGTCGTTTCTGGGTTACCGGACGGTCCACGAAGTGGAGCAGGCCAACGGCGACAACAGCCCGATCTGGATGACAGAGCTCGGCTGGGACACCTCCTCGCAGGTCTGCAACCTGGGTGCCTGGGCAGGCCAGAAGGCAGGTGGGGTCAGCCTCGAACAGCAGGCCACCTACCTTTCGCAGGCATACCATTGCCTGGCTCAGAACCCCTACGTGCAGGTGGGCATCTGGTACGGCTTGCTGGAAACAGAACCATTCGGCAGCCCGATCGGCAGCTACGGGCTGCTCACCTCAAACCTGGTTCCCAAGCCCGCCTACGCCGCGCTGGCCGACTACGACCGCAGTGGAGACCAGCTGACCGGACAGTGCGGCGCGAGCCAGGGGCCGAGCGTCAAGCTGCTCAGCCCAAAGACGGGAGTGCGCTACACGAACACCCTGCCGATCACCGTGACCGCGAGCGACAGCGCGCGGGTCTATGAGATCTCGCTGTTCGACGACGGCCACATCATCCGCAACTTCTACGTCCACGGTGGGACCACAACGCTCAGCGGCCACATGGTTTGGTACGGCGCCCGTCTGCTCAAGCCGGGCAAGCACAAGCTGACGGCGGAGGCGATCGACGAGAAGAACAACACCTCCTCGACGTCGATCGTGATCATTCGCGTCCCCACCCCCAAGCGTGCAGGCCATCATCGCGGCAAAGCCAGCCGCCGCAATCGTCGCGGCTGACTGAGAGGCCGGTGCCCTGGCCGGCAGCCACATCGCGTTCGGCGGCGCAGGGTCGTCGGTCGCGGCGGCGTCGATCGATGCCAGCGCACCGCCGGCCACTCTGCGGCCCGCCGCGATGAGCGACAATCTCTACACTGGCTTCCCGAGTTCTGGGAGAGGTGGCCGAGTGGCTGAAGGCACTCGCCTGCTAAGCGAGTATGGGGCTTAACACTCCATCGAGGGTTCGAATCCCTCCCTCTCCGCCATTTGTTCGTAGATCGAAACAGGGCCAGAGGAACGCTCGTCATTGGCGCTCCCGGCCCTGTTTTGCGTTGATCCTCCAGCCTTGATGGCTCGCGCCTCGGCCTCGGCTTGCTCGATCAGGCCCTCGGTGAGCAGCAGCGCATAGGGCTCTGTCAGCTCGACGCCGCTGATCCAGGCTGTCGTTGCGCCGTCGTCCCATTCGCCCATGACGTAGAGCTTCTTGAAGAACGCCTGGTTGTAGCCGCGCTTGGTCTGCTCGTCGGCTTCTCGGTAGACGGTCTGTACGTCCTCGGCCAGCTCTAGGGCAAGCTCCAGGTGCGCCCGGTCTATGGTCATCCGTAGCTCAGTCTCGGCCAGCGATTCGTGGGCGGCATCTAGTTCGGTCTGCAACTGCGCCTGCTTGCGCTTGAACAGGCTGGGAGTGATGGACTTCTCCGAGAAACGCATCTCGATCAGCTCGTCTTGGCGGGCTTCGAGCTTGGCGATGAGCTGGGCCTTGGCGCGTTGGACTTGGCGCACGGCGTCTTGGCTGGCCTCGGCCAGAGCGCGGATAGCGGCCTTGCCACGCTCGACACGAGCGGGCGGCATCTGCACGGTGGCGTAGTGCTGCTCGATCAGGTGCTCCAGCAGTTCGGGCCGGATGTTGGCCCGTCGCGTGCAGGCCGTGCCATTGATCCGGCCGCTACAGAAGAAGTAGGGGTACTTGCGTCCGTTGCGGCCGGTGGAGATGCCGAACGTCAGGCGGTTGCCGCACTCGCCGCAGTAAACGCTGCCACGCAAGTAGTGCTGGCGCACGCGGGGGCGCTCTCCAGCGACGCGCTTCGTGTCCAGCAAGGTCTGCACTCGATCGAACGCCTCCGGGTCGATCAGTGGCTCGTGCCGACCGTCAAAGGTCTGTTCGTCCTTGGTGCCACGTCGGTAGACGAGCTTGCCCATGTAGTAGGGGTTGCGGAGCAGGCGCTGCACAACGGTCGTGCCGAGCTTCTTCGGCACTCGTTTAGCGGTCGGCCGTGAGCGCAAGCCAAGATGCTCCAGCTCGGCGGCAAGTTGCGCAATGGAGTATTCGCCGGTCGCGTACAGCTCGAAGGCGCAGGTAATGAGTCGTCCTCGGTCGGGGTCGATGGTCACGATGGCTACCCGTCGCCCGTCCGGCAACTCGTCAACGCTGTTCAGGTAGCCGAGCGGTGCGGGACCGTAGGTGCCGCCGACGCTGGCCTTCTGGCGCAGCCCGCGCTTGACGTTCTCGCTCGTCTGCATCGACTGGAACTGGTTTTGAGTGGCGATCATGCTCTCGTAGAGGAAGGCGGCGGCGCTGTCGTCACCGATCATCGGCTCCGTGATGCTGATGAGCTTGGCTCCGGCCTGGCGCACCAGCTCGCGGGTCTGCCAGTGGTCGCGCTGGTTACGCGCCCACCGCGACAGGCTCCAGACGATCACGTACTCGACGCGCGTCGAGTCGTGTTCGTTGCGGTGCTTCAACTCATCGAGCATTTCCAAGAAGCCGGTCCGCTTGTGCAAATCGACGTATGCCGAACGGCCGGGATCGCTGAACTCGTGCACAATCTCGGCTTCGAGCTGAACGGACTTTTCTTCGGCACCCTCACGCTGGGCGCTGATGGATAGACCATCGTCGCTGTAATCCGTCCTGACCTGTCCCTCAGACGAAACCCGCAGGTAGGCAAAGGCCCGCATGGTGCCCTGAGCTACGGGAGTAGCGGTTTCGGGTCTAAATGTAGTGGGGGCTGATGGCATGTATTACCTCCTTTCAAGGGGTGTTGTGTGCTTGGCGTTGTTAAGTTAACAATATATCATATACGTCATACTGATGCGCGACACAAAACGGTCAGTGGTTGGTCGAAGCGGGCGACCTGGAACAGCTCGCGGTCGCCTGCTCGCAGCCGCTGCACGCTGTCCGCAATTGCCGTCACGCGCCGGTCATCCGGCATCAGCCACAGGACTCGCGGGAAGACGCTGCGCTCGGCTTGCTCGGCTCCGCTCTCGAAGTAGGCGATGTACAGCCGGAGCTGGCGCTCCAACGCAAGGCTGCCCTCGGTGCCCATGTCTACCTCGATGAAATAGCTGTCCTCATATGGCCCGATGCCCAAGGACACATAGCTGTCCGGCTTGAGCGTTTGCCGCTGGCCGCTCGTCCCACTAAAGCTGCGCCAACACGTGGGTTCGCTGACCAGCTCAAGCAGCTCGAAGCGCCGGGAGCGGTCGGACTCCACCAGCAATGTATGCAGCTCGGAAACGTTGAGCGCGTGACGCACAAACAACGTCCCCGGAGTCAGCGACCGCCGCCTGCGTCGCTCGGGCTGCCAGCCACGCTCATGGGCCAATCGTTGTCCGCTGAGGCCCAGGTGATAGATGAAGCCAGCCGAGCCGGAGCGCACGCCGCCGACCTGGCGAGGCAGCCGTTCCAGCAGTCCGAGCCGGACGAGTCGCAGCAGCGCCCGACGAGCAGAGCGGCCATTCACGACGGGATCATCGGTGTCTGCAAAGCACAGCCGCGTGAGCTGGGAGCCGGTAACGAAACGCAGATCGGATACCCACCTGATAATGGCCAAGTCACGCTCGACAAGCTGCGCGACCTGCTCGCGGTGGACTGCCGCGCTCACGTAGCGGCGGGTCATTTGTCACTCCATTTAGCGCTATTAGTCATTGGCAGATTCGGGCGAATTGGCTGATGGCTACAGGGGATTACGACCCCAGGACTCGACGCGACTGGACGGGCGACTGGCGCTCTCATTGGTCCCTCCGTCTGCGGCCCACCGGAGCGCTTGGGGGACGGGGGCGCTCAACTTGAGCCCGCAAGCTGGCCTCGACTTCGATGCGGCTCCGGGCATAGTGCTGCCGAGACGTTTGGCGTACTTGCTCAGCGCTTCCCTGCGATGCCGGTGGGGGCGGCGTGCTCAGCGTCACCGGCCGGGCAGTGCCGCCGTTATCCAGGGCCACCAGGGCAGCGATGCTGTGGGCATCGAGGGCTTGCAGATCAGCGGCGGTTAGTGATGGGGCAAACAGCCGTTCCATGACCTTCGCGTCCGTGGCGCTCAGGGCAAACACGGCCTTGCTGCGGGCGTTGGCAACGACTACCTCGCGCAATTCTCTATCGAGCTGGTTCAGGTTCTGATGTGCCACGGTGAGCGCCAAGCCGTACTTCCGGCCTTGGGCGAACATTTCATCCCACGGGATAGGCGCGTCTGCGAAGTCCTGCACCTCATCGACGTACAGGCCAAAGGGATGACGCTCGGACATCGGCAGTCCGGCCCGTTCGGTGGCGACCTGCCAGAGCGAGGTCAAGATCAGGCAGCCGAGCAGCGTGGCCGTCTCGCTGCCGATCAGACCCTTGGGCAAGTAGACCAGCAGAATCTTCCGTTCGGCCATGATGGCTCGCATGGAGGTCGCAGGCTGCGCCTGCCCCATGATGGCCCGGATCGAGGGGCGAGCGGTGAAGGCCCGCACCTTGTTCAGGAGCGGCGCGATGACCGTGGCTTTCTCCCGGTCGGGCAGGTTCGCGTACCAGCGCCAGTCCGGCTCCAGGCCCACCGGATCGTCCAAGTCAGCCACCACCCCAGCGCGGAACTGCTCATCGAGGAACAGACGCGGCAGATCGAGCAGGGTGGAGCCTTGGCGGCGGGCGAGGGTCAGCAGCCCCATGTGGGCGAGCTGGCCGGTACGAGGTCCCCAAAATTGCTTCCAGAGTCTCTGGAATAGCTCGCCGAGCTGGTCAGCGACGAGCGAGGCATCGGCCGAACCGGCAAAGGGGTTGAAACCCACGGCGTAGTCCGCATCAGTCGGATCGATTAGGCAAATGTCTTTTATGCGATGCGCGGGGATCAGGTCGAGCAGGTCTTGCACGAGATCGCCGTTTGTCTCAATGACGGCCAGGCCCCGTCCGGCAGCCAGATCATCCTTCACCAAGTTCTTTATTAGTGAAGTCTTGCCGGTCCCGGTGGGACCAAGGACGTACAGCCCGCGCGTCGAAGCGCCGGGAGAAATCGCCACCGGCCGCGACACACCGGCAAAGTTGCTCATGCCGAGTATCCGGCCGTGGCGGGCAAGCTCCAGGCTGGGAACCAGGCGCTTGGCCGCGCCCAGCTCCAGGCCGGGGAGATCGGGGGCATCTATCGGCCAACCGATGACGGCGGCGACTTCTTGGACGCTCAGATAGCGTCCCCGCTGACCACACCAGCGCAGCAGCTGACCGAGCCAGTAGGGATCAGCGCTCAGGCGACCGTAAGGAGTGCTGAGACTCCACAGGCTGGCGGCGGTGCGCCTCATGAGCTGGGAACTACGGGCCGAGTTCTGAGCTTGAACCCGTAGCAGACCGTAGCCGTTCAGGCCCGGCATGGTCAACTTGGTCATAAGCACTCGCTGGCGACCGTCACGCTGAATCTCAGGAGTCAGCGGCAGCGGTGGCCGAAGGTGCGGCCGCAAAGTCCAGGTGAGGTGTACGGCCTCATCGGCTCCAAGCGGGAACAGGCTGGCCAGCAGACCGGCGGCAATAGCGGCCAGCTCGTCAGTACGGATGGCAGCGGTGGCCGGTGACACTTGCCAGAGCGCCCGCAGAGTGTGGCGGTGCTTGGGTAGTTCGGCCTTGTCCAGACGCAGGCTAGGAATAGCTGCGCGCAAGTTACCGAGCACCGTGTCGGCCACCTTTGGACTGACGGCCAAGTGGTGGGTTATACCTTCCCGTGTAGCCTTCAAGTCAAAGACCAGGCGCGTAGGATGCGGCAGTCCTGAGAACGACGCCAAGGTAGCCAGGACAGCCTTTTCACTCAGATCGCCCGGGAACCGGAGCCGGAACCATGCCAGCTCAGCTCGTCTCACGACCGTGGCTTCTTTTTCGCTGCCTGATTACCGGCTTGCTTATTGGCGGATAAAATCCGGGCGTACTGGAGCAAAGCCCAGGCAAAGCGGTCCCAATCCGGTTCATCTCTCAGTTCGGCTCGAACTGAAACGCGCTGCAATCTTTTCCTCGTTGATTGTTTCTTACGTGGCATGGACGTGACTCCTTTCACTGACTGCCTTACATAGGTCACGTCCACTTCTCGAAAACTCACGCACTCGCACTAACGTAACCCTCCATTGTCCGTCAGCCGAACTGCATGGGTCAAGTGTCTTATTTACATTCACGACTCACCACTTACGTGTGTGGAAAAGCACCAAACGCACAACCACAAAGATGACGGCCAGAATGATGAGATACGGCATGACGCGCGGCAGCTCGGTGGCCAAGATGTTGACGCTGATGGCAGTGGCCACCAAGCCAACCACTACGCGCTCTATGAGCTTGTGCTCCGGCTTCATGGCTCACTGCCGGGATCGTTCTCGGCCTGTCGCAATGCCTCGGCGTAAAGCTGTTGCTCCAGGTCTTGGGCGACTCCCTGCATACGGATGGCAGCGTGTAGCCCTTCGCGGTACGGAGCGGCGAGGTCATCTTCGGGCGGTAGGTCTGACGGCCGCTGCGAGTACCAGCGGGCGATGGCCCCAATGAGCGCCACTAGGCCGATCAGGGCGAGGACTGCCTCTAGGAAGCCCATCAGGATCGCCCCCGATCCTGAATACTGAGGGCCTGAATCTCGGTGACGGCCAGCGTGCCGTAGGCCATCAAGATCGACTGATACAGATCCTCGCCCATCGGACTGACCTTGAAAGCGGCGTTGGCCGCCCTGGAGAGCATGGTGGCGTTTTGCATGGCGACCGACGTTGCGAACGCTCCGGCCTGGATGCGAGCGACGGCAGCGATACCGATGCGCTCGGCATTGGCGACTTGGGTGTTCAGGGCTTGGTCGGGCCGGGCGGCCGGTATGGAACTGCGGGGTACGATGTTAGACATGCGGAATAGCCTCCTTCGGAGGGGTCGTTGTGGATGAATCGAGCTGTGCGTCGCGCGAGGAGCTGGGCGCCTGGGCTATCCAGCCCCAGTCGTCAATGCCGCCCTCGCCCCAGGGGACGTCGGGTATTGGCTCCCAATCCCAGACCGAGTGGGTGCTAAGGGGGAACAGCGTTATGGGCTTCATCTGATGCTCCTTTCTGTCTCGCATCTAGGCTTCGCGGCTAACCTCAAAGGCGGTACAACACGCAAAGGCCAACCCATATTCCGTCGGATCGCCCTAGCTTTCCAGGGGAACTTCAGGGGGAAAGAAGGGGGAAACCGAGGGAAAGGCAACAAATGATGAATCAGGAGCAGTCTGTTGATCGAACTAAGCACCCGCTCTATCACGTGCTACTGGAAATCGGAAGTAAGGAGAAGTCAATCGCGCCGACGAGACTCGCCAAGTACAAAGCACTTCTGGATTCACGCGAGGTTCTCAGGCGTGCCAAAATGACGACCGATACGAACCAACTCGCTCAGCACGCCCGCCAGGCAATACTAACTATCGTTAACGACACCCCTGACGAAACTCGTAAACTCGTTTTGCAGGCCGCTTTGGCTACAACTAAAGCATACAGGGGCCTTCGCGTTGGCCAGCGCGAAGAAATACTAGAAGAACTTCCTAAGCCAATCACGAAAGATATGTTCAGGTATCATCGCCGCAAGGGCTTTGAAACCATCATAGATATTCTCGAAAGCGGCGCAGAGCCCTTCACTACCCAAAACCCGCCTACAGGTCGCCAATGGGATCATCCTGAACACTTTGTGCTGCCAATGGTACGTGTCGCCGCTAACCTGCACTATGCCATGCTGGCCTCTCTCTTTATTGCTAGTTTTGAGCCAAACGCAGGAGCCCTTGGCGTCTCAGTTGGAGTACGTCGTAGTGAGGAGCGAAACATGTGTATGAGGCGCGCCTTTGAAAGTTTTTCAGAGTTTCTTCTCATCTTCAGAGCCAACCTCGATACCCCGTCGGCGCGAGAGTCTTTGATGCACTACCTTCCCAAACAGTCAATCGACTCGCTGCGTCGGCTCCTGCAATCGATTATCGACCGTGGCCCTCGCTTTGCTACTACCCGCGATCGTATGCTATTTGAATGGCATCTTTACGAAGGCCTAGAAACCGATAGATTTTTTACTGAGATATGGGAGCCGTGGTTTCACGGTGGCGTGCAACGAAAGCATCCTGCATCGCAGGATTTGCTGCCATCTATCCCTATGCTAGAGCCAATTGCTGTCAACGCGGGGGCAGCGGTTAGTATCCTTACGGATCACGTAATTCTTCAAGAGCCAGCAATTAGTGAGGCTCGGGGGATGGCTTACAAGATTATCTCATATAGCTATAACTGTGACGAGTTTGCCCCCATCTTCAATGGTAGGTCACTAAGGTATCATGCTGAAGCCTATCTTGACACTAAGACCTAAGACTTGCAAATAGTGACTTGGTGTGACATAATAATCTCAGTAAATAGGAGTAGCTATTATGCCGTTGCCACCAGACTACGAATTGTTTGGTAGTCTAAATGCCTTTTCGGGTGGAACTGCTGACAGTCTAAGGGAGTGCTGGGATGGTACGGCTTACAATCTTGACTCATCCGAACGCGCAGCGTTGTGGTATGCCTACGCTCTCAGCCAAAGCGTTCAAGCTGCACTGGAGTGGCCCCAGTTCCTGTCCCTGCGTGAGTTGTGGTCGGAAGCAACGGTAGGCGAACGCTATGTGTTTCAGTCGGCCATACACATGATTCATCGCAACCTACCCTTTTCGGCAACAGAGATGGAGATACTTGCCAGTGAACATAATCAGGATGACTACGCATTTGAAAGCAGGACAATCAGCGATCACCAACCCGAACTTGTAGAGCGCTGGCACGGCTGGATATGGTCGGATGAAGAGGGCACTCCTCAAACTCAAGTGCAGTTCATGGGAGCAAGTGCCCTGCTAGCCGAAAGCTGTGCGCGCCTGTACCAAATCAGTGGCAAAGGACATAGAGATATAAGTAGGAGACATACGGACCCGTCGTTATAGTTGACTGCCTCAAAATATGGGCCGAACTAGATCGAGCGTTAGCGGTTCACAGACTTATCGACATGGCCTTGGTCTTGCCAGTTCCTGCGGCCTCACGCAAAACTGATATTCACTTCCCGAACACCCATAGCGCGGGTAAAGAGCGGAAAGGTCGTTTCCACCACACGGCCTTCATATTTCGACTTCAGAGTGCAGATAAGCGACTTCGGGCCGAACGGTCCGGTAGCGCACCTGACCTTCGGATACGCCTTGCGCAGCTTGGCCAGCGATGAGCCAGGCCCGATCCCCTTGTTGGTCTTCTGCTTCTGGGAGAGTGTCCACATACCGCCGACATGGAGCGTGGCTTCGAAGCCGATCCGTCCCTCAAAGTTCGTCGGGTAGCCCCAGACATTTTCGTTGCCGGGTTCTTTATAGCCAGGCGGGCCGAGTTGCTGCTGCACCTGCGCCTGAGTCTCGCCGAGCTTGATGCCGTCAATGCTCTGGCCGATGACGATGGTGGCTGAGGCGGCAGGCACGAGTCCGCTTCCGGCCAGCACGCCGATCACGGCCACGGGGCCAAGTAGTCGTCGCATGATTTGGTGGTGGCTCCTTGTCTGTTGGGTTGCTTGGAGCCGGTGCGAGGGGTGGCACCGGCCCCAAACGGTCTTGCTGCATGGATATTCCTGCTAACCGACTAGCAGGAATAGGCTACACGATCCTTGAATCGCCCGCCCTGAACGCCACGCTCCCCAGGCCAGAGCCCATCTGGCTGCCTTCGCCGAGGACTACGCCGAGCGCGAAGCAGTTCTGGAGCAAGCCACTGAAAAGCTCAGGCAAGAGCGAGACGAAGCCATACGAACGGCCTACGACCAGGGCCTACCCATGAAGGCCATCGCCCAAGTCATGGGCATGAGTCATCAACGCGTCTCGCAGATCGTCAGGCGATAAACGGAGCTGCTGCTCATGGCGCAAGGGCTTCCGCTACCCGACGGCGAATCTTGAGAGGCGATGCCAGGCCCTCCACCCGATGCTCACGCCCTGGGGCAAGCTGTCCGTGCCATTCGGGACGAACGTGGCCTGAGCCAAGTGCAGGTCGCTGAAGCCACCGGCTTCATCCAGGCGTGGATCAGCCACGTCGAGCATGGGCGGCGCAACCCGAGCTGGAACAATGTGGTGCGGCTGGCCGAGGGTTTGGGCGTCAGTGTCTCGGAGCTGACCAAGCGGGCGGAAGCCTGTGCTCAAGCCAAAACCTAGTTCTGTCCGACATGACGCCGAGTATATAGCGGGACGGTCGGCTCGGGCTTGGCTCACAGAGTCCGAGACGGAAAATCCACGAGGCCAGCAGGTGCCCCCGGCGACAGCCGGAACTGCCCCGGGGGCGTGGCATTAGGAGGTACTAGCTCCCATGCAGGAACAGCCTACCGCTGACATAGCGCAACAACAGGACATGGCAGACGCCGGAATCATGTGTCGGCTGCTCATCCACGACGACCACCGGCCCTGGTCGGTTGAGGAGTTGATCCGCGACCGGGATGACGCCGACGACACGAGGGACGCCATAGCCCGACTGAGAGGACTCGGGCTCATCCACGTCACGACGGATGGCCTGGTGTTCCCGACAAGGGCCGCATTGCACCTGGATCAGATCGCAATGTAGTCCAAGCGCCGCGCTGCTCGGATAGGGCGCGGCGTTCAATGGCGCTTGTGCGACGCCCTAGCAGGCTGGTGGCCTTCATCCTTAGGAAGTACGACTAGGCGCTAGCTTCACGGCTTGCGCTGGCGGCGAGGCCCGCCAGGGCCGAACATCAGGACGCGAAGATCAGCGTCGCTCGCGTCGCCATGTCCCAACTGCTCACGGACTGACTGGACAGCAGCAACAAGCCGATTGCGCCCATCGTCAGTCTCGCTCGTGGCATCGTCTTGAAAGCGCCGCCACGCTGCCACGACGTGCGGGCTGCCATGCAGCGCGATTCGGGAGACTGCCGAGGCATAGCGGGCTTGGGCGTCGTGAGCAGTGCCAGCCGCAACGTCTGCGATCGCGTCTATGGCGTCATTGGCCGCCCGCGCAAGCAGCTCATCCGCGTGTGACCGTCGCTCATTGCGGCGAGTCAATAGGGCCGTGAGCGCCGCTCCAAGGACAACGCCGACCAAGCCGACAACCGCCGCGGTGCTCGCATCCAACGTTCCGACTACAGGCATAGAGGCAGTATGCGCCGAGACGTGGATGGCTTGCAAGACTCGTTGCGGCGAAGACCAACGGTCTTGCTGTACAAGGCCAGATCAGATTGACGGAGCGTCTTGACGAGCAGGCCGGTCAGGCTGCACACTAGGAAGTAGGCGGCTTCGGGTCGAAGCGCTTGGCGTGCAGGTCGCGGATACGCTGCCAGATGGGGTCATGTTTCGAGAGTCGTCCCTCCCTCTCCGTTTTGGTCCGATATGAGAGGCCGTTCGAAACTAGTCCGCTGGGCGTCCAAGCGTCGATCGTCTCTCCAGCCTGGATCAACGACTTAGTGCCACCGAAGCACTCAGTGTTGCAGCCACCACGTAGGATCTCGCAGATGCTTGCAAGCCCCGGGATTCTAAGCTTCGCTTGATGACTCTCTCAGGAGGCCCTCGAACTCCCTCAGCAACATTGGCAGTTCATCGAGCACTCGTATGGCCTGCTTAGAGCGAATATCACGCGACCAAGGACCCATAGCCGCCATCTCAGCAGCCTGCATGAAGTTCCGATAGCCCCGTGCTACCGTCGCAGGCCTAGCATTCAACGACTGACGATATAGCTCCACCGCCATCTCATAGAGCCACGGCAAGTCGTCGCGCAGGTAGGAAGAGGCGATTAGCGCGATCACCCCAACATTGGGCTTCCCCCTTCCTGCCATGAGGGCCATCTCGTGAATCATGCCGGGGTGCAAACGAAGAATCGTTCGAGGTTGGCGAGCGCGCTCAGCTACGCCGTCTATGCGTGAGGGCAGATCTTGGAACATCACCTTGATCTCCTCGAACAGCTTGGCGGTAGAAGCCTCGTCGTATTCGAGCTCGTCGTCGTCGGTGTCGGCGACTCGTCGAGCGAGGATGCTCTCGATCTGGCCTCGGAAGATCTCCACTTGCGCGCGAACCATGTCGCGGTCTGGCTCGGCATTGGGCAAGCGCTGAACGAGCTGAATCACGAGCTTCATGATCGAGTCGATGTCGTTGTTGCAATTTTGAAACTGGGCAAATGGCCCAATACCTGCCTTGGAAAGCGGCACGCCCAAAGCGAGGCCATGCACTGGGACATCGAGCTTGCCCTTAGCAACACCAGCCTCGTACAAGATCCATGGACGTCCGAGGCTTTGCTCGGTAAGCAAGCAGACCACCTCGCAGGCCGCGTCCAACTGTTTCATGAGCTCCGGATACCATTCCGACCCAAAGTCGATGCCTTGGCTGCCCTTGCGGTCTGACGATCGAAAGGTCTTGAGCATGCCAGCGCTGACACTTGACAGCAGTTTGCTTAGAGCTTCAGCAAGATTTGCGTCACGCGTATCGTGGCTGATGAAAACGAGCGATCGTGCTGAGCGTGATCGCTCGGCAGAGCCATCCTCGGCCCATTCTCCAGCTCATCGACTGCCATTAGGGCATGAGCTTATCTGACCTGGCAGAACTTGGGCAAGGCTCTCAATGAGTAGACGAAGGTGGTCATCGGCAAGCTCTGGCCTATTGCGCATGCGGTGCCGCTCGGGGCCGAAAACGATTCCTGGGCCCGGGATGCGATGATGAGCAGCATGGGTACAGTCGTGGACCTTCTGGAACGGCCGACCTATGGGTTGGCGCAGATTGATCGTTTGCTCGGTCTGCAGATCGGCACAGCGCGACGCTGGATCGATGGCTACGAACGGGCGGGCAAGCAGTACGACCCTGTTGTGCGGGAGCGCCGCACAGGCGAGGAGATCGCTACTTGGGGCGAGTTTGTTGAGACGAGGCTCCTCTCTGAATACCGAAACGCCGGGGTCCCGCTGATCCGGATGCGCCCGGCGGTGGAAGCACTCCGGCAGGAGCTGAAAGTGCGCTATCCGCTGGCTTCCGCGCGGACGTGGCTCGCGGCGGAAGGACGCGAGCTGGTGCGCTTGGTTCAAGACAAAGTGGGGCTACATCCTCACCTAGCGTTGGTCGTCGTCGGCAGTGGTCAGCTGCTCTGCTGGTCCGAGGAGGCGGACAGGTTCCGCAGTGCGATCGACTGGACGGGTGATGGGAGCGACGCGCAACCTCGGCGTCTGAGGCCGGTCGCAGGGATCGAGGAGGTCGTTGTCGATCCGCTTCGCGGCTTTGGCGAGCCTGTCGTGCGAGGTGTTAGAACCGAGATCATTGGAGAGCTTTACCAGGCTGGCGAATCCCAGGACTCGATCGCCGAGGTCTACGAGTTGCCGCGTGCAACCATCGAAGCCGCAGTGAGGTACGAGTTGCTCAGGGCCGCAGCGTGACCGCCTTTACCTAGGGATCGTGGTAGCCAAAGCCGAGTGTCTCAGGTTCTATGTCGATGAGAGTGCGCTCGGCCTGGGAAAGACGCTAGCCGCGGGTCGGGAGGACGTCGTACATGCAGGGCATCCGCTTATCCCCGAGTGTCCGCTCGGAACTTCTGATCCAGACTGGATACAGGTCGTTGCGGCGAGGGGCCTCATCGTAATCGGGCGAGACAAGCGCATACGGACACGCCCAGCCGAGGTTCAGCACCTCGTGGGCGCTGGGTTGCGTGTCTTCCGGATTGGTGGCAAGAAGGACGCCACGACCTGGGGCTGGCTGACATGGCTTGTCCGTCAGTGGGACGACATGGAGGCCATCATCCGCACGCGGCAGACAGGACCATGGTTCTATGTCATTTACGAGCATAAGCTCGTCGAGCTGGAGCTGCCGCCGCAGAACTAGGCGCAGAATCGAAGCGCTTTGCGTGCAACTCTCGGATGCGCTGCCACGCGGGGGCATGTTTCGAGAGTCGTCCCGTTAGCCCCGTTTTTCGTCGGACGGTTCAGATGTTCCCTAGGGGCATTCGGTTCCTTACCACAGAATCACGCGGTTGTCTACGGCGCAGGCTATCTAGACAGTGGCAAGCCGATCGTACATATTCAATAAATGGTCATTGAGTCCGTGGTCCTCGCTGGCATTGCGCTTGTCCTCTCTGTACCGGGATCAGTAGCAGCACTGCACTCGATCCGAAAGCCAAAGGGCAGGACCACGGACCTACCGAGTCAGACAAGGAGGTTGCGCTTATTCGAGATTGGGTGGGGACGCATGAACTTGAAGTGTTCAAGCGAGTCAGAAGCACGCGAGGAGAGTCCCGGTCCCGGCTAATCGACACTACCCCGTCTGACTGCGATCTCCGCTTGCGCCTTCTAATCATCGCTGACAGGACGGTCACCGTGGGCGGTAAGCGTCGGCGCGGTGTGCCACTGCAAGAACCGAGACCGTGTGGGTCGCGTCGTCGATGCTGTAGATGACTCTGTACGGGCCGCGACGTGCTGACCAGCATCCCTCAAGCTCGAAACGCAGCGGCTTGCCGAGACGGCGGGGATTTGATCCGATTGCGCTAAGGCTCTCGATCACCGCGGCTGCGGCGGAAATCGGCAGGCGGTCGAGTTGGCGGCGCGCAGGAGCCATCATCCGTACCTCCCAAGGTGTGTCGCTCACGCTGTGGTATCGCGGCGGCGGCCGAGAGCTGTGCGGAGATCGGCAAGCCCAGTGCCCGTTTCGTCGCCTGCAAGCGCCTGCTTGCTTTCTTGAATTTGAGTCATGATTGAGGCGTCGGACATGATCGCCAGGGTTTCCTCAAGACTCTCAAGATCCTCCTGGCTGATTAGCACAGCGGCCGGCTTGCCGTTTCGCGTGTCTACAACGCGATCATGCTGGTCCTCTACACGATCGACAAGCTCTGACAGGTGAGTCTTCACGGAGGACAGCGGCAGAGTCTCAGACATGACCGGAATTCTAGTCATAATCTGCTTCCTCGTCAAGGGGCAACATCCCTCGTGACGCTTGTGGACCGTCAGTTAGCGGTTCGGCCGAACCGCTCCTTGTGCAGCTCACTGATGCGCTTCCAGGCGTGGGCATGTTTCGAGAGTCGTCCCGTTAGCCCCGTTTTGGCCAGCATGGGAGCTAGTTGTTCGAATTTGACTACCGCACGTCCAGCGCGTGGGTCATGCTTGAAACGTGCCGGATGCCGTCAACCAGTTGCTCGCCACGGAGGCCGCCCTCGACAAGCTTGGAGCCCGCGGGATCTCGACCGCTGAGGCAGGGCAAACGTTGTGGAACCGACATGTCGTGATCAAGAACCGTCGGGGCAACTCGGAGCGGCCTCAGCGCGACGTACGCAGACTCCTGATCGGGCGCAGCGATACCGGCAGGTTCCTTACGCTGGTTATCGAGGAAACCATCGAGCCCACAACTTGGCTGCTCATCACCGGCTGGGAATCAACGCCCACCGAGCGTATGATCTTGGAGAAGGCATGATGTATCCCGAAACCGACCCGCTGCCCGGAGACTTCGACGAGGAGCTCGGGGAACTGGATTCCGCTGACGTACAGGTCGTGGAAGCGTCTGGCGACCGTAGTCTCGTCCTGCAGGTCACGCTCGACGTAGACGATGCTGCGGCCCTGCAAAAGATCGCGAGTAACCAAGGCGAGAGGCCAGGCGAGGTCGTCAGATCTCTTATCCGAGCGGCATCACGCCGGGCGGCGTAGGCCGATCAGATCGGATCGGGTTGCACGCAGGGGTGCCCTCACGACTCAGCCAAAGCGCTCAGCGTGCAGTTGCCCGATGCGTCTCCAGGCGGGATCGGAGTTCGAACATCGTCCCGCGATCCCCGTTTCGTCTTCTATGCCCGATGTCAAGCGAGGTTTGAGGCACCAGCGCCCTCGACCGGCTCGAGGAGCCGACGCCACACAAGCCTGGCACACTCCGTCGAATGACTGAGTCATTGTCGATGGTTGAGGTCTGGGTGAGCAGCAGAACCTGCGAAGCGCCGCCGATCTTGCGGGAAGCCTCGATCAAGGTCGCAACAGGCGAAATCGTGGGCGTAATCGGCACAGCCGACTCGAATCGCAGGGAGCTGTTGGATATAGCGGCGGCGCTGTCGCAACCCGACCGAGGAGAAGTGAAGATCGGCGGGGTAGAGCTCACACAAATGTCGCGCAAAGAGCTCGACAAGTTGCGCGGAGACCGGGTTGTGCGGCTCGGTCATGAGGAGTCCATGCCCGCGAGGCGAGCATACGACATTGTTGCCTTTCCTCTATCTGGACGACGGCCGCGACGGGAGATACCACACCTAGTGCGGGAAGCATTCGAGCGGGTGGGAGCGCCCCATGTTGCTATGCAGCGTTGGGGTTCTTTGTCGAGGTGGGAGCGGGTACTAGTCGAACTCGCCCGCGGGATCGCCCCTCGCCCGCTGCTGATGGTTGTTGACGATCTATTCGCCCATCTGGGCATACATCGCATGCAGTCGGTGCAGGAGCTATTGCGCTCGCTGCTCGACGAGTTTGGGTTCGGCTTGCTTTTGGGCCTTGCTGAACATGACTGGGGTCCGCTCGCGGATCGTCTCTGGCGGCTGGATCAGGGAGCGCTAACCCCAATACCTATCTCATACGCCGAGGGGCCAGTTGCATTGGCTAGTGAGCTCTACGAACGCGGCTACGAGGGCCCTGCGGCCATGATCGCAGGCGCTGCCTTGGAGCAACATCTACGGAGGCTCGCGGAGCAGGCTGGAGTGTCTATTGTGCGGGAGGATGGAACTCCGAAGCGGGCCGAGGCTCTCAACCATGCACTGGCCCGCGCTGGTGTATATGGCCTGTCGCAGCTGAAGGCCGTGACGGCTTGGCTAGATCTGCGTAACAAAGCCGCTCACGGGCAGCATGGAAGCTACGACCGCGCACAAGTTTCAGCTTTGATCAGAGATGTGCAGGATTTTGTGAGGCGTCTGCCAGTCTGAGGACGGTCAGCAAAACGCTTTTTCGAGAATCGTCCCTCTCCCTCTCTCAGGAGGCAAGTCACCTGTCCGGTCCGCCGGTTGTCTTCGTCCCCGCGCGGCGTCATTTGACCGACCGTGCTTTGTCGGAGCGCCGAGCATAGAGTTCGGCAATGCGGTTCCAGGCAGGGTCATGTTTCGAGAGTCGTCCCGCCAGCCCCGTCCACCTCTGGTGGCCCCGTGGCGATATCGTTAGTCGTATGTCCGAGCAGCTTGATCTGACGATCGTCTATGAGCCTGGCGAGGATGGCGGGGTCATCGCCTCGATTCCGAAGGTCGCTGGGGTCTTCAGCCAGGGCCGGACGCGCGAGGAGGCACGCGCGAGCGTCATCGACGCGCTTCGGCTGATGCTCTCTCCAGAGCCCAGCGACGCTGATGATCGGCGCGAGCGTGAGGCGCTGCATCTGACGATCGCTGCATGAAGCTCCGCGACTTGAGCGGCATCTTCGCGATCAAGGATGTCGGCAGATCGATCAGGGCGGAAGTCATACCCGTTGGGCCGGGCCGCAGGGTGCGCGCTCCGTCGTTCCTCGCCATCGGGAGATCGACTACGGGCTGGCTAGCAAGATCTGCAGGCAGCTTGAAGTGCCGTTGCCGTCTGGGCCACGCTGAGCGTCAGAGATGATGAGGCGCTGATGCAAGCAACGGCGTGATGCGAGTGACGAGTGTGATCGCCCCATTGGTGGTCGCGGCCGCCTTGATGATCGTCCACAGCTTGCGGATCTTGTCCCTGTCAGGTGCTTGGACTTGGGTTTCCTCGGCGAGGTCAGCCACGGCCTGCGCAGCCTCGGTTGCGCCCACATTGTCAAAGACCTGCCGAAGCTGAGCAAGTAGCTCGGCGAGCTGCGGTAAGTCTCCGCCGAGCGCGTGGGCGCCTATGGCAACCGAGGTACCTTCGGCTCGCGCGCCGGCACCAATCGCGGTACCGCCTTTGTTGATGAGCACGTCGCCGTTTTCGTCGGCCAACGTATAGATCGTGTTCCGTCACCCATCGCGGGAACCGGCCCCGCGCCCACGTACGTGTTCTCGCTGCCGATTCTCGGGGCATCGTCGCTCGCCATCTCCCTGCCCATGGTATGTGACCGAGTCGGCGAGGCTCGTCAGGTCTACCGACGGTGATCCTCATGGCGCGCCTCGTGCAGTTCCCTGATGCGCTTCCACACCGGGGCATGTTTCGTGAGTCGTCCCGTTAGCCCCGCCATTTGCTCGAAGTACGAACCCGGCCCCCAAAGCGGGGTCGCGGTGGTTTTCGAGGCATGCGGCGATCTCGGTTCGATGAGCGCTTTGCCCTTCGGTCGTTTCGAGGTCTTGGAGACGGGTGGTCCGGCGTGACGATGCGACTGACGCTCGCTGAAGTCCGTGGCGCGGGATCGCACATGTGCGGTGCGGCGCGGCGATGAAGCCACTTCTGGCTCCTCCGGTACTTCGACGCGACGCGTTCGCATACTGACCCAGGTCCGCAACATCGTCGCTACGGACTCCTGGTACGTTGAGACGATGTCTAAAGAGGAGCATCCACCGCAGCCGATGTCGGTCGATCAACGCGAAGCGCTCTGCATGCGTGCCCGCGAGGCATCGAAGAACGCATACGCCAAGTACTCGAACTTCAGAGTCGGCGCCGCTGTTCTGGCCGGGACAGAAGGCTCGATTTTCGTCGGGGCCAACGTCGAGAATGCCTCATTCGGAGCCACGGTGTGCGCGGAGCGTATCGCCCTAGGGGCCGCAGTGGTCGCCGGTTTCCACGATCAGATCCACGCGATCGCTCTAGCCGGAGAAAGCAACGATCCAATTTGGGCGAATACGATCGTTACACCGTGCGGCATTTGTCTTCAGTGGATTGCTGAGTTGGCGCCATCGGCATCCATCATCCTCTGCCACGACGCGAGCATAGAAGTGCTGTCAGTTACAGATCTCCTGCCTAACGCGTTTGAACAAAAGGCTGCCCCACTAGGACGACAGCGAGACGTGGGTAAGCTCGATGACAAAGCGGCTTATACAAAACCAGGATTCCGTGCAAGCCTTGCTGGTTGCGGTGGAGGTGATAGCCGCTGCGATCGTGGTAGACGCATGGACGTCCGGCAAGCTTTGGCGCCTGATACTGGGTTTGCCTCTTCTCGCTGCGGCGCTGCTCGCTCACTATGCGCTGTTCTCGGCTGCCCACCGATACCGCGCAAAGGCCGGCGAGCACGCGATTGACACCCTCCTTGAGGTTGCCGCCCGCTCCCTCGTGTATCCGCTGAGCTGGGATGAGGTCGAGATCCGCGCCTTCTGCTACCGCCTTAACTCCAAGAAGCGTTGCCTTGAGTACGTTGGGAGTAGTTCGAGCCACGAGTACGACGATCGATGGGGGCGCGACGTTCCGCTTGATGCCTTCGACGCCGACAACCGGCCGATCTTCGTTATCGCAGAGGCAGCGGCAGCTGGTATGACCGTCCTCCGGGAACTTCCGGCCAAACGGAGTCGTGTCGAGGAGCAGGTACGAGTTTGGCCAGACATTGGATGCGTACTCGCAACCGCGATACATGATCCGCAGGCTAGTAACGAGGATCGCGCTGCTTCCCTTGGAACCGTGAGCTTCGATATCTCGCTTGAGCACCGACATCTTCTGATCGACAACGAAAAGCATGCGCACGACATCATCTGTCTCGTAGCGCAGGCTGTGGGTGCGCTGTGGAGTTGAGCACGATAAGGGCCGAAAGACACAAACGGCCTCTTTTCGTCGGCTTTCTGTACGTCTGCTACGTGGCCCTGTGTCTCTGTGATGTGGTGGGCGGTCTTCACCCATCCAAATCTCTTCTGCAAATGTTCACGATTGGCTCGCCGACGGCATACGGCGAGCACGGAGACAGCGCGACGCTTGAGTTGCGCGAGTCAACGCGGCGTGCCTGCCGGTAGCCCTCCTCGCCGCGGCTCAAGACCGTGCCGTCGTAGGTGTTTGCCATAGTCGCCGCACATGCTCACTGTCTATGAAAAGCCGACCTGCACCACCTGCCGCAAGTTGCGTGCGCTGCTTGCCGAGCGCGGCATCGACTTCAAGAGCGTCGACTACCACGTGACCGGCATCCAGGAGAGCGAGCTGCGCGAGCTGCTCAGCAAGGCCCGTGTTGGTCCGCGCGAGCTGTTGCGCACGCGCGAGCCGCTCGTCAAGGAGTTGGGGTTCGACCGGCCCGATGTATCCGACGAGCAGCTGATCGCGCAGATGACCGCGCACCCACAGCTCTTTCAGCGGCCGGTCGTGGTCAGCGGCGAGCGGGCGCTTCTGGCAAGGCCCATCGAGCGCGTGCTCGAGCTGTTGTGAGCGGGCCCGGCGAAGCGGATCGGCCTGAAGCTGCGAGCGAGCGCACACGCGCGCTGCACGCCGCGTCGCTGCGGGATCTGCCCTTCGAGGACCGCGAGGACTTCGAGGACGCCGCGCGCGGGCTGATCGCTACCTCACCCAGCCTGCTGGTGCGCGACGAGCGCGGACGCGTCGTGTGGGACATGGACAGCTACGCGTTCGTCGACCCCGAGGACCCCTCACCGGAGACGGTCCACCCGAGCCTATGGCGTTTGGCCCAGTTGAACGGCATGCACGGTCTGTTTGAGGTCGTGCCCGGCATCTACCAGGTGCGCGGCTACGACCTGTCCAACATGACCCTCGTGGAGGGGCGCCGCGGCGTGATCGTGATCGACCCGCTGATCTCGATGGAGTGCGCGGCCGCGGCGCTCGCGCTCTATCGCGCCCACCGCGGCGCGCGGACGGTGAGCGCGGTCATCTACACCCACAGCCACGTCGACCATTTCGGCGGAGTCAAGGGGGTGGTCGACGAGCACGCAGTGCGCGCGGGCGAGGTGCCCGTGTGGGCGCCCGCCGGGTTCCTCCAGCACGCCGTCTCAGAGAACGTGCTGGCCGGCACCGCGATGGCGCGCCGTGCCGGCTACATGTTCGCGCCCGGCCTCGCGCGCGGGCCCCACGGACAGGTGGACGCCGGCATCGGCAAGACAACCTCCAGCGGACGCGTCACGTTGATACCGCCGACCCACGAGGTCACCCATACCGGCCAGGAAGAGGAAATTGATGGCGTTCCCGTGAGATTCCAACTCGTCCCCGACAGTGAGGCTCCGGCCGAGATGAACTTTCACTTTCCGGGCCTCGCGGTCCTGTGTGTCGCCGAGAATGCTGTCCACTGCATGCACAACGTGCTCACGCCCCGCGGCGCGCTCGTGCGCGACGCGCTCAGCTGGTCCAAGTACCTGGGGGAGGCGATCGAGTTGTTCGGGGACCACACCGACACGATGTTCGCCCAGCACCACTGGCCGCGCTTCGGCAAAGCGCGGGTCACGCGCCACCTGGCGCGCCACCGCGACATGTACCGCTACCTGCACGACCAAACGCTGCGCCTGGCCAACCGCGGTCTCACGCCCACCGAGATCGCCGCCGAGGTCGCGCTGCCGCCGAGCCTCGCGCGCGAGTGGTCCTGCCGCGGCTACTACGGCACCGTCAGCCACAACGTGCGCGCGATCTACCAACGCTACCTCGGCTTCTTCGACGGCAACCCCGCGCACCTCGATCCGCACCCAACCGAGGCGCTGGCGCGCCGCTACGTGCGGCTGGCCGGTGGAATCGAGCCGCTGCTTGCCCACGCGCGCGAGGCATTCGCGCAGGGCGACTACCGTTGGGTCGCCGAGGTCTGCGCCCACGCGGTGTTCGCCGAGCCCGACTGCGTGCCCGCGCGCGAGTTGCAGGCGCAGGCGCTGACGCAGCTCGGCTACCAGTCCGAGAGCGCGGTGTGGCGCAACCTGTATCTAGTGGGCGCCCACGAGCTACGCGAGGGTCCGCCGCCGGCTCCCACCGGGCGGCGCGTCGCCAGCGCCGACGTGGCCCGCGCGCTGTCGATCGAGCAGTTGTGGGACGCGCTCGGTGCGCGCCTGGACGGACCGCGCGCCTGGGAGGCCAACATCGCGATCGGCTGGCACTTCACCGACGCCGGCGAGCGCTGGACGGTGAGCGTCGAGCACGGCGCACTGTCGGCGGTGAGCGGACGGCTCGCCCCCGACGCACACGCAACCGTCACGCTCACCCGCGCCGCGCTCGACGCGCTGCTGCTGGGCGAAGACGCCACCGAGCTGTTTGCCAGTGGCGCGTTCGTCGTTGAGGGGGACGGGGCGAAGCTGGGTGAGCTACTTGGCCTGCTCGACGACGGCGACCCGGCGTTCGCGATCGTCACGCCCTGAGCGGACCGCACGCACTGAGCGCGGTTCGCGTTTCGAAGACCGCGGGCGTCACAGAACATCGCGGGCCCGCTCACACCTCCGCAGGCCCTTGTGGGCGCCCGCACACCAACCCGAACGACCATGCTGGCGACCGCGGCGAGATGGCGACGCGCGGCCATCCGCGCGGCCTGTCTCAGCCGGTCTTCAACACCACCTTGCCCACGGCCCGCCGCTCATCAATGACGCGGAACGCGTCAGCGGCGTCCTGAAGCGCGAAGCACGAACGAATTATCGGCCTAACAAACCCGTCCTCGATCATCTTCTCGATGGCCTCGCCGTTTGCGCGGTTGCGCTCCTGATTGCCCATCACATACGCGCCCCACCCAGCGCCCACCACCGATACGTTGCGCAGCAGCAGGCGATTGACCTTCACCTCGGGGATCGACCCCTCGGTGAAGCCCACCACCAGCACACGGCCGTCCTCGCGCAGGCAGCGCAGGCTGTCGGTGAAGCGATCGCCGCCCACCGGGTCCAGCACCACGTCCACGCCGCCGCCGCTCAGCTCCACCGCCTGCTCGCGCCACGGGCCGTCCGAGCGCACCACCTCATCCGCGCCCGCCTCGCGCGCCACGCGCTCCTTCTCATCGCTGGAAACGACCGCGATCGTGGACGCGCCCAGCGCTTTTGCGACCTGCAGCGCGGCGGTGCCCACGCCACCCGCGGCGCCATGCACCAGCACACGCTCGCCCGCCTGCACGCGACCGCGCAGCTTCAACGCGAAATACACCGTGTGGTAGTTGAGGATCACCGCCGCGCCCTGCTCGAAGTCCAGCTGCTCCGGCAGCGCAAACGTAAGGTATGTCGGCGCCACCGCCTGCTCGGCCATCCCGCCGAGCACGGTGAACGCCATCACGCGCTCGCCCGGCCGCAAGCCGCTGCCGGCGGGCGCGTCGAGCACGACGCCCGCAACCTCCGCACCCGGCACAAACGGGAGATCGGGTTTGAGCTGGTAGAGCCCGCGCGTCTGCAACACGTCGGGGAACGACACGCCCGCGGCCTCCACATCGATCAGCACCCCCTCGCCCGGGGTCAGCATGTGGCTGGGCTCCGGCACGGGCGCCTCCACCACGCGGATCCCCTCCGGGCCGCACAGCTCGCTTATCTGCACGGCACGCACGAGACCGCTGCCCGTTCCGCCTAGCGGTGCTGCTGGTGCTGCTGGTTCTGGTGGCGCTCGCCGCGGATCTGGATCGCGATGAACACGACGATCACGTTCACGACCAACCCGATCCCGAGGAACGTGGCAAGCAGGCCAACATCCTTGCTGAACGCTGCGCTGGCGGCGAGAATCATCGATCGTCTCCGGGTCGTGGGGCGGGCTCGCGAAAGCCCGCGAGTAAGGCTCGGCGCAGAGCCTACCAACGGCGAGCGTCGGCGTGTCGATAGCCTTCAGCTACTGCCGCCGCATCGTGAACATGGAGAGGTGCCGGAGCGGTTGAACGGGCGCGACTGGAAATCGCGTAACGGGGGTGACCTCGTTCGGGGGTTCGAATCCCCCCCTCTCCGTCCAAGCCTGAAGCTAGGGGATTTTGACGCCGAGCACTTCGGTAGTTGGGATCGAAATGCTTGGCACGGAGATGCCGGGGGTGGACAATGGCGGCACGCCCGGTAGTGGGACACTTGGGAGGGGCACGCTCGGTAGGGAGATGCCGGGGAGTTTCACCGGTGGGCTGCTCGGCTGTTCGGGGGCTCGTGGAGCTTCTTCGACCGGGGTAGGTGCGGGGGACGGAGTGGTGGGCACGCTCGCCGGCGAGCTCGCCGCTGGTGGTGGCGCTGGTGTGGCAGGCGCGGGCGTCACCGCGACAGGTTCGCGTGTGCCCGCGCTGGAGGCGGTTGGAGCGGGGGTGGTCGTCGCCGGTTGCCTGGACACCGGCGCTCGTATGGGCACAAGCGTTGCTGGGACGCGCACGGTCCGGGGAGCTCGGCGATGATCCGGTCGTGCCGGCTGGGTGCCTGTCGCCGGCCCGCCGGAGGGCCGCGTGGTTGCAGATCGGGTTACCGACGCCACCGATTGGTGAGACCTCGCCACGATTGGTTGGCGGTGGCCGTGCCGTCCGGTCGCCGTGTCGTGACGCAAGCCTGGAGAGAGGGTCAGCAGACTCGCCGCACCCAGCGCGGGAAGCATCGAGATAGCCGTTCCGCCGTTGGCGCCAATACTGGGTGACGCTGTCTGCAGCGCCGCAAATATGCGTTGGGGGAGCGCTGCCGCAAGCGCAAACCATGCGACCGAGCGTCTGGAGGAGTAGCTACTGAGAAAGGCAGCCACCGCAGCGCTGTCGAGCTGGGAGCCGGCCTGCTTGGAGAGGATCTCAAGCCCTCTCTTGTGCGAAGCGCCAGGCCGGTAGGGACGATTGGAAGTTATGGCATCGAACGTGTCGGCCACCGCGATGATGCGAGCGCCCAGCGGGATGCTCGAGCCGCGCAGGCCATCCGGGTAGCCCTGGCCGTCCACTCGCTCGTGATGATGGCGGACGATCGCCGTGATCTCGGGGTCACCGGCCGCTTCCAACATCTCCGCGCCGTCGCCAGCGTGGAGCTTTACGATCGCGTATTCCCTGTCGTTGAGCGATCCTGGGTTGGTGAGAATCTCTCTCGGCGTGTAGATCTTGCCCACGTCATGCACCGCCGCCGCCGTGCGGATCTTGGCCACCTCAGTGGGAGGGAGGTGCATGGCGCGGGCGATGCTCTCCACGTGGCGAGCCACCCGCTGACTGTGTCCATGCGTGTACACGTCGCGTGCCTGCAGCCGCTCGCTCAGGCCTTCCAGCAGCTCGATGCTGACGGTGAGACCCGCCTTCGTGATCGAGTCATACAGGGCTCGCGCTCTGTCAAGACGTCGCTCTGTCCAGTATCTGCGCAGCCATCCCCACAGCAGCAGCTCGGCAAACACGAGGTCGCGTGATCCAGGTCGCCGTGTCCAAATGGCCGACTCAACGCTCGCCACAGCGACTGAGATGACCACGGTCAACACTGTGGAGGCCACCGTCAGCAACCAGCTTCCTCTCGGCATCAACGCCACCACAAGCACCGCCGGCAGCACCACCACCGACGCGGTCGTGAGCATCACCAGCGGCAGATACCGCAGCAGACGAGTGGGCGCCGGCTCGCCGTATGAGGCCGTCGTCTCGGTCGGCACTCTCCGCCGGGCGAACGCAGCCCCACGGCGATTCGTTGAAAACAGTTCGAAGGATGAAAACATGATCAGTCATCATCCCGCACGTATCCGTAGATGCATGCAGCATGGACGGATGTTCTACTTGCCGTTTTCGGCGATCTGTTGCTCAAGGGGCCTCGCTGATCCCGCTCGACATCCATGGCTTCCCAGCCGCATGCCGTTGGCGTCCACCCCGGACGGCACGGCGACAACAGGTCCCGGCGTCCCTTCCGTCGACCGCCGCCACAGCCCGAAGCCCCGCGCGCCCTCTACACTATGCCGCTCTGCGCCCTTAGCTCAGCTGGATAGAGCGTCGGTCTACGGAACCGAAGGTCGGGAGTTCGAATCTCTCAGGGCGCGTTTAGGAATATCCTGGTAATCAACGCATTTTGCCAGGCAGGGACAGAAGATGCGACCAACTTTGTCCCCGGATTTTGTCCCGAGATCGACCAGCGGACAAGCCAGCGAAAGCGGCCTGGATGCGGCCCAAATCCCCAAGTCCGGCCGCACCGCGCGCTGCTGAGCCCGGGTCGAACGGCTCTTGGACCGTGCCGGCGGCTGCCAGAGCAAGGCTCCACGAACAGACTGCGCTAGATCGCGAGCCTGTCTGGTAGGTCGGCGAGGTCGTAAAGAATCTCGGCGCCCGCGCTTCGCAAGCTCCAGATCGCCCATCGCGATCAGGTGGCAGCGAGCGCCGCGATGAACGTCTCGCGGACGATAGGCTCGCAGTGCTCACGCTCAAGCGCTCGCTTCTCGGCCTCTGGGTCCCCGCTGGCAGGATGGTCGTCTCCTGGTCCGCACGCCAAGGGGAGCGGGGAGCTTCCGTCCCATCGCGGACCGGGGAACGTCGTGTCGATCGTGATGCGCTGACCGTCCAAGTGGATCGTCAGGTATCTGTGGACATCGATTAGACCGCTGTCCTTGGGTACTGCTTGTGCTACCTGTTCGCCGTATCGTTCACGCGCGGTGATGTGGTCGAGTCGGTAGACGCGGTGGACGATCAGCGGTTCGGTCTCCGGGAACCGCTCGGCCAATCTGCGGGCGAGGAACAGGTGCTTTGTGGAGCAGGTGCCGCGACGCTCGCGCAGCATCCCCTCAACGGTACGGTCGCTCGGGCGACCATAGGGCAATGCCCGCACCGCTTCGACGAGGTCGATGAGCGACGTCTCCGCTGAATTGAGTGGGTCGCTCGCGCTCGCGGCCGACAGTTCGGCTGCCGTGAACAGCGCACGCAGACCGCAACCATGTTCGGCGAGCCGTTCCGCACCGCCGGCTTCGCGGTCGATGACGCAGAGCACCGTCTCGATCTGCGCGCCTCGTTTGCGCAGCTCACGGACGGACTCGATGGCCTGGCCGGCGGTGGTGATGACGTCCTCGATCACTGCCATGCGCTTGCCGGTGATGTCGATGCCCTCTGCCAGCCTGCAGGTGCCGTAGGTCTTGGCTTGCTTGCGCACGAATACCGTCGGCAGGGCGCAGACCTGAGAGAGCACGGTGGCGAGCGGAATGCCGCCAAGCTCCAAGCCCGCGACCACATCGACCCGGGCGGGCATTAGACCCGCAAGCGCCAAGGCTATCTCGCGCAACAGGAGCGGATCGGACTCGAATGCGTACTTGTCGAAGTACGAGTCACTCGTCGCGCCGGAGCGGAGCGTGAACCGTCCCGTCAAACGCGCCCTCGCGGATATGCGTCGAGCGAGCGCAATGCGGTCTGCGTCCATCGTCAGGTCAGACGCCACGGCGGGTCGATTCGATTCTCACTGGCGTAGAAGATAAAGATCCCGTGTCCGTGAGGGTCGAGCAGGGTGCACGCGCCACAGTTACGGTTGATCGACCGGGTCGCAGACGAACTCGAAACCAGCCCGCTCGAGCTGTTGGACGGTTCGCTCGACGTCTTCGACCTCGAAGTGGATGCTTGCTCCGTTGTGAACCACCTCGTCAACATGATGCCGTGAGAGGGCGGCGTCACAGTCGGGTACCTACCTCGCCAGACCCTATGCGGACACGGACGGCCAACACGCCTCACACGGCCGTCAAATCGATAGCCAGTCCGATAGTCAGAAACAATCCATCCTTTTTTGTAGCTCGGTTACTGGCTTTTCGCTTATACGGTAGCTAGCTTCTGGCCGACCAGTGTCCTTGGGGGAGGGCTGTGCGTAAGAAAAGGAGATGTGATGTCTGGTCTGGCCAGCTCGAATCTTCAGGGGATTTGTGTTCGGCGGGTGTGGGGGCGGCGAGCGCTGTCTGTGGTCGGGGTCGTGCTGCTTTGCGTAGTTCTCCCGTCGGTAGCCTTTGCTGCGCAGTCCCACAAGTTCGCACTATCACGGACCAAGCGACCGTCCCCTGTGTGTGCCCCGGCCGAACCAGGCCATGCGGAATGTCTGGCGATACGTGTGCCGACGGTAGAAGCAGCTTCGGCCGAAGCAGTCGAAGCCGGGCTGGAAGGCACTGGTGAAAAGGAAGGCTATGATCCCAAAGACCTGCGCGAAGCCTACAAGCTACCTGAAACAGGGGCGTCTGGACAGACGGTAGCGATCGTAGATCCGTACAACGACCCTAATGCCTATTCAGATCTGAGCACCTATCGTAAAACCTACAAACTGTCTGAATGCACGGAAGAAAGCGGGTGTTTCAAGAAGGTGAACCAGAAAGGCGAAGCCAAAAGCTACCCGCCTAACAGCGCTTCATGGAGTGTTGAGATATCGCTGGACCTGGATATGGTTTCCGCAACCTGTCCAGGTTGTCATATCTTGTTGGTCGAGGCGGAAACCAACGGCTGGGAAAATCTAGGCAAAGCGGAGGACGAGGCAGCAAGCCTAGGGGCGACGGTAATCAGTAACAGCTACTATGGTAAAGAGTTCAACGAAGAGCGAGCTTACGATGCATATTATGACCACCCCGGTATACCGATAATTGTAGCGGCTGGCGATAACGGCTACGGTGTCGGGTACCCGGCGAGCTCGCCCTATGTGATCTCCGTCGGTGGGACTGCTCTGAAAAGGGAAGAAAAAAACGCTCGTGGTTGGAGCGAAGAAGTTTGGCGTAGTACCGAATATAAAGTTGGAGAAAAGGGAGCTGGCACGGACAGTGGTTGCAGCATAGAAGAGCCTAAGCCCGGCTGGCAGCACGACACAGGTTGCTCATATCGAACCGAGAACGATGTTGCTGCGGTAGCCTCCCCCAAGACACCAGTGTCTGTTTACGATTCCTATGAAACCAAAGAATCTTGGGAAAACTACGGCGGTACCAGTGTGGCGACACCAATCGTGGCCGGCATAGAGGGTTTGGCAGAAGGGCCGGCTAGATCCCTTGGTGCCGAAATCTTCTACGATCAACCCACAAGCGAGTTTGCGGTTACCAAAGGAAGCGATGGCAGTTGCGGAATCTCCTATCTCTGCACCGCTGGCGAAGGCTACAACGCACCGGCTGGGATGGGCGCGCCTGACGGCGTGCCAAAGGCGCTGCCGATCGCGGAAGACACCAGCCCGTCTGCTGCGCTTGAACCAAGTACTGGTGATCCGTCTATCTATTATGTGGACAGTAAGCACGAAATCGCATACTGGGCATACACGACCTCTGGTTGGGTTAATGGTGTTATTGGAGGTAGTGTCGAGGCGGACACTAGTCCTACCGCGATAGATGACTCCACCGAGACGCTCGTTTACTTCGTGAACAAAAGTGGAGAAATCGATACGTGGTCAAAGACCACGGGAGCATGGTCAGAATACGTGCTGGGCGGCAGTGTGGAGTCCGGCACCAGCCCGTCCGCCTTCGATGTGGGCAGTGAACTGCACGTTGCCTACATCAACAAAAACAAGGAAGTCGCCGAATGGCGGTACGGTGGGCCCTGGACTGACACCACGCTTGGCGGTAGTATTGAGGCAGGTACCAGTCCAACCGCTATATATGACTCCGGCGATAGCGAGATGGTCATTTACTTCGTGAACAAAAGCGGAGAAGTCGACACGTGGGCGAAGACGACAGGGGCATGGGGAGAAATTGTCTTGGGTGGGGGCGCGGAGTCCGGCACCAGCCCGTCCGCCTTCGATGTGGGCAGTGAACTGCACGTTGCCTACATCAAATCAAGCAAGGAAGTCGCCGAATGGCGGTACGGTGGGCCGTGGACTGACACCACGCTTGGCGGTAGTGTTGAGGCAGGTACCAGCCCCACCGTTACCTATGATTCAAGTACCGGTCTCTCGATTATCTATTTTGCCAATGGAAACGGAGAAGTCGATACGTGGGCGAAGACGACAGGGGCATGGGCAGAAATTGTCTTGGGTGGGAGCGTGGAGTCCGGTACTAGCCCTGTCGCGATCCAGACGAGTGGCGGCGAAGTGCGTGTCTACTATGCCAAGCAGAATGGCGAGATCGCGGAATGGAGGTACGGTGGGCCCTGGGCAAACGCGACGCTCTGACGACCTATGTCGAGTGCATAGTTCGTCGATGAGTAGCGCGGCAAACGCCACTTAGGTCTCCGTCGGTCGCGCTTGCGTTGGGGATCCACAATCGACGCGGACGCCGCGTTGAACTGAATGCCGCTCAGCGAGGCGAAGCCCCGGCCCGCGGTAGGATTACAAGCGCGAGACGAGCTCGGCCACAATCTCCGCAGCGGACTGCGGCTCTCTGGCGAGCGCAACGCTCTGTCCGGCCCACAGCGACAACGCCTCGATCTCACCGGTTGTTCCAACCATCGGGGGCGCGGGGGTATATCGAAGGATCGGTTCGCCCGAAGCGAAGTGCGCTATCACTTCGCCTTCTCCCGGTCGGCTACCCGGCGCCGGCCGGCCCGCGGCCTCCCACCTCTCGGCCGTTGAGTTGTGGAGCGCTCGGTGAGGGGCGTCCGGCCATCCCACCTCATAGAGGTTGGGGTACCACTCTGCATCGGTCTCGGCCGCGGCTATCAGCAGGCGCCGGTATTCCTCGTGGATCGGCATCTCCTCGGCCAGGAGAAACCGAGTGCCCAGCCAAGCGGCCTGCGCGCCTAGGGCCAGCACGGCTGCGACTCCTCGAGCGTCTCCAATCCCACCAGCCGCAATAACCGGTATGGGTGCCACCGCGTCAACCACCGCGGGCACCAACGGAAGCGTGGCCACACCACTTCGCACGTGGCCACCGGCCTCCCAGCCCTGCGCAACGATGATGTCCACTCCACAGCCGACCGCGCGCCGAGCTTCCTCGGCGCTGCCCACCGTGTGCATGACAAGCGCACCGGCGTCATGTACCAAGTTGATGTAGCTGCTGGGATCGCCGAAAAGGAACGACACGCTACGCAAGCCAGCGGCAAGAGCCTGATCGATTCGACGGTGCTGATCGGAGGTGAGAACGAAGTTGCCGGAGAACGGCCGGTTGGTGAGGGCTGCCGTTTCACGGACCACCTCTCCGGCATCCTCGGACCACGACAGCCCCAGGCTGCCAAGGCCGCCGGCATTTGAGACCGCGGCCGGCAGGCGGGGATCAGCAGCCACCGGCGCCTCGACGATCGGGTGGTCGATCCCCAGCAACTCGCACACCGGCGTTCGGATACTCATTGGGATGGCCTCTTTTCTGGCGCTCGCGGCGCTACCGTCGTTCTCGTCACTCCTCAACATAGACAGGAGCAGATCATGCGTAGCGACATTGCCCCCGGCGGCACCCTCCCCGACTACGAGTTGCCCGATCACGAAAACGTTCCTCGAAAGCTCAGCGAGATCCAAGGCGAGGACCCCCTGATCCTCACGCTCGCACGCGGGCACTACTGCCCCAAGGAGCACCAGCAGCACCTCGAACTCGCCGCCAACTACCCCAAGATCGCGGTGGCCTACACGAAGCTCGCCACCATCTCAACCGACACCCATCACACAAACCAGGAGTTCCGCGCATCGGTGGGCGCCCAGTGGCCGTTTCTCTCCGACCCGGAGCGGGTCGTCCAGAAGGACCTCGAAATCCAGGAGTACACCGACCCCGAGCACGATCCGATGATCCCCCACACGCTCCTGCTAAAGCCCGGGCTGATCATCCACAGCGTCTACAACGGCTACTGGTTCTGGGGACGTCCCTCCTTCGTGGATCTCTGGCACGACCTACGGACCGTGACCAGCGAGATCCGCCCGGATTGGGATCTGAGCAAGGCCGGCCTGCGCGAAGCGTGGGATGCGGGCGACTACTCGCCCTTTCACGGATGGAACAGGCACTCCCCTGAGTCGGCACCGACGTCCTACGTCGCTGAGCCGAGACCCGGGACGTAGCCATCGGGGGTGCGTCAACGCACGGCTCAGAAACCGAGGAGGTCGGTCCCCTGGATCGAGAGGGTGGGCGCCGGCCCCACGATCAGTGTCCGGCGCTCTGGCCGCCGTCGATGTGCAAGACCTCTCCGGTCACGAAAGGCGCCGACTCGAGATAGAGGACTCCACCGACCACATCCTCGATCTCGCCCACCCGACCGATGGGGTGCAAAGCGCCCATTCCCGCGTAGGAGCTCTCGTCGTGAACCGGTGTTTTGATCACGCCCAGGGAGACGGCGTTTACCCGTAGGCCACGGGAGGCATACTCGATCGCAAGCGATTTGGTGGCCGCAACCAGGCCACCCTTGGTCAGGACCGACAGGGCGGCTGGTTGACTGCTGTCCGCCTGCTCGACGAGCGTCGTCGAAACATTGACCACGTGTCCACTGCCCTGGTTGAGCATCTGTTTGATCGTGCGCGTCGTCATATGAAAGAAGCCCGTCAGGTTGACGGCGACGAGCGCGTTGAAGTCCGCGAGGGTGTAATCCGTGAAGGGCTTGCCGATGTAGATCCCGGCGTTGTTGATCAACGTGTCGATCCGCCCAAAGCGCTCGACCGCCTCCCCCACGACACGCTGCGCCGTCTCGGGGTCGGCGATATCACCGTCGATGGTCACAATGCCGGAGTCCTCAGACGGTCCGATCGATTGAGCGGTCGCGATCACCACGTATCCAAGCTCGCGGTAGGCCTGCGTTAGCCCCGAGCCGATGCCCTGCGAGGCGCCGGTGATGATGGCGACCTTCTCCTTGTTGTGCTCAGGCGAAGGAATCATCCCCGTCAGTGTCCTCCTCCTGACGCTTTGGGGGCTTTACCTGCCGTCCCGCGATGCCGCGGATGACTTGACTTCCGCGAGAACGCAGGCGAGGATCTGCCGACATGAGCAACGACTATGACGTGATCGTGCTCGGTGGCGGCTCGCCAGGCGAGCACTGCGCGGGCGCTCTGGCGGAGGGCGGTCTGCGCGTGGCGGTCGTCGAGCGCGAGCTCGTCGGGGGAGAGTGCTCCTACTGGGCCTGCATTCCGTCGAAGACGCTGTTGCGACCGGGCGAGGCGGTGCATGGCGCGCGCGAGGCCGCCGCGAGCGCCGACGTGGACGTCGAGGCGGCGCTCGCCTGGCGTGACCTGATGGTCTCCGACTACTCCGACGCCCGACAGGAGCGCTGGCTGGCCGATCGCGGGATCGAGCTGCTGCGTGGCAGCGGTCGGCTCGCGGGCACCGGAGTCGTGGAGGTGGACGGCGTGCGGCACACCGCCGATCACGTCGTTCTCGCCAACGGTGCCGATCCGGTCGTGCCTCCGATACCCGGCCTGCGCGAGTTGGACGGCGTTTGGAGCAACCGCGAGATGACGTCGATGAAGGTCGTTCCGCGCCGCCTGCTGATTCTCGGCGCCGGGCCGGTCGGCGTGGAGATGGCACAGGCCGTTCTGCGTCTCGGTGGCGAAGTGGTTATCACCGACATGGCCGAGCACGTCCTCGGCCGGGAACCGGCGCAGCTCGGTGAGGCGCTGGGCGAGGTTCTGCGCGGCGAGGGCATCGAGCTCGTCATGTCCGCCAACACGACCGCCGCCCGACGCGAGGGCGAGGACTACGTGCTCGAGCTCGACGACGGGCGCGAGCTGCGCGGCGACCGGCTGCTCGTCGCGACCGGCAGGCGTCCGCGGGTGCTCGACATGGGTCTTGAGACCGTCGGCGTCGAACCGAACCCACACGGAGTTCCGGTCGATGCGCACCTGCGCGCGGCCGAACGCCTGTGGGCGATCGGCGATGTCAACGGCCTCTGGCCGCTGACGCACGTCGGCAAGTACCAGGGCGAAGTGGTAGCCGCGAACATCCTCGGCGAGCCACGCAAGGCCAACTACGAGGCCGTTCCCCGCGTCGTCTACACGGACCCGCAAGCGGCCGCAGTGGGTGCCTCCACTGACCGTTTCAGCGCGATGGTTCCGGTGTCGGAGGTGGCAAAGACGGCAACCTATACGCGCGCCTACGCCGACAGCAATGGCTTCCTGACGCTTCTCAGCGACGGCGAGCGGCTGACGGGGGCCTACGCGCTCGGGCCCGAGGCGGGCGAGTGGCTGCAGCAGGCCACGCTCGCAATCCGAGCCCACATCTCACTCGAGATGCTGGCCGACACCATCCAGCCGTTTCCGACATTCTCGGAGATCTACGTCGCCGCGCTGAAGGCTCTCCGCGGCGAGATTGCCGCAGCGGCCAAGCCGGTCCAGGTCTGAGCTGCTTCTCGATCAGCTCTGCGGCGTGGTCGGGCTCTCGCCGTGAGCCCCGCCGTCGTGCTGCTCGGACGAGTCGTCGGTGAGGACCAGGATGAACCACAGCGTCGCAGCCCCCACTACCAACATCGCCAGCAGCGCGAGCACCAACACGACCGTGCTTTTGCCGGTCGCCGCCAGCGCGACCAGGATGACTGGGATCGAGATTCCGACTATCCCGATCACCAGCGGGACGATCTCGAGCGTGCCCGAGGGGAGGTTGCGTTTGCCGGCGTTTTCAAGCACTGTGGATCTCCTGGGAAGCGTTGGTGCTGTCGGAGATTCGACAGGGTACTACCAGGCACCCACGAAGGCTTGCCGCTCCGGGTGTAACGTAACCCGATGCCCTCCCAGTGGCCTGTGCTGCCGTCCTATGCAGAGTGGAGCGCTACGTGCGACACGCTGCACGCGCACACTCAGGTGCTCGGCAAGCTGGCGGTGAGGCTTGCCCCACCGGAGCCGCAGCTGCAGCACGCGGCACTGCGGCTGACCGCGCGCGGGTGGGAGACCTCTCCATTGCCCGCCCCCAACGGCTCGGGGGCCGTTGCGGTCGCGCTTGACCTGCGCACCCACGAGGCGCTTGTCGAGCACAGCGACGGGCGCAGCGCGAGCGTGCCGCTCGCTCCCGACCGCCCTGTGGGCACGGTCACGCGCGAGCTGCTCGACGCGACTCGCGCGCTCGTGGGCGCGTTTGAGATCGACCCGACCCCGCAGGAGGTGGCGTGGAGCGTGCCGCTCGACGAGGACCACGAGCACACGCGCTACGACTCCGCGCAGGTCGCGCGCTACTTTGCTGCCGTCACCCAGGTCGCGCTCGTGCTGGGCGCCTTTCGCGCGCCGTTTCGCGGACGCTCGACGCCGGTCAACGCCTGGTGGGGATCCTTCGATCTTGCTGTCAACCTGTTTTCCGGGGAGCCCGCCGATCCGCCCTCGCAGGACTTCATCATGCGCAACGCCATGAACGCCCAGGAGGTCGCTGTGGGATGGTGGCCGGGCGATGCCCGCTACGCCAAGGCGGCCTTCTACGCCTACGCGCACCCGGCACCGGACGGATTTGCCGCCGCCACACTCTCGCCCACCGCCGCCCGCTGGGAGTCCGCGCTTGGCGAGTATGTGCTCGACTGGGACGACGTCTGCGCGAGCGCCGACCCGCAATCCTTCGCGCTCGAGTTCGCCCGTTCGGCGTTCCGCCACGCCTGCACCGTGTGCGAGTGGGATCCGAAGCTGCTCGCCGGCGCCGAAGGCAAACCGCCGCCCGTCGCCTGAGCTGCTCACTCCGCTTCGATCTGTCCTCGAAACCACTCCGAGGGCTCCACGCTCGCGCCCTCCGCGTGCACGCGATCCGACAGCCAGTGATCGGAGGTCACCACCCGCACCAACCCCGGCTCGGCCTCGGCCTTCAGCAGCCGCACGATCTCATCGTCGGCCGAGTCGCGCCGCGGGCGCGGGGCGTGCTTGACCTCGATCACGCTCGAGCGGATCGGTGGCCGCGGCGGTTGCTCAAACACAACGGTGACGTCCTCCCCGCCGGAGGCCGCCCACAGCTCCAGCTGGCCCACCAGCCGCACCATCGCGGCATGGCGGTCCTTCCACCAGCCGTCCGGTCTCGTGCCGATCACGTTCATGCCATCCACCAGCCACCGCATCGTCGCGCGCAGCCTATGTGTTCGAGCGATGCGTCGCGCACTGCGGTCGAGCGCTGGTCTTGTTGCGAATCGCCCCGTACACGCCTGCACGAGCTCCATCGATTGCTTCCTATGGACGAATCTTTCAGGACTGGGACCGCAACGTTTCGGGTAGATGGGAGTTGTCTACATAGAGCGGGGTTATCCGCGCCCAGATAGACTGGTATCTACACAATGCTCTAGACTGGTGCACGCAAAGGCATTCGGTTCAGCTTCAAGAGGAGGACGGCATGGGGTTCAGGATTCGCGTTTTGCTTCTAGGGACGGTTGCTTGCGCGATCGTGGCGTTCTCCGTACCGGGGGCGCAGGCGGCCGGGTTTGAAGTAGAAAAGTTTGTTGCGGCCAACTGCTCTGTAGGGCACGAAACGTGTGGCGAAGAAGCAGTCGGACCGTTCGAACCGCTGGGTCCGACTGTTGGCCCGTTCACATACTCGGTCCCCAAGGAACCCACATTGACCGAATCCAAGGAAGCCGGCTACACGCAGGCCGCGGGGCACCCGGCAGTGGGAATAACAGCCTTCAAGATTGCCACCACGGGCAGCTTGCCAGCTGAGGTGCCTACTGGCGCGATAACGCATATCCGAACGGATGTCGCCCCGGGGGTCAGCACCAACCCCGAGGCCATGGCGATGTGCACCATGGAAGAATTCGACAATGTAGAAGTAGCTCCGGAAACCTTTCTCGCACCTAAGTGCAAGACGACTGGCAATGAAGACACGGAAATTGGAAAGAACTACGTCACCGTGTACGTCGAAGCAGCAGGCATCGACGTGCCGATCATAGGCACGGTCTATAACCTCCAGCAACCTGTCGGTCGTGCGTCAGACTTCGGGGTTGCGCTGCCGCTCCCCGCATTCATCACCAAAAGCCCAACTCAGCTATACGCCCACACGCTGATTGAAGGTGGTGTGGAATGGGGCGAAGAAGCGAATGGAACCGGCAAGGCTGACTACCACGACTACTACGAAATCAACGTTTCTCCGAAGCTTCCCGTAATTGCCTCACGATTGCTTCTCTATGGTGATATAGGCGATACTGGCCTAGGTGGGTTCATCACAAATCCCAGCAACTGTTCTGCGTCGACAAAGAACACGGTGACGCTCCAGCCGGAAGTGGGTCAGAAGGTCTCAAGGACTTACACGCCCCCGATCGGCACCGAAGGCTGCAAGGGCGAAGCTGGGTTCAAGGCCGTCCCGTTCGAACCGGCGTTTTCGCTCCAGCCAGCAACGACGCAGTCAGACCAGCCCGACGGCGTCACAGCTGAACTGAGCCTTCCCCACGCTGCCGGCAAGGAAGAAATAGACTCCTCCCAGCTTGAAAATGCCAGCATCACGATGCCCGAAGGGATGACGCTCAATCCCTCTGGTGCCCAGGGCCTCCTGGCCTGCACCCCGGCGCAGGCGCGGATCCACAGTCCCGTGTTCGGCACCGGCTGCCCCGAAAAGTCTGAAGTAGGCAGTGTCGTCTTGGACGTCCCTGACCTCCCTGCGGGATCGCTGACCGGGAAGGTCTATCTCGGTGGCCCCGAATCGGGTCCGATCACGGGACCGCCGGCTCCTTATGTCATCTACGTCAACGCCGAATCCACGCGATACGGGGTCGATGTGCGCCTGCAGGGGGAAGTGACGACCAACGAAGCCACGGGCCGGGTAACCGCGACGTTTGTCAAAAACCCCGAACAGCCGTTTAGCAAAGTGATCTTGACCTTCAAGGGCGGTGCTCTGGCGCCGATCGCCAATCCGTTGATATGTGGGTTGGCGACCAGCACAACCAGCTTCAGTCCCTACACGGGCACACCCTCACTGGTGTTGCCGTTGGTGGGGCCGTTCACGGTTGACGGCAACGGCCAAGGAGGAGCCTGCGCTTCGCCGCTTCCCTTCGCGCTCACCCAGACCACGGCATCCGTCCCCACGACAGGTGGCGCTGCCACCAGCTTCACGCTCAACCTGGGGCGCGCCGACGGCCAGCAATATCTATCGAACGTCAGCACCGCGCTGCCCACCGGTCTCGTCGGCAAGATCCCGGCGGTACCTCTGTGCCCCGAACCGCAGGCTTCGCTCGGCACGTGTTCCTCGACCAGCCAGATCGGCACAGCCACGGCAACGGTCGGCTCAGGTCCCACGCCGGTGCAGTTCAGTGGGCCGGTGTATTTGACCGGACCCACCGGTAACGCGCCGTATGGCATGACCACCGTGATCAACGCAGCGGTTGGGCCGTTCAGTCTCGGCAACGATGTGGTGCGAACCGGGATCGAAGTCAACCAGTTCACGGCACGGGTGACGGTGGCGGGCGCGGTGCCCACCATCTTCAAAGGCATCCCGCTGCGCTTGAAAGCGCTCAGCGTCGCGATCACGACGCCAGGCTTCCTCGTCAACCCCACCAACTGCGGCGCGCTCGCAACCGAAACGACGCTGACTTCGAGTCTCGGGGCGAAACAAACGCTCTCCACGCCATTCCAGGCGACGAACTGCAGCGCGCTCGCGTTCAAACCCAAGTTCACCGCGTCCTCCAACGGCAAAACCTCAAGAGCCAACGGCGCCGCGCTGAACGCGAAGGTGAGTTATCCCACGGGGCTGCAATCCAACATCAAGTCGGTGGTGGTCACGGTGCCCAAGCAACTACCGTCGCGTTTGACCACGCTCAGCAAAGCCTGCCTTGAAAAGGTGTTCGACGCGAACCCGTACTCGTGCCCGACAAGTTCGCGTGTTGGCGGGGCGACCGTCACCACACCGGTCCTTCCCGGCAAGCTGACCGGTCCGGCGATCTTCGTGTCGCACGGTGGCCGGTCGTTCCCAGACCTCGATTTCCTGTTGACAGGGAATGGCGTCACCGTGGTCCTGGTGGGCAACACCAATATCCAGAAAGGCATCACGACGACGACCTTCGCGTCGCTGCCCGACGTGCCGATCTCGGGCTTCGAAGAGAACCTCCCGACCGGCAAAAACTCGGCTGTGACCGCGATCGGCAACATCTGCCAGCAATCGCTGGTGATGCCCACCACGATCACCGGCCAGAACGGCAAGGTGGTCAAGCAGAACACCAAGATCGCGGTGTCCAACTGCCCGGTCACGATCGTCTCTCATGCGGTGCGTGGCAACAAGGTGATCGTCACGGTCAAGGTGCCGGCCGCGGGACGTGTCAGCGGTGGCGGCACGAACCTCAAGACCGTCTACAAGCACCCCGGCAAAAGCCAAAACGTGACCCTTGAAGTGCCACTGAAGGGTAACGCTCCGCTCGCGACGAAGGTTCGCGTCGGCTTCATACCGAAGGCCAAAGGGCAGAAGAGCTCGACGGCGTACGCTGCCGTCTTGTTCAGATAGACGATTGGGGCGCATCGATGCGGGTATAGGTCAACTACCCGCATCGATGGCGGGGTCGAAGACGGTGGGTTCGGTCCCGGAGGGAGGGCGTCGTGAAGCTCAATACTCGTATCTGGCTTGCAAGTGCACTCGCGTGCTCCATCGCGGCGGTTTCCTCGCCGCTGGCGCACGCCGAATTCGGGGTCAAGAGGTGGGAAGCCGGGACCTGCAAGCTCACCTCCTGTAAAGACGCGGGCACCGAACAGGAACAAGAAGAAAGATTCTTCACCCAGGCGGCCGGACATCCCGACTTCGGAATCACCGACTTTGAAATGAACTACAAAGAGGTCCTTGGCGCAAAGCAGCCGGAAGACCACGTCAAGGATGTGCGCGTTGACTTGCCTTCGGGCCTGAGCGTGAATCCCGAAGCCACCGAAGTGTGCACCGAAGCTCAGCTCAAAGAATCGAAATGTCCGCTGGAAAGTAAGGTGGGCGAAGACGAAGCGACCGGGACCGTGAACGTTCCCGAAACGATTCTCGCGGGCATTCTAAAAGTCCCAATAGGAGCCCTGACGGTCACCGAAAAGTTCCCCGTCTACAACATGGCACGCAAGTACGGCCAGCCTGCGAGGTTCGGAGTTGAAGTCAAAAGCGAAACGCTGTCGCTGCTCGGTATCAGCGCGATCCTCTATCTCGAAGGCGGCATCAGCTGGTATCACGAACCCCCGGCTGCGGGTGAAGAAAGCAGTAAAGTTCCTACTGGGGACTATCACGAGTTCTTTCAGATCAACGAAATCCCAACGGCACCGGAACTCGTCGAGTCCAAGCTGATCTTCTGGGGCATACCCCAAGAACACACGCATGTTGGGAGCCCAAAAGCCTTCATCACGCTTCCAAGCACGTGCACAGAACGCCCGATTACCTATCTACACGTCGACTCACACGAAAATCCTGGTCACTACCTTGCCTACGAAAACCAAACGCCCGTAACCGCCAGCGGATGCGGTTCGCTGGAATTCGACCCGTCGATCCTCCAAAAACCTGAAACCACCCAATCTGACGCACCGGATGGGACCGAAGTCGTCCTGCACGTTCCGCAAACGACCCAAGAACCTGCAAAGCCAAATTCACCCGACCTGCAGACTGCCCAGGTGGCTCTACCTGAAGGAATGACGCTCAACCCGTCAGCGGCGAATGGGCTTGAAGCGTGCACCAATGAACAGATCGGAATTGGAACCAACAAGCCGATCGGCTGTCCGGCGAAATCGGTGGTCGGCTCGGTTTCTGTGGAAGCGCCCGGAATACCCAATGGGTCGCTGGCGGGCAACATCTACGCGGGCGCCCCCGAAAGCCAGGAACCCAACTCGGGCACGGAGTACCGCATCTTCATCGCCGCCGAAGCGCCTCAATATGGCGTCGGCGTTCGCTTGGAAGGCAAGGTCAGCGCCAACCCGAGCACTGGCCAGCTGATCACCACGGTCTCAGACGGTCCGCAGGTGCCATTTGAAAACTTCAGGTTGAAGTTCAACGGCACCGCGACGACTCCGTTGGCCAATCCACTTGTGTGCGGCGCTGCGACGACAGCCGCCGCCCTCACGCCATATACGGGTGGGGCCGCGGCGAACCCGTTCAGCAGCCCATTCACAGTCGACTCCAACGGCAAAGGCGGCGCGTGCCCCGCACCGCTTCCCTTCACCCTCGGCCAGGGCGCCGCGTCTACGCCCACGACAGGCGGCGCCAACACGAGCTTTGCGTTTGGCCTGGCGCGCGCCGATGGCCAGCAGTACCTGTCAAAGCTCTCCACCACCCTGCCCGAGGGTCTGGTCGGCAAGATCCCGTCGGTCACACTGTGCGGGGAACCGCAGGCGGCGACAGGCGAATGCGGGTCGGCCAGTCAGATCGGCACCGCAAGCGTGTCGGTTGGGTCGGGTCCGAGCCCCTACTCACTGTCCGGCACGGCCTACCTGACAGGCCCCTACGCAGGCGCCCCCTATGGCCTGTCGGTGGCCGTGCCGGCTGAAAAAGTGGGGCCGTTCGACTACGGCAAGATCGTCACGCGCGCCACGATCACGGTCAACCCGTTCACCTCACAGATAACGGTCTCAAGCCAACTTCCCACGATCGTTGGCGGTGTCCCGTTGCGCCTGAAATCGCTGAACGTGACCGTCAACCGTCCCAACTTCACGATCAACCCCACAAATTGTGGTGCGCTGGCAACCACCACAACGCTCACTTCGACGCTGGAAACGACCCAGTCTCTATCGACGCCGTTCCAAGCGACCAACTGCGGCGCGCTCGCGTTTGCACCAAAATTCACCGCTTCCTCGAACGCGAAAACGTCACGTGCCAATGGTGCCGCGCTGAACGTGAAGGTCACCTTCCCAGCGGGCGCGCGGGCCAACATCAAGTCGGTGCTGGTCGCGCTGCCGAAGATCCTGCCTTCGCGTACCAGCACGCTCAACAACGCCTGTCCGGAAGCGATGTTCAACGCAAACCCGTTCGGATGCCCGCAGTCGCGCGTCGGTGAAGCGGCCGTCACCACGCCGGTGCTGCCCGGCAAGCTGACCGGCTACGCCCTGTTCGTCTCCCACGGCGGCGTGGCGTTCCCCGACCTCGATCTCGTGCTGAGCGGCGACGGCGTGACCGTGATCCTCGTCGGCAATACCAACATCCAGAAAAACATCACCACGTCCGATTTCGCGTCGTTGCCCGACGTGCCGATCTCGAGTTTTGAAACCAGGCTGCCCACGGGCAAGAACTCGGCGCTGACTGCGACTGGCAATGTCTGCAAGCGGTCGCTTGTGATGCCCACCACGATCACAGCGCAAAACGGCAAGGTGATCAAACAGCGCACGAAGATCAAAGTGGCGGGATGTCCGCGCGAGCACCACCGGCGCCGGCGCCATCGCCACCGGTCCACGCGCCACCGGTCTGGGCATCACGTTGTTCACAAACCGTCGCGGTAGCCCGCTAGATTGAGGGGATGAGCGCCCACACGGCCGACACCGGTGCACACGCGGCCAACGCGACGCAGGCCAACGCAGAGGGTCCTCACGCCGATGTTGGGTCCGTGCTCGCCGGCGTGCGCCGGCTGACCTCGCTGGCTGATCTTGCGCAGGACGGCGAGGCGGTGCTCGGCGCGCTCGCGCGCGAGCTGATCGATGTGATGGGCGCCGAGGAGGTGCATGTTCACCAGCTGAGTGCCACCGGAGAGGACGAGCCGGTGGTCGTGTATGTGCTCGACGGCGACGCACGGCTCAGCTACCTGCAGCCGCGCGATGAGCGGCCCCCCGGGGTGAGCTGGGTGGCGAGCACCGGACGCAGCTTTCTCGCGGTCGGGCCACGCGAGCTGACGGCCAGCGTCCCGCGGCTGTCGCTC